>JAZSPU010000025.1:0-8736 GCA_045537575.1 Acutalibacteraceae bacterium
GATTGGCATGGCATCACCCGCAAGGGTGTATGGAATCAGACGCGGTGCGACTGTATGGCATCACGCATCAGCGTGTATTTCCTTCGGATTGATTCCATACCGCCTATGGCGGATTCCATCCAACATTCGTGTTGATTACATACAATGCTTCGCATTGATTTTCTACCGCTTTTATGCTATAATACGCTCAAGAGGTGAATTGTATGAAATTTCGATTTAATGTAAATATTAATAACCAAGATTATTTAGATTTCAACAAATTTATAATGTTTAGATCATATTATGGCAAAAAACAGATTACGTCTTTTAGGATTACCGTCGCTATAATTATTGCAATTTTTATTTTAGCTTTTTTGTTTGTGAATGGATTTTCTAAAGAGTCTTTTTTAAATGTTATTCCGTTAGTGCTTGTTATGATTTTCGTAATGATATTTACTACTAAATTTATTTCGTGGACTTTTAAATTTACTATCAAGAGCTTCGAGAAAAACGGCAAATTGGCATATTCACCCGAATCGGTTATAGAATTTTATGATGAAGTTTTTGTAGAAACTACTCCTGAAAATAAAACTGAGAATAAATATTTTGCTATAGAAAGAATAAGCATAGTTGATGAAAAAATTATTTATTTTCATATCAATAGAGCTATGTCTTATTTTTTACCGTTATCTTCTTTCGAATCCAAAGAACAATATAATGAATTTTTAGAGTTTATTAAAACTAAATGCGCAACTATTGATACATACAAAAAGTAAATTGAAGGGTTTTATGAATCGGAATTATATTGTAATGATGCTATCCAAGACTTTGTCTTGATTTATGAATGTTTTTTGCTAAACTGCTAATAGAGGTGAGGATATGAATAACAATGCTTCAAAGATTTCCTGTGATTTGCTTTTATACCCAAAGAGTGAAAAGTATTCGGAAAAGATAAGACAGTTTCAGGGCTGTCCGACTATTGCCATTACTAAGGGCGGCAGAATTTTTATGGGCTGGTATTCGGGTGGTATTAAAGAGCCCCATATGGATAACTACAACCTTCTGATTTACAGTGATGATTTTGGAAAAACCTGGAGTGAGCCGGTACTGGTTATCCCCAGCAATAAGGAAAAGTTTATACACGCCCTTGATATACAGCTTTGGACCTCGCCCGAAGGCAAACTCTACGTCTTTTGGGTTCAGAATAATACGGATTTAGCCACAAATCCAAAGCCTGAGATAAAGGGAAATCAACCGTGGATAATTGTTGACGGCTATCAGTTTCCTGATTTTGAACATTCTGAATGGGTGAGCGTTTGCGATAACCCTGATGCTCCTACTTTAAGTTTTTCTGCTCCAAGATATTTAGATATAGGTTTTTTGCGCTGTAAACCTCTTGTTTTAAATAGCGGAAGATGGATAAATTTCAACTATGACCAGCTAAGTGACCGTTACGGTTACAGCATTTCGGACGATAAAGGCATTAGCTATAAGCATTACTACGGTTCAAAGAAAATCGGTACCGCATTTGACGAAACTATGGCTTACCAAATGAAAGATGGCCGTATCAGAATGTTTGCAAGAACCTACGTAGGATATTTAGCTCAAAGTTATTCAAGTGACGGGGGGCTGACTTGGAGCGAAACTGCTTTAACCGATATTGAAACTCCCCATACAAGATTTTACGTTTCTCGTACTCCAAGCGGTAGATTATTGCTTGTGAACAATGATGATAAAAAAGACCGCAAAAATATGACGGTATATCTTTCGGAAGATGACGGCATTACGTGGAAGTATAAACGTTGTATTGATGAAAGAGAAGACCTATCATATCCCGACGTTGATTTTTATAATAATAGAATTTATCTTACTTATGACAGAGAACGTACAGGCGCAAAGGAAATACTCTTTACTAGTTTTACTGAAGAAGATATTATGAATGAGGATTATAAATTTGACATTCAAATTGTAAGTAAGCCGTAATTATTTTATCAGTATAGAAAAACAGCCAAAGTAAAAACTTTGGCTGTTTTTTATATGTATAACTTGAAAATATAGGTAAAAAATGTTATATTAAACTTAATGATTAAAATATAATTTTTAGAAAGGAACGCTTTATGGAATATGTACTAAGAACCTTTGGGTTAAGCAAAAGATACAAAAAGCAACTTGCGGTAAATGATGCTAATATGACCATAAGCAAGGGCGATATTTACGGCTTTGTAGGCGAAAACGGCTCGGGAAAAACCACCATTATTCGCCTTATTACAGGACTTATTTTTTCTGATTCGGGAAGCTTTGAGCTGTTTGGCGTGAGCAACAATTCAAAGGAAATAAAAGAGGCTCGACGTAAGGTGGGCGCAGTTGTAGAAAGTCCGTCTATATATCAGAATATGTCTGCATATGAAAATCTTAAAATGCAATGTTTAGTATTGGGAATTACGGCGGACGAAAAAATTGCTAAAACCTTAGATGAAGTAGGACTTGGACATCTTTTAAAGGATAAAAAGAGCGTTGGTGATTTTTCTCTCGGTATGCGTCAGCGTCTCGGCATTGCTATGGCTTTACTGGGGGAACCCGAATTTTTGATTTTGGATGAGCCAATGAACGGACTAGACCCTGCAGGAATAGTGGAAATTCGTGAACTTATTTTAAAGCTTAACCGTGAAAAGAATATTACATTTCTTATTTCTTCTCATATTTTAAGTGAGCTTTCCCTTGTTGCTACCAAGTACGGAATTATCTCCAAAGGTCATATTATTAAGGAAATTACCGCAAATGACCTTCAGGATGAAATGTCTAAAACTACCGATATTACCGCTCAGCACCCTGAAGCACTTTATGAAGTTCTCAGCACTCTTACTGATAAAACTGTTTCGTATATTCCTAACGGTGTTCATATTGTAGGCGAAATTAATCTTAACGAAGTTTTATCGTTGGTTATCGAAAAGGGTATTCATATTACCGCTGTTAACTGTAAAGAATCAAGCTTTGAGGATTATTATCTTGAAACGATAGGGGGCAGACGTTAATGACTCGACTTATTAAATCGGATTTTAAAAGATTTTTTAGAGATAAACTGTTTTTAGTTGTCTGCATTTTAGCGGTTGTATTTGCTGTAATCACCCCTCTGTTATATGTTTTAATGTTTGGCACTATGAGTGATATAGACCCCGTAACCGAAGAACTTTTAAAGGGGTACGTAACCGCTAAAGGACAGTTTTTCGGCGCATTTTCCTTTGGGAATAATTTAGGACTTATAGCACCGCTTCTTATAGGCATTATTTTGTTTAAGGATTTCAGTTTTGGCACTGTACGTAATAAGATTATCAGCGGTCATTCGCGTATATCAATATTTTTATCCATCTTTACGGTTTGCTCTGTTACTTTATTCGGCATTGTTTTGGCACACGCTCTTTTGACTTTGGCAATTAGTCTGCCGTTTTTTGATTATCAGTCCACACCCTTTGTGTTGGCAGATTTTTGGTATTTCTTAGAATCGTTATTGTTTCAGCTTTTGGTTTATGTTTTTGCAGCAGCCTTTATGAGTTGGCTTTGTGCGACACAAAAAAATGTCGGTATGGTTATAGTTATGTATATTGCCGTTGTATTAGGCTTCACCATGATTGCAGGAATATTACAGGTAGTGATTACAGTTATTTCGTTAGAACCTGATATGGAAAAAACGGTTAAGATTATAGAGTTTATTCAGCGAATTAACGTCTTTAATTCTTCTGCCAATATAGGTCTTGGCTCATCCTATAAAGCAGAGGATATATGGTATTACGTGGTAACGCCTGTTGTGTTTACAGGATGCCTTCTCGGCCACGGTATGTGGAAATTCTCACGTAAGGATTTGAAGTAAACAAAAAGTTTAAGGCTTCTCCTTGAGGTAATTCCCCTGTTAGGTGAAATGTCCGAAGGACAAAAGGGTTCCCGTTTTCGGAGAAAAAGGCTCCGTCGAAGACGGTGGTGAGGTGGAAATAAACTACACCTCATCCGACTTTTGCAAATCCCCTCGCCACGTTTACACGCGGCCCTCTCCCCTTTAGGCAAGGGGCGCTACGCAAAACCCACCTTCTCCTCAAGGAGAAGGCGAGAGGTCGCAACACCCGTCCGTTATGTTCAAAGCGTAAAATAAGCCGTGAAACTCACGGCTTATTTTTTTGTCTTGCTTTGTGTCTTTTAATCTGCTATAATTTTTCTAAGAGGTGACTAAAAAATGAAAAAAATATTAGCTTTAATTATGATTGTATGCCTTATGCTGTCTCTTTGCGGATGCACCTTTTTAAAGGATCTTTCTGATTCCACAAGGGACGAGGAACCAAAGACATTTGAATATGACGGGATTTCTATTGAACTTACTACGAATTTTGTGAGAATGGACTTTGTAAGCGAGGAGTATGATTTAGTTATTGGCAACGACGACCTTACTGTAATAGGTGTCAAGGCTGTTCTTGATGACGGCGGCACAACTTCGGCTGCTGAATTTGCGGAAATTTACCGTTCTGTTATAGAAAAACATAATCCTACCGAGGTTACAGAGCTTGACGGTATTCCTACACTTCAATGCATAATGAAAGAAGACGGAGAAGAGGATTTAAAGGTGGCTACTATGTTTTATAAAGGAAGCAGTTGTTTATGGGTGGTTTGCTTTGCGGCTGATGAGGATGAATTTAGCGGTCAGTACGATGATATATGCAAATATGCCAAGACGGTTAAATGTGACTAATTTGTAAAAAAAAATAAAGTGACGTTAATTTTGTTGAACACAATACTTTTTTGTGGTAAAATGTTTATTAAAGTTTGATTATAAAAAGGAGAAGGCTCTATGGAAATACAAATTAATGAACTTATTGAACAGATAAAAAAAGAGGGCGTAGAGGCTGCTGAAGTTGAGGCTAAGTCTATAGTTGACTCTGCAAAGCAAGAGGCTGAAAAAATTATAAATGATGCAAAAGAAAAAGCAGAAAAAATTATAAGTGATGCCAAGGCTGAAAACGACAGAGTTGTTAAATCGAGCGAAGAAGCTTTAAAACAGGCAGGACGTAATCTTCTTATTTCCTTTAGAGATAGCGTTGCAAGAGAGCTTAACTCTATAGTTGGTGAAAAGGTAGCTAGTGTATATTCAAGCGAAGATTTTTCCACTCTTTTAGTAAAGGTTTTGGAAAACTGGTCTAAAAACGCAGATGCCGAAAGCTTGGAGCTTATCTTAAACAGCGACGACTTAAAGGCTTTTGAAGACAGCTTGGTTTCTCAGCTTAAAGAAAAAATGCTTAGCGGCGTAACCCTTAAAGCTAACGATAATTTTGATAAGGGATTCCGTATTGCAGTTAATAACGGCAGCGCTTATTACGATTATTCAAAAGAAGCTGTTGTAGAGATGTTATCTAATTTTTTAAGCCCCAAAGTATATGAACTTCTCAAAGAGGCGGAATAATTATGGCTCTGTATTATTTAATATCACAGTTACCGTCTTTAGACGGACTGGGTGACAATATGCCGCTTCCCATTACCGAAGAGCGTTTTTGTGAGCTGTGCCGAGAGCATTTAGGAGAAAATCAGCTGAGTGACTTTGAAAAGATTTCCCTTGCTCCGTCAAAAAATTGTGAAAAAACAGGTTCGGCTTTAATAGATGCGTGGAATGAGGGCGAACGTAATTTGCGATTGGCACTTGCTAAAATAAGAGCAGAAAAACTAGGTAAGAAAATTGATTTTCAAAATAGCGCCTTGCCTACGGAGTTTGTAAAAATTGCAAATACGGCAACAGAAATTAATAGTCCTATGGGGGCTGAACGGTATCTTTTAGAATACCGACTTAAATTTCTGGAAGCCTTAAGGCCAATTGATAGTTTTTCTTGTGATTATATCTATTATTTTTATATTAAATTAAAACTGACTTTGCGGATGAGAGGGTTCAATAAAGAACTTGGCGAAGCCGCATATAGAAATATTTACGACTCCATTTTAAATGGAGAAAGGGTGGAGGCTATATAATGACTCAAAGTAGAGGAAAGGTAGTAAGCATTAACGGAAACCTTGTATCTGTTCAGTTTGAAGGACAGGTTTCTATGAATGAAATTTGCTATGTTTTAGTAGATGGTACTAAACTTAAAAGTGAAGTTATCAGAATAAAAGGAAATATTGCTCAGGTTCAAGTTTATGAAATGACAGGCGGTATTAAATGCTCTGACGAGGTTGAATTTACAGGCGAAATGCTGTCGGCAGACCTAGGCCCCGGTCTATTAGGTCAGATTTATGACGGCCTTCAAAATCCGCTACCCATTTTGGCTGAGCAGGCAGGATGGTTTTTGGAGCGTGGCGTGTATGCCGACGGTCTTGATATGGACAAAAAGTGGGAGTTTACTCCTACAGCCAAAATAGGCGATACACTCAGAGCAGGTGAATATTTCGGAACCGTTCCCGAAGGCCCCTTTACCCATAAGATTTTTATTCCCTTTAATTTGCTTGGAGTATATACTCTTAAATCTATTAAAGAGAAGGGCGAATACGACCTTAAAGAAACGGTTGCGGTTATAACTGATGAACGCGGCAAAGATATTCCCCTTACAATGACTTTTAAGTGGCCCGTTAAACGCGCTATAAACTGCTACAGCGAAAGACTTGCTCCCGTTCAGACAATGGAAACAAAGGTGCGTCTTATTGACTCCTTTTTTCCTGTAGCTAAGGGCGGAACCTATTGTACCCCCGGTCCCTTCGGCGCAGGTAAAACGGTACTGCAGCATACAACCTCTAAATATGCAGACGTTGATATAGTTATAATTGCGGCTTGCGGCGAACGTGCAGGTGAGGTTGTTGAAACCATTACCGAGTTCCCCGAGCTTGTTGACCCCAAAACAGGACGTTCGCTTATGGAACGCACCATAATTATTTGTAATACCTCTTCAATGCCCGTTGCTTCCCGTGAAGCCTCTGTTTATACTTCGGTAACCCTTGCTGAATATTATCGTCAGATGGGACTTAACGTTCTGCTTCTTGCCGACTCCACATCCCGTTGGGCTCAGGCGCTTCGTGAAATGTCGGGACGTCTTGAAGAAATCCCCGGTGAAGAAGCTTTCCCTGCATATCTTGAATCCTATATTGCGGCATTCTATGAAAGAGCAGGCTACGTTCGTCTTCCCGACGGAAGCACAGGCTCGGTTACCATAGGCGGTACAGTATCTCCTGCAGGCGGTAACTTTGAAGAACCTGTAACTCAGGCAACTCTAAAGGTTGTAGGCGCTTTCCACGGTCTTTCCCGTGAACGCAGTGACGCAAGAAAATATCCCGCTATTGACCCTCTTATTTCTTGGTCGAAATATAAATGTGTTATAGATAGCAAAAAATCAGAGTTCTGCAAGAAAATTCTTGTCAGCGGTGATGAAATCGGTTCTATGATGAAGGTTATCGGTGAAGAAGGTACCACCATTGCCGACTACGTTACCTATCTTAAAGAGGAAATGCTAGATGCTGTTTATCTGCAGCAAAACTCCTTTGATCCGGTTGATGCTAACTGTGATACTTCCCGTCAGCGTTACGTTACCGACAAGCTTATATACGTTTTAGGAAGTGACTATGCTTTAACAAGCAAGGACGAAGCCCGAAATTTCTTTAACCGTATGAGACAGAGATTTATCGACTGGAACTACGCTGAATTTATGAGTAATGAATTTAAAAAGATTGAATTGGAAATTGACGCGCTTTACCGAGAAGGTTGCGGAATGATAAGTAATGAAGCTGAGCTTTTACTAAAGGACGGTGACTAAGAATGAATAAAGTTTTTAACCGAATTGAATCAATTGTCGGAAACGTAATTACCGTTAAAGCAGATGGAGTTCGTTATAATGAACTTGCTGTGATAAATACTCGCTTTGGTAAATCATTGGCTCAGGTTAATAAAATCGACGGCGATACTGTATCCCTTCAGGTTTTTGCAGGCGGTAAGGGTGTTGCAACAAATGACGAAGTGCGCTTCTTAGGTCACGAAATGAGAGTTTCCTTTAGTGAGGACCTGATGGGACGAATATTTAACGGCTCGGGTGAGCCCAGAGATAAGGGCCCTGCACTGACTGAAAATATGAAAACTATAGGCGGCCCCTCGGTTAATCCTACCAAACGTATTCTTGCTAACCGAATGATGAGAACCAATATTCCAATGATTGATATGTTCAATACTTTGGTTGTTTCCCAAAAGCTTCCTATTTTCTCTATTTCGGGTGAGCCGTATAATCAACTCCTTGCCCGTATTGCTATGCAGGCACAGGCAGACGTTATAGTGCTTGGCGGTATGGGCCTTAAGTATGACGATTTTCTCTACTTCAAGGACGAGCTGTCCAAGGGCGGCGCACTCAGCAAAACGGTTATGTTTATCCACACCGCATCCGACCCCACGGTCGAATGTATGATGATACCCGATATGGTGCTTGCGGTGGCAGAGCAGTTTGCTTTGCAGAATAAGGACGTATTGGTGCTCCTTACCGATATGACCAACTTTGCGGACGCTATGAAGGAGATCGCGATAACGCAGGAGCAGGTGCCCTCTAACCGAGGCTACCCCGGAGATCTTTATTCACAGCTTGCCGCCCGTTATGAAAAGGCGGTAGACTTTGCCGATTCAGGCTCGGTTACAGTACTTGCAGTTACAACTATGCCCGGCGATGACGTAACCCACCCTGTTCCTGATAATACAGGCTATATTACCGAAGGTCAGTATTATCTTAAAGGCGGTCGTATTGAGCCTTTCGGTTCTCTTTCCAG
>JAZSPU010000048.1:0-27034 GCA_045537575.1 Acutalibacteraceae bacterium
AAAATGTCCTGCGCCCAAGGAACGAGGAGCCAGACTATGGTGCATTTCTCGTCTGCGGCGACCTTAAGGATGTTTCTCGACTGCGTTCCCTTTAAAATAACCGCCTTTGAGCCGACGAGCAGGCTTCCGAACCAGTGCATCTTAGCGCCCGTGTGGTAAAGGGGAGGAATACAGAGGAAGCAGTCGTCCTTTGTCTGTCCGTGGTGAGCCTGCTCTACGCGGCAGGAATGAATAAGGCTTCTGTGCTTATGTAAAATGGCTTTTGGAAAGCCCGTAGTACCGGATGAAAAATAAATTGCGGCATCGTCTTCCTCGGTAAGAGTACATTCGGGGAAACTGCCCGAAAACTCGCTTATAAGGTCATTATAGTCATCAGCAAAAGCAGGACAGCCTGCGCCTAAATATATAAGGGTGCATTTTTTGCTGATTTTTTCAGCAACGGCTTCAACACGTCCTACAAATTCATTACCGAAAATAAGCACGTCGGCTTCGGCTAAATCAAGACAGTAGTCGATTTCGTCGGAAGAATAACGGAAGTTTAGGGGAACAGCCAATGCCCCTGCCTTTAAAATTCCGAAATAAATAGGAAGCCAGTCAATACAGTTCATTAAAAGTATAGCAACCTTTTTTCCTTTACCTATACCGTTAGCGGTAAGCATATTGGCAAGACGGTTGGCTTTTTCGTTAAATACTTCCCAGCTTATCTCTCTGCGGTAGTGCTTTTTATTGGTGGGCTGAACAAGTTCATATTCATTCCACGTAAGCTTTCTGGTTTCGGGCTGGTCGGGATTGATTTCAACCAGCGCCGTATCGTTTGCAAATTCTTTTGCATTTTTTTCAAGTAGGTGAACAATAGTCATCGCATAAACCTCGTTTTTTTTATATAAACACTTTAACACTTTAAAGCGTGTTTGTCAACAAGAAAATGACGGAAAAGCCTAAAAAAGCTGATTTTTTCAGAAAATTTTAAAAATTTTAAAAAAACTCTTGACATTTTCGCTTTAAAGTGCTAAAGTGATAACAACAGTTCAACGCTTTAAATCTTTAAAGCACGAAAGGAGAAATAAAAAATGAGTAACACAGCTTTAATTACCATACCGATGTTGATACTTTTCTTCGGTCTTATGATAGGTGTGGGACTTTATTGCAGAAAAAATTCTACCAACGTTGAAGGCTTTGTTCTTGGCGGCAGAAACGTGGGCCCGTGGCTTACCGCCTTCGCCTTCGGTACGTCCTATTTTTCCGCGGTAATATTTGTAGGCTATGCAGGTCAGTTCGGTTGGAATTTCGGTCTTGCTTCCACATGGATAGGTCTTGGCAATGCTTTTATAGGTTCCCTTCTCGCCTGGACGGTGCTCGGCAGACGAACAAGGGTAATGACACAGCATTTAGGCAGTAAAACAATGCCCGATTTCTTTGAAAAGCGTTATGACAGTAAAAAATTAAAGGTAGTTGCTTCTTTTATTGTATTTATATTCCTTATTCCATATACTGCATCTCTCTACAACGGACTTTCCTCTCTCTTTAATAATGTGTTCAATATTGACTACTGGATAATAGTTGTAGCTATGTCGGTGCTGACAGGAGTTTACGTTATTTTCGGCGGCTATATGGCTACGGCAATCAATGATTTTATTCAGGGAATAATAATGCTTGTGGGAATTATTGCCGTAATTGCATCGGTTCTTAATTCACATGGCGGCTTTAATGCGGCGGCAGAGAGTCTTGGTGTAAAAGCAGGCACACAGTACACCTCCATATTCGGCCCTAACCCTATTTTCCTTTTCTTTGTTATAATGCTTACCTCTCTTGGAACCTGGGGACTTCCTCAGATGGTTGGCAAATTCTATTCTATAAAAAATGAAGATTCCATTAAAAAGGGTACGGTTATTTCTACCGTTTTTGCTATTATAGTTGCAGGCGGCTGTTACTTCTTAGGCGGTTTCGGAAGACTCTATGAACCGTCAGTTAAAAACGGCAAGGTGCTTTTCGACTCCATTGTCCCCACCATGATAAAGGATTTACCTGCCGTTATAGTTTCGCTGGTTATAGTGCTGGTGCTTTCTGCTTCTATGTCAACCCTTTCCTCCCTTGTTTTAACCTCCTCTTCAACATTGACTCTCGACGTGGTTAAGCCCTTAATCAAAAAGGAAATAAGCGAAAAAAGAAGCGTTTTTATAATGCGAATATTTATAGTATTCTTTATAGTAATTTCTGCTGTTATTGCTATTTTGAAGGATTCTGTATGGTCAGACTCGGTATTTATCCCTCAAATGATGGGCGTTTCCTGGGGAGCTTTGGCAGGCGCTTTTCTCGCTCCCTTCCTCTATGGCTTATACTCTAAAAAGACTACTAAAGCTGCGGTAGCTACAAGCTTTGCTTTCGGTATCGGACTTGAAACGGTACAGCTTTTAATCGGTATGGGACTTATAAAGGTCAGCAATATTCCCGTTTTAAGCTTTGTATTTACAAATTCTCTGTATTCCGGCGTATTTGCGATGCTTGGCGGACTCGTTCTCGTTCCGATAGTCAGCGCATTTACCCAAAAGACACTTCCCGAAAATATCGAAGAAAAATTCAGTTGCTATGAGCATACTGTAGTTACAAATAAAAAGGCTTCCCTTGGTTAAGGGAAGTTCTTTTTTGTTGCTTTTATATGTTGTTTATGGTAGAATATTAGGTAAGAAAGTCGAAAAGCAGGGAATAGTAATTTTCCAGAGTTTCTCCCGAAGAAAAGAAAATGTTATGCTTTGCGCAAGGAACTGTGATTATAGATGCATTTTCTATAATTTTTGCAACCTTGGGATGAAATTCGTTTTTTACTACCGTCTCATTTTCCGCGCTTATAATAAGTACCTTGGATTTTATTTTTTTTAGGCTTTTCTTTCTCATAAGTTTGTCCTGTACGGCAAGTGCGTCCCACATCCATTTGTTAGTGGCGGCGGCAGATTGATATTCTTTTTTACTCTTTCTTATTTCCATTGTAGCGGTAAAACGGGAAAGCGAGGTATCAAGAGTATCCTTGATTTGCACGTCGGGATCGAATTTTCCTGCAAAAACGAAAGGTCTTTTCCAACCGAGAAACATTCCGTGACAGGCCACCATAAGCATAACAAAGAAACGGGGCACTCCTCTTGTTTTCGGACTTATCATAGGGGAAGAAAGAACGGCTTTTTCTATATTTTCACTATGCTTCATCATATAAAGGAGAGCAACGGCGCCGCCCATAGAATGTGAAAACAGATGTATGGGAAGGTCTTTTCCGCTAACCTTTACAAGCTTTTCTATTACACATTCAAGGTCTTTAACATAATTTTTAAAGGACTTTACGTGAATAAGGTTTAGGTTCTCTGCTTCACGGTGGGAAAGTCCGTGACCTCTCTGGTCATAAATGAACACGTTGTAATTAAGCTTTAAAAAATACATAACAGTTTCGCGGTATTTTGGAGAAAATTCCGTAAAGCCGTGGAGTATTACCATATTTTTATCGGCATTTTTTTGAAGGTAGCTTTCACAGTAAAGGGATTTGCCGTCAAAGCTATCAAGATAAACGATTTTTCGTATATCTTTTAACTCTTGTTCAAAAATCGGCATTTTCTCGTTGAAATTTTCTTCATTTAAAATTTTGGGATAGTCGGTTTTCATATTTACTCTCCAAATATTTTTTAGCAAAGAAGGGAATAATAATGATATCTTTTAAAAAGAAATCTTTTAAGAGGATATGGAAAATTATCATTATTTCGTTCTTTTCATTTATTATTATATCACTAATGCTGACAAAAGTCATTTATGATTTTACATTTAGCCGTTATGATGTATCTGCTGTTATACCCGAAAGCCTTAGCGACTTTATTGATAAAAGGCAGGAAATGACCTTTAAAAGCGGTAAAAACAGCCTTTGCGGATATTTCTATGAGGGAAATTCAAAATCGCTTATTGTTTTGGTTACGGGATATAAAGCGGTGGCTGATGATTATATATGGCAGATAAAGGAACTGACAGACCTTGGCTACGGCATTTTTACCTTTGATACTACAGGGTATTTAAAAAGCGAGGGCAAGGATTCCGTAGGCTTTGCGCAGACGGTTTATGACCTTAAAAGCGCCCTTGAGTTCTTGGAAAAAAATAACCGTTTGGGTTATGAGGATATATATCTTTTGGGACATAGCCGAGGGGCATATGCTGTACTGAGCGTTCTTGACGACGGATATGATATAAAAGCGGCGGTAAGCGTCAGCGGAGTAAACAGCAGTATGGAGGCTATCATTCAGCCTGCTGCCGATAAGGTAGGCTTTATAGCATATATTAATTATCCTTTTTTGTGGCTTTATCAGAGAACTCTTTTTGATAAAGAAACCCTTAACACAAGGGCAGATGAGAATATAAGCAAAAGCGATATTCCTGTTTTGGTGGTACAGGGAGAAAATGACGGCACTTATCCTAAAGAAAAGTATTCCGTATTTTCGCATATTGGTGAAAAAAATCAGAACGTCACCCTTTTAGTTATGGATAAAGAGGGAAGCGACGGACATACAAATCTTTTATTTGAAGCGGACGGCACTGCAAATAACGGATTACTGGAAAATATTGACAGTTTTTTAAAGATGAGGGGAAAATAAAATGAGTGTTGTGGTGATACCTGCATATCAACCTGATGAAGAGCTTATAGGGCTGGTTAATGAGCTTTCAAAGCAGAAGTTTTCAATACTTATTGTGGATGACGGCAGTAGCTGTGCCTGCAACGATATTTTTGATGCTGTGTCGCCTTTCGCCAAGGTTATTCATTCAAAAGAAAACGAAGGCAAGGGGGCGGCGCTGAAAAAAGGCTTTGCCGCTGTAAGAGAATTATTTCCCGATGAGGAGCATATTATAACTGCTGATGCTGACGGTCAGCACAGGGTTGAAGATATAGTAAGAGTAAAAGAAAAACTTCAAAACGGTAATGATTTCGTTTTAAGCGTAAGATATCTTCAGGGGAAAATTCCCTTCCGTTCAAAATTCGGAAATGTGCTTTCAAGAATAGTTTATACCATTCTTACGGGACACTATTTTGACGATAATCAGTCGGGACTTAGAGGCTTTCATAAAAAGCATATTGATTGGCTTTTAAAGGTTAAGGGCGATAAATACGACTATGAAATGAATATGCTTTGCTTTGCCGACAAACAGGGTATAAAAATAGCAACTATGCCCATAAAGGCAATTTATATAGACGGTAATAAAAGTTCCCACTTTAATCCCGTTAAGGATACCGTAAGAATATATAAAAGACTGTTTTCAAGCCTTTGGCCTTCTTTAATAAGCGTTTTGGTTATGCTTTTTGCCTTTGCCTTTATTTCGGGATTTTTTTCTTATAGTCAGGCATATGTTGCAGTACCCTTTGCAGTTGTAATGTCAACCCTTATATCAATTTTTCTGCAACGCTTTGTGGTATTCAGAAAGGTTGTTTATAAAGACTATTTCAGAACCTTGCTGTTCGGCGCCATAAGAGCCAGCGCATATACCGGATTTTTAAAGCTTATCGGTGCCTTTACTCAGGTAATACCAATTTTCTTACTGCTTTTTGTGGCTATGTTGCTTGTACTTTTTGTAGAGTATCAAATACATAAGATTATGCACAGAATAATGTGGATAGGATAACAAAGATAAATTTACCGACCACTTCGGTGGTCGGTATTTTTTATTTTTCCATAGCCTTTTTAATTTTTTCTCTAAATCCTGCTTTTTCAAGTCTTAGTAGCTGTTCAATGCAGGAAACAACGGTATCCTCTACAGCGCAGCCGTGCATTTTAATAACCGTTTTTTCGGTGCCTAAAAAGGTTGCGCCGCCGCGGGCGTTATAGTTAAAGGTCTGATTTATATAATGGGAAATTGCTTTAATCAGAGGATCGTCGCTTCGGTTTTCTCTCTTAGCCATTTCATCAACAATGCCCTTTGCAACAAGGCCTGTAGCTTCGGCGCATTTAAGAATGATATTGCCGGAAAAACCGTCGCTTACAACTACGTCTGCATAGCCTGTAACAAGGTCGCTGCCTTCCATATTTCCTATAAAATTAATGGGAAGCTCTTTTATAAGGGAATAGGCTTCTTTGGTAAGGTCATTGCCTTTGCCTTCTTCCTTGCCAACCGATAAAAGAGCCACGCGAGGCTTTATATCGGGGGATACGCACTCTTTAAAGGCATTGCCCATAAGAGCAAAACGAACAAGGTCATGGGGTGTGCAGGCTATATTTGCGCCGCAATCCACAAGACATACAAGCTTTCCGTTAAAAAGGGGTAAATCGGAAGAAAGGGCAGGGGTGCGAAGTCCCTTTATAAGACCTAAATGACGGATAGAACCGATAAGAAGCGCACCTGTACTTCCGGCGCTGAGCATACCGATGCAATCATCATTATGCTTTAAATTGGTAAGAGAAAGCACCATAGAGCTGTTTTCTCTGCCGCTGAAAACTACCTGAGGATTTTCCTCGTTTTTAATGAAGTCATCAGTTTCGATTATTTCGATACGGTCATTTTCTCCCGTAAGGGAAGTGATAACCTCTTTATTTCCTACAAATATGACACCTAAATCGTCATATTGCTCCATAGCCTTTAATGCGCCTTTTATAATGGGCGCAGGGCCGTTATCGGCGCCGTAAATATCAATTATTATTTTTTTCAAAGCAGTTCCTCTTATTCTATAGCGAAAATATAGCGGTAAACGTCTTGATTGCCTTCAATAAAGCCGATTTCGATAAGGGGGAATTCTTCCTTGAACATCTCTTCAAGTCGGCTTACCTCTTCTTCATCTGCGCCCTTGCCGTAAAAGGCGGTAACAACCTGTTTTTCGTCAATATCGGGCAATTTTCTGAAAAGCTCCATAGCGGCTGTTAAGGGATCATCCACCGAAGCGTAAACGGTATCGCCTTCAAGTCCCATCCATTGACCTTTCTTGATTTCAACACCGCTTATAAAGGCATCTCTTGTAGAGGTGGTAACGTAGCCTGTTTCAACGCTGTCAAGACAGCAGGTCATATCGTCAATAAGCTGTTCTACCGTATCTACCGAAAGGTCCATCATCGAAAGAGCAGAGAAGCCTTCCGCAAGGGATTTTGTTTTAATAACCCGTATATCCGCATCATTATAAAGCTGGGCAGCCTGAAGGGCGGTAAGGACTACGTTTGAATCGTTGGGAAGAACGATAATATGCTCGGCATTTGTCTTTTTAAAGGCAGCAATAAAGTCTTCGGCGCTGGGATTATTGGTTCTTCCGCCGTCAATAATTACGTCAACGCCTACTCCCGTAAAGAAGCTGCTGAGCCCTTCTCCCGTTGCAGTTGCAACAATGGAGAACTTCTTTTTCTCTTTTTCTTCAGCACGAATTTCACTGTGCTGAACCGACATATTTTCTATCTTTACGGTGACAAGCTCACCGAACTGACGAACGTGAGCAATAACCGTTTCGGGAGAAAAGGTGTGAACGTGTACCTTTACCAAACTGCCATCCTGAACCGTTACTACAGAGTCACCGAGTTCGCCAAGCTTTTCTGTAAGGTCAGAAAGGGAAAAGGCATCAATATCGGTTTTTGCCTTTAGTAATTGGAGTATAAATTCGGTACAGTAGCCGTATTCAAGAACGCTGTTTTCATCAAAGCCTGAAGATAGCACAAATTCGTTTGAGCTTTCAAGAATTTCGGTATCATCAATTTCTTCGCCGCGAATTGCAGAGAGCATACCTTCAAAAATGCATACAAGACCTGCGCCGCCGCTATCTACTACTCCCGCTTCCTTTAAAACGGGAAGAAGATCGGGAGTGTGTTGTAAAGAACGGTGGAGACGGTCAATAAGCGAAGTAAAAAGCTCTTCAAAGTTTTGAAATTCCTTTGAATTTAAGAAGTCGCTTCCCTCACGGATAAGGGTTAAAATTGTGCCTTCGGTGGGGGTAGCAACGGCATTATATGCGTATTCCTTTCCTGACTCAAAGGCGGCTTTAAAGGTGTCGTAATCAAAGGAAGTGATATTTTCGCTTCCTTTAGCAAGACCTCTTATAAACTGAGAAAGAATTACGCCTGAATTTCCGCGGGCTGAAAGAAGACAGTTGCGGGAGAACTGTGTCATCATTTCGCCAATAGAAGAAAGAGAGCTTTTTGTTCCTGCTACTCCGCCTTCTATGGTCATTGTCATATTCTTTCCCGTATCGCCGTCGGGAACGGGGAATACGTTAAGCTGGTCGATTACCGTCATATTACGTTTGAGGTTAAGGTAACCGTACTTTAACATATTTTGCCAAAGTGAAACGTCGATAGAACTGAGTATCATAAATTAATCATCACCTTTTATGGTAACTTCTTTTCCATAGCAGAAGGAAATTATGGCTCCGGGGCCAACACAGGAACCTACAATGGGAGCGATATAGCCGATGTGACAGTCTGCAAAGGGAATCTGCTCCATAACTAAATCGCGAAGCAGGATTGCGCTTTCCTCGTCATCAGCGTGGGAAATATAAAGAATCTGATCTTCAGGATTTTCCACAACCTGAGCAAGATATTCAACTATAGCGCGTTTTGCGTTAAGAGCGCCCTTTGCCTTTTTATAAGCATAGTTCTGACCTGCTATATCGGAAATAATAATGGGTTTAACACCGAAAAGATTTCCAAAGAAGGCCTTGGAAGCCTTAACTCTGCCGGCTCTGCGAAGATATTCCAACGTGTCGCAGGTTCCGCACTGGTTCATCTTAAGTCTGTTTTCGGTAAGGAAATCGGCAACCTCTTGGGCATTTTTGCCCTCTCCTCTAAGCTGAGCAGCCATAATAGCGAGACCGCCTTGACCGAAGGAGCTGATAAGAGAGTCAATACAGTAAATTTTATTGTTCGGATATTCTTCCATAAGCTCCTTTGCAATAAGGGTTGCAAGGTTATATGAACCCGAAAGAGCCGAGGAACAGGATATGTAAATAACGTCCTTGCCCTCTTTAAGATATGCAGAAAATTTATCAGTAAATACCTCTCTGGGAACCTGAGTTGTGGTAATACGGGTACCGTTTCTCATAAGGTCGTAAAATTCCTTGGGAGAATGATACTGCCAGTCGAGCATTGCGGGATATTCTTTATCGTCAATAACATAGTTCATATAAGCGTAATCTATATCATATTTAGTGCGAAGCTCGTTATTAAGGTCGCAGGTAGAGTCGGAAATAATTGCAAAATTCATCTTGATTCCTCCAATCATTTGGTTTTCTTGCTTTCAATAATTTTTGCCATAAGCTCTTTTTCGTAAACCATATCCTTGCTTGTGGGCTTTCCTTTATAAAAGGCGGCGCAAAGTCCGGGGCCTATGGTGGCGCCGCAAGCAGTACCTACGGTGTTTAATATGATTTCCTTCGGGTTAAAGCGTTCTTTGATTTTATCACGCAATAATTTAGCGGCGGCTTCACGGTTGGTGTGAGCAACAAATACCGTCTGATTTTCAATATCAACGGCAGTTTCAGCCATATAATCAAGGAAAGATTCAATGGCGTCGCGCTGTCCCTTGATTTTTCCTATAACTTCGCTCATTCCGTGCTCGTTAAAGTCGGCGATAATATTAAGTCCGATCATTTGTCCGAAGAAGGCTTTGAAATTCGTAACCCTTCCGGTTTTTACAAGGAAGAAGAGGTCGTCCATTGAGCCTATCTGGTGAATATTATACTTAATTTTGTTAACGTAATCGGCAACCTCTTCAATAGAACAGCCTTCAGCCTGTTTTTTACTTGCTTCCATTATTAAAAGGGCAAGAGAGGTTGAATATCTCATTGAGTCAATACAGATAATTTTTCTGTCGGGGTATTTTTCCATTAAGTCATTAGCAACCTTAAGGTTGTTTTCGTAAATGGAAGAAAGACTTGCAGAAAGGGAAATAGATAAAACGTCTTTTCCTTGTTTTAAATATTTTTCGAAAACCTCATAAACCTCGCCTACCAAGGGGGTGGCGGTTTTATAAAGAGCCTTTCTGCCCTTCATAGAGTCGTAATACTCTTTAGCCGAGATGCCTTCCCAGTCAAGAGAGGAAAGCTGTTCTTTACCGTCGGGATGATAAAGAATTCCATGCAGATAATCGGGAATATTAAACCTTTCTCGTAATTCCTTTGTTAAATCACAAGAGGTATCGGGGATAATAACAAATTCACTCATATTTCTTCTCCTCAAAAGCAATATACTCTAATATAACACATTTATTTTCATTTTTCAACAAAATGAAACATTTTACAAAAAAATAGTGCAATTTGCTGAAAGTTTTGATATAATAAGTATTATTAATTTAGTGGAGAGAGTTTTATGTGGTGGATTTGGCTTATAGTTGCCCTTTTATTTATGCTTTTGTCTGGCGGAGTTTTTATGCTTATAAAAACAGTTCCAATAGCAAAACGGGTTTATAAGGAACAGCTTGTAAAAACCGATAAGGAAAAATGGGGCAGAGTATGCTCCTGCCTTGAAAATGAAGAGCAGGTTGCTATGTGGGAAGCAGGTATAAAGTGGGCAGAGGAAAGAAAAGACAAAATGGAAGAGGTTCATATCGTAAATGATTCTCTGAATCTTTATGGTGAATTTTACCGCTTTAGCCAAGAAGAAAAATGTGTTATTATACTTCCGGGCAGATGTGAATGTCTTAAATATTCCTACTATTTTGCATCGCCTTACGAAAAATCGGGCTTTAACGTTTTGGTTATTGACTCACGCGCTCACGGGCTGAGTGACGGAATCTATAATACTATAGGTCTTAAAGAGGGTAACGATTTACTTGCTTGGACGAATTTTATTATAGAAAAGTATGGGATTAAAGAAATTTATTATCACGGAATTTGCGTTGGTACAGCCTCTTGTCTTATGGCTATGACCGACAAAAATTGTCCTAAAGAGGTAAAAGGACTTGTAACCGAGGGTTGCTTTACTTCCTTTAAGGAAACCTTCCTTCGTCATATGAAGGAGCTGGGACGTCCGACCTTCCCTGTGCTTCATCTTGTAATGCATTTTATAAAGAAATATGCAGGGGCAGACTACAGAAAGGTTTCTCCCATTAAGCTGGTTAAAAAGCTTACACAGAGGGTTCTGTTTTTGTACGGTGAAAAGGACGTATTCTCTATCCCTGAAAAGAGTAAAGAACTTTTTGCCGCCACAGCATCAAGCGATAAGCAGTTAAAGTGGTTTTCTAAAGGCGGACATTCCCATTTGCGTATAAACAATACTGAGGAATACGATAAAACTATTGAGGAATTTTTAAAGGATAATTGAGGATTTTAAAGAATGGTTAAAGGGAGAAAATTTGCGGTATTTACAATGGATCTTGAAGACCTTACCGATACGGGCTGTATTAGGGAAAGCGACCTCGACATTAAAGAGGATATGCTTGACGGTCTCGATGAATACATTAAATTACTTGATAAATATAGTATAAAAGCAACTCTTTTTGCAGTAAACGATGCGGCTTTAAAGGTAAAGGACAGGCTTAAGACCTATATTAAAAACGGTCACGACCTTGCCCTTCACGGCTTTGACCATGCCGCCCCGATCACAATGGCAAAAAATGAATTTAAAGAGAAAATAGGCATTGCGAAAAAACAGCTTGAAGAAACCTTCGGGGTTAAAATCACAGGCTATCGCGCTCCTTATTTCAGCCTTGATAATACCCGTCTTGACGTGCTGAGGGAATTAGGCTTTACCTACGATTCAAGTAAATTTGATTTCCCAAAAAGAACCTATGCCGCTGAAATTGATACAAAGGATTTTAAAAAGATTTCGGAAAATATATTCCGCCGTTCAGGTTTTTATGAATTTGGTATGCCCTTAAATAAATTTTTCGGGCTCAGGATTCCCGTTTCGGGCGGCGGTTACGTAAGAATAGGTGAGTGGAGCTTTTTTGCTTCAATGCTTTATAACTATCTTGCTAAAAATAATTATTACGTTTTTTACCTTCATCCCTTTGAAGTTTCAAAGGCAAAAATGCCCGAAACTCCCAACCTTAAAAGTTATGATAAATATTATCTGAGGGCAGGGGTTAAAAGCTATCCGAGAAAAATCGAAGCTATTATAAAAATGCTGAAAAAACAGGGCTATGAATTTATTACCTTCAGCGAGCTTGCAAAACGTCTTGAAGCAGGCGAAAAAATGTTTGGATAAATTAAAGCACTCGAAGAATTAACTTCGGGTGCTTTTTATGTTACAGTAGTTATAATTAGTGAGTTTTCAATGCTGTGGGAGGCATTTATATCCTTATAGGATATACTTTTAAAATTAGTTATGCCGGTTCCCGTCATTTTGAAATAGGCTTCCTTAGCCGTCCATATTTTAAGGAGATTAAGATTAAGCTGAGCTTCGGTTTGGCTTTTTGTGAGAAATAATAAATCACTATCGGTGCATATTCTGTTTTTTAGCCGCTTATCTATGGGTTTTAGTACTTCTATGTCAATGCCGATGGGGGCAGTATGAAGCGTTACTGCGGCAAAATTTCCCGAATGGCTTATGCTTATGTAAAGGGGATTATCTTTTATAAAGGGTTTGCCCTTTTCATCCCTTAAAAGCACTATTTCTTCTAAAGGTTTATTTAAAAGCAGGGAAGCGTTGGTTTTGGTCAGCCATTCCGCCGCAACGCTTAAAAGTTTGCCCTGTTTATGCTGTAAGGAATTTATATACTGCCTTCGTTTTTCATCCATAAGAGAGAGGCAAAGATTAAAATTTTGGTCGCTGAAATCATTAATATTAAGTAAAAACGTATGCAAATCCTCGCCCTCCTTGACTTTGTTTCTTTTTGCATATATAATAATTACAATTATATCTTATATTATATCAAATAATACTTTTCGGTACAAGGTGTAAATTATGAAGAAAATGTATAAAAATCTGATATTCGGTTCCTTAAACCGCATTAAAGAAAGTGAAATGTCCTTAAAAACTGTTTACGATATTACCTTTAGCGAGCCGTCTTTTGTTATGGCAGAGGAGAATGACGGCTATAAAATCACCTCTTATACGTACGGTGAGGTTAAGGAAAGAATAGAAAAAACTGCCGCCGCAATTTATGGTAGTGTTGGCGCTACCCATAGTTTTGTGGGACTTGCTATGGAAAACAGCGTTGACTGGATAGTTGCCTTTTGGGCAATTCTTAAAAGCGGAAATAAGCCTTATTTAGTTAATTTGCGCCATCCCCATAGCCTTTCACAGAAAATTATAAACAATTTAGGCATTAAAACCGTAATTTGCGATAAAAAAGGAAAACTCGACGCCGATTATATTGAGTTTAATGATTTATCCGGCGGCGTTATGGAAAACGAAGAATTTGAAGACGAAATTGCTCTTGCAACCTCGGGCACAAGCCTTAGTGAGACCATTTGCTTTTATAACGGAAAAAACATCTGCGCCCAGATTCTTAATACCGAAAATATAGTAAAGGAAAACCGAGAAATCTATGCTCATTATAAAGGTAGCTTAAAGCAACTGGCTTTCCTGCCTTTTTACCACGTTTTCGGACTTTTTGCCGTATATTTCTGGTTTACCTTCTTTAAAAGAACGGTGGTTTTTTTAAAGGATATGTCGGCAGATACCATTCTTGCTACCTGTAAAATGCACAAGGTAACCCATATTTTTGCTGTGCCTATGCTGTGGCACACAGTAGAAAAAAAGGTTTTAAAAACTGCCGAACAGCAGGGCAAAGCCGAAAAGCTTCAAAAAGCATTAAGGCTTTCTGAAAAGCTTCAGAGCATTTTGCCCATAAAAACAGGAACCTTTTTGGCTAAAAAACTTTTAAAGAGTGTTACCGATAAGACTTTTGGCGAGAGCCTTCTCTTTTGTATCAGCGGTGGAAGCTTCCTAAAGCCCTCTGCCTTAAGGCTTATAAACGCGCTGGGGTATCCTCTTTATAACGGCTTTGGTATGAGTGAAATCGGTATTACTTCGGTTGAGCTTTCCCCAAAAATAAAAATAAGAAATAAAAATTCAATAGGAAAGCCCTTTGCCTCGGTAGAATATTTTATTGATGATGACAAAGTTTTGACCGTTAAGGGCGATTCCTTGTGCTTTAAGCGTTTAAAGGACGGCAAAGAAATTTTCGACAATGGTGTTTTTTCTACAGGTGACATAGCCGAAATGGACCAAAGCGGAAGCTATTATATTAAAGGCAGAATGGGAGACACCGTAATAGGCGAAAACGGTGAAAACATCAACCCCGATATAATTGAAGCAATGTTTGATATAAAGGATGCTTTAAACGTAAGCGTTCTGGGAATCGAGGATACTCTTTCAATGGTAGTGCAGATAAGTCCTTATCTTCCCCTTAAAAAGCGAGAAGAAATGCGCCTTTATATTGAAGAAATTAATGCAAAACTGCCCTTGCTTTCTCAGGTTAAGCGTATTTTTGTTACTACTGACAGCATTATGGCTCAAACGGCTATAAAGGTCAGCAGAAAATATCTTATCAGAGAAATTGAGAATGGTAATATTAAACTTTCACCCTTTGAAAAATGTGAAAATCTCTGTGAAGAAGGTTTTGAAAACACCAAGCTTTTAGAAAAGGTTATCGAAACGGTTGCAAAGGTAATTGATGAAGATAAAGAAAAAATTACCCTTGATACAAATTTAATTTCCGACCTTGAAATTTCCAGTATTCAGTATTTTTCAATACTTTCTGCCCTTGCCGAAGAATTTGACCTTGTGGCAAAAAGCGACGATAAATATCTCTTTACAATAAGAGAAATGTGTGAGTATATAGAAAGGCAGCTTTAATATATGAAGCAAAAAAACGTAAACAAATTTTTTCTGTGGTTTGTAAAGCTTACAGGCGCTATTCCCGCATTGCTGTTTTTTAAACCGAAAATTTACCGCGTTGGTAAGGAGTCAAAGCTCAAAAAGGGTATGATACTTGTTTCCAATCATAAATCCTTAATGGATTTTGTCCTTTATCTTATAATATTTTTCGGCAAAACAATACGCTTTTTAATGGCGGAAGTGCTTTTTAATAAGGGAAAGCTTTTTGCAAATTTCCTTTTTGCCATAGGCGGTATTTACGTAAACCGTGATGCCTGTGATTTAAGCTTTATGAGTGAGAGCGTAAATGAACTAAATAAAAAAGGAAATGTTGCAGTATTTCCCGAAGGAAGACTTCCTATAGGGGGCAAACCTTTCCCCTTTAAACCCGGTGTTGCCTATATTGCTACTAAGAGTAACGCGCAAATTCTTCCCGTTTATACCGACGGTAATTACGGACTGTTTAAAAGGGCAAGGGTGGTTATAGGCGAACCCTTTAATATAACCGATTATATTGAAGGAGAGCTTAATGAAAAGCAGTACGAACGTTTAACACTTATAATAAGAGAAAAAACCTATGCTTTAAGGGAGTATATAAAGTGATGAAAAAGGGTAAAAAGGGATTTTGGCATTATATTCCTATGGATACGGGAAGATTTATATACTGGCTTATGCACGGCTATTACTGTTTTAAGAAAATCGGTATTGACGGCAAAAAATATAAAAATCCCAAAGGAGCGGCTATAATCGTTTCCTTTCATAAAGGCTTTTCCGATCCCTTTATAATGGGCAGTATGTTCTGCAAAAGACGTCTTTATTTTCTTGCCGCTAAAGAGGTAATGTTTAATAAAACGGTAGAAGCCTTACTTAAGGCTATGGGATGTATAAAAATAGACAGAAACGCATCTGATATTGAAGCCATAAAGCAAAGCGTTGAGGTACTTAAAAACGGAAATCTTCTGGGAATGTTTCCCGAAGGCGGTATTCGCCGTGAAGGCGAGGGAGATAAAATTAAGGGCGGCACGGTGCTTATAGCTTTAAGGGCAGGTGTTCCCATAATTCCGGTATATACCGAAAAAAGAAGCAGTATATTTAAAAGAAAGCTTGTAATCGTGGGCGAAAACTTTAACTGCACTGATTACTGTGCCAAAAAGTTTCCGTCGGTAAGTGATTTAAACCTTGCGGCTGAGGAACTTTACAAAAAAATGGAGGAGTGTAAAAAGGCTTATGAACAGTACATTCAGTAAATTAACCGAGCTTTTTGAAAGCGTATTTGAAAATGAAATAGACCTAAAGGATATAAGTGAAGAATCCCGTCTTATTGAGGATCTTGGTATGAATTCCATTGGACTTTTGTATATGGCAATGGCGGTGGAAGAGGAATTTTCCGTATCATTTAAAAATGAAGATTTTACCCTTTTACATACCGTAGGCGACGTAATAAGAAAGATAGAAGAAAACTAATGGAATGGGTTATAAAAACGGCGAAAAAGGGCGATATAATCAGAACAAAGGTTAAATTTTATTATCATTACGGAATTTTTATTGATGAAGAAAATATAATTCAGTTCGGCTTTCGTGATAACAGCGGTATTGAACCCGAAAGCATAGCCGTAATATCAACCGATATAAAAACCTTTTGTGACGGTACTCCCTTTGAAACTGCCGAGCTGTCACTAAATGAAAAATTAAAACGCAAAAGCGTAAAAGAAATTATAAAAACGGCTGAAAATTCCCTTGGGGAAAAGGGATACAATATTTTGCATAATAACTGCGAACACTTTGTTAACAGGTGCGTTTTCGGTGAGGCAAAATCTCCATTTTTAGATAATGCCCGCAGTCAAATCCAAAGTAAGCTAAATAGAAACAAAAATTGACAGAAAAACTACTTTTTGATATAATAAAGATATAAAACGAAAGGAGAATTTTTATGATTTGTAATAAATGTTCAGCTCAGATTCCCGACAATTCAAGATTTTGCGGAGTGTGCGGCGCACCCGTACCTTCTGCTTATGAACAGGCTACATATACTCCCCCTGTAAGTGAGCCTGTAAAAGAGTACACCATAGCAGAGGAAAAGGAATGTCTTGACAGTTTTGCCCGTTTCTTTAAATATGAAAGACTTTCTTGGAAGATATTCGGAATAGTATGGCTTGTAATTTCCTGTTTCTTCGGTGGCTTGGGTTTTCTTGCTATTGTTACTAGCACAGCAGTTGACGGATTTTTATCGGTAGTTGGTGTTATGTATATGTTATACGCATTATTGTTCCTGCCTATTGCTATAGTAAATTTAAAAATGATTGGCAGAGCAGAGCATTATATGAATATCGTTTATACAGACGCCTCAGCGGTTGAAGAGAGAGCAGGCAGTATTGGTATGCTGATTCTCGGATACTTCTTTAATACCGTTGCTCTTATCTTTATTATTATAAATTTTGTAAGAAGCAAAACCGAAAAGGATATTTTAAAAAGTGCTCAGCGCCGTCAGGAAGAATTCAGAAAAAACAACAATATGTAAAAAGAAAAACCGCAACACCAGTTGCGGTTTTATTTTTATACTATCGACATAACTAAAGTCAGTATAATAACGAAGGAAAAGTTAAAGGCGGAAAACAGTTTAATATAATAGCCTTGTTTTTGGGGATTATGCTTTGTATATTCTCTATAGGTTATAAGACTTGCTAAAGAAGCGATAAGCGTTCCCGCGCCGCCGATATTTACCCCCGGCAGTAAATCGTGATAGTTGCCTGTAAACTGGGAAAGCAGTATAGCAGAGGGTACGTTGCTTATAAACTGACAGGAAAGGGTAGAGAATATAAGGGTGTTTTTGCTGAGTAGGAATGAAAAGAACTCTCGCACCGCCTCTATCCTTGCCATATTTCCCGAAAAAATAAAGAAGAATACAAAGGTTAAAAGCAGGGGATAGTCCACCTTTTTTAGCGCCGATTTATCCATAAAGAAAAGAACTAGAGGGATTATTATAAGACCAAAATAATAGGGGATACCTCTGAAAACAATAGCAATGGAGAAGGCAAAAAGCAAAAGATAAAGGGCGGTTTTGCCTTTGGGCAGGGGTTTCGCTTCTTCCTTTATGAAAATTTCTTCCTTTTTTACAAATATAATACAGCTTAGTGTTATAAGAAGAATAGAAAGAGCAAAGGGCAAAAGCATAATTCCCATAAATTCCATTGTGGGAATTTTAAATTTTGAGTAAAGATATAAATTCTGAGGATTGCCGAAGGGGGTAAGCATACCGCCCAGATTAGCGGCAATATTTTGCATAATAAAGGTAAAAGCCATCAGCTTTTCCTTGCCCGTTTCCTTTAAAACAAAGTAGCCAAGGGGCAAAAAGGTAAGCAGCGCCATATCATTGGCAATAAGCATTGAGCCTATAAAGGTTATGTAAACAAGCACTAATATACTTGACCGCGTGGTTTTAAATTTTTTAACGATAGAGGAAGCAAGGGTGTAGAAAAAGCGGATATTTTTGAGGGCGCACACCACCGCTAAAACACAGAAAAGACAGGTAAGAGTCTTAAAGTCAAAGTAGGAAAGGTATTTTGAGTCAACGGGCACAAATACTGTTGTTATAAGCGCTGCAACTAGCGCAATTACCATAACAGCATTGCTTTTTATAAAGATTATAAGGGGAGTAAAGGAAAAATTTGCTTTCTTAAAATGAAAATGATGCTTTATAACGTGGGTTGCCAAAATAATCCCTCCTTTTCACAAAGAGAGATTATAGCATAAATTTTTTATTATTTCTATTGACAATAATTATAAATATTGACCTTTATTTACATAAAAAACCGCACCTTTTTTACAAGGCGCGGTTTTTTTGTTAAAAAGTAAAGGATATTGTAAGCTTTTCGTTCTGGAAGGTATAGGGGATTCTTTTTTCTTCACCGCTACTGAGAGTCACCAGAATTACCTTTTTGCGAATAGAATAGGTGCCCTTTAAGGTTTCATAAGGCTTTTCGGCATCCTTTTTGGTTTTAACCTCTTTAAAGCTTCCTTTACTAAAGGTAAGTTCGCTTTTTACACCGTCATATTCATATTCCCAGGTGCCTTCAAGCGCCTTTTCGGTTTGAGTCAGTAGCTCTCCGTCGATTTTTTCAATTTCCTGCTCGCGTAACAGCTCCTCTTCGGTTTTTCCGTCGGGGGCGATTTTTCTCGCAAGGGCTTCGCCCGATTCAATATAGTTTATTTTGCTTATGGGTATTTCCTGCTTTTCGCAGTAGCCGTTTTTTGCAATAACCGTTAAAACTATTTTTCCGTTTACGGTAAGGTCATCCTTGTTGACTAAAAAGGCAGAAACAAAATCTAAGCTTTCGCCCTTTTTAAGCGTTTGACCGAGGGCGGCATTTGTAAGGCTTGTTATTTCAAAGGGAGCACTTGCAACGGGGTTAGCGCAGTATAAATCATCATATTCGTTAACTGAGTTAACGGTAAGGGTTGCGCCGCTGCCTATTGAACTGCCGTTTTGAGTAAAGTAAAAGAAGGTTACGTCATTTTCTATTGCCTTTACAGTATATAGGCAGTAAACCATAAATTTTTCGCCTTTATAGGAATTATTTACGTAAAGGCTGAGATTTTCTATAGCATTGCTTTCGTAAATTTCAGGCTCCTTGTTTTTACATCCGCAAAGGGAAAAGAGCATTAGGACTGCAAGAAAAAATGCAACAATTTTCTTTGTCATATCATTCACCAAATTTTACGGTTTTTGCTCTATCAAGGAAATAGTCTTTATATTCTTTATAATCCTTGTCCTCGCAGGTGAATTGCACCATATAGAAGGCAGAGTCGGATTTATAAAGAGCAATAAGATAGTTATAGGTTTTATTAAGCTCGGTGTTCTTGAAACTATATTCAATGTAGTTAATACCGTCTTTTTGGTGAAGGGAAGGGTTTTTATCACTGCAGTTATACATAACAATGTTAGCATATTGCTCAATGGTATAATCACTAAAGCCTTCCATAATATCAAAGCTTTCTTTAACTACAAAAACCGCAACGGTGGCAGAATCATAACAGGCGTAAAAGCCTTCCTGCGCACTTTCAACGTAGGCTTCGTTAAGGGTAATGGTAAATTCGTCTTTTGTAAAAACCTTTTCTTTGGTATCCTTAACAGCACAACCGCCAAGGGTGAAAATAAATATAAATAATAAAACAAGAGAAACTAATTTCTTCATAATTTCGCCTCCATATGCTGATATTTTACCATACAAAATGTCAGCATACAAGGTTTATTTATCTAAATCAACAAAATAATCTAATTTACCGTTAATGGTATGAGGTAATCGCTCTACTAAAATCAATTCTTTTGGTACCATATGTTCATCAAGGTGTTTATTAAAATATTTATGTAATTGCTCTTTTGCAGTCTTTTTATTGGCGTTGTTTTTTAGCACAATATAAGCTCTTGCACATTTTCCGTGGGAATGTTCGCTATCTTTAACTGCCACAACCAAACATTTGCTGACAAGAGGACATTTAATAATTGCCTGTTCTATTGAATAGGGGGAAACTTTGGTGCCGTCAAAACGCACATACATTCTTTTAATTCTCTCGCAGAAAAACAGAGCGCCGCTTTCATCCACATATCCTATATCACCGGTATGTAACCACGTTTCCCCGTCGGAATGAATTTTCAAAAGTTTTTTATTAAGAGCTTCTTCTTTATAGTATCCCTTACATACCGAGGGACCGCATATGCATATTTCCCCTTTATGACCAACAGCCACTTTTTTGTCGGTGTCTGTTTCGAATATTCCGATAAGGGTATTTTTAAGAGGCATTCCCACGCTGCCCATTGGAGAAGGGGTAACTGTTGTGGTGGCGGTAGAGGTGCTTTCCGACAGTCCGTAACCTATTACAATCGGATTATTACAATTGCATTTTTTAAAAATATCATTTATGACTTTCTGCTCTTTTTCGGTCATGGTATCTCCGCCTACAATAGCGGTTTTTAAAAAGGAAAGGTCACAACCTTTAAAATCTGATTTTATGAAATGTTCCCAATGCGCCGGAACGGAGATGAAATAATTAGGCTTTTCTTTTAATAAAATGTTTTTGAGCTTTTTTGTGTTAATAAGAGGAATAAGATTTACTCTTACTCCTGCAATTAATGGTAAATGAACAGCTATTGTTACGCTGTAACAGGTGAAAAGAGGCATTATATTTAGAATAGAGTCGCCTGCTTTTAGGTTTTTATTGGCATATTTATGCTGAATTGCGGCGGCATTAATATTTTCATTGGTAAGAATTATACTTTTTCTTCCATGGGTAGTTCCGCTGGTATAAAAATATCCGAAAATATTATCTGTAGAAGTTTGCGAAACGGTGTCTTCGCCGTCTATAACAGCATTTATAAAGCTATCGTAGGGAATCAGGTTTTTGTTTTTAGAAACCAAAAGTTTTCTTCCTGTAAACAAATCTGCAACGCAAGAAAAGAATTTCGAAAAAACGCCTATGGAATGAGCGGGATTTATATATACGATATCACAGGTTGTTATATCGTTGAACTCTTTGACCTGAAAGTCGGGAACAAAGCATAATTTTGGGGAAAATACAGATATAGTTTCCTTAATCTCTTCTTTCTTGGCGCGGCAGTCAAAGGCACAGTATATGGCGCCTATTTTGTTGATTGCATATATTAAAAATATGCCTTCGGGCGTTCCGGGAAGAGAAGAAGCTACCACGTCGTCCTTTTTGATTCCGTAAGCGCGCAGAGCCCGTACTATTTCGTTGATATTTGTGAGAGTTTCTCCGTAGGAAAAATTTTTTCCGTAAAAAGATATAGCAGTATTATTAAGATAATTTTCGGCGTTTTTTTGGAAATACTGATATACGGATAAATTTTGCGGTATGTATTCTTCATAGTAATTTTTCATTTTTTTACCCCTTTAAGTAGCATATTACATTTAGTTTACTCAATTTCTGAGTAAATGTCAATACTCAAATATTGAGTATGATACCATAATTCTGTCATTAAAATAAAGTGGGTGCTATTATGGATTATAGAGAGCGAATGAAAAATTTGCGAGAAGACAGAGATTTGACGCAGTCTCAGTTAGGAAAGGTACTTAATAAATCCCAACAAGGCTACAGTCATATTGAGTCGGGTAGAGCAGAACTGAAAATAGAAGATTTGATTAAGCTTTGTGATTTTTACGGAGTTTCTGCAGATTATTTCATTTGCCGTACTGATGTAAAACAACCGAGATAACACCTGTTATCTCGGTTGTTTTTTATGGTTAAGTTTTTCGGTTTGGTTATCATTCGGTAAAGACTTCTAAACAGCTGTCCTTAAGAATTACCGTGTTGGTTGCAATTTTCGGATTATCTATTAGAGCATAATGCCCTTTTTGATTTGTATGAATCGAAAAGGTGGGGAAACAGGAGGATGAAATATCAACTCTGAGCTTTTCGCCTTTTTTAGCTGTGAAAGCAATAGGGTCAAAGGTGAAATCTATCATAATTTCGCTGTCCCTTTGATAACTGTCGGTAAAGTTCGAAAGCTTTGTAATATCATCTCTGAGTCCTAAATCGCCTTCATCTTTTGATAGGGAAATTCGCATATAAAAGCAGGTGTCCTCACAATTCGATTTAACCTTTAATCTTGCTTTCATTTTTCCTTTAATAAAGGTATCTTTTTCAAAGGGATGAGTGTAAAGGGTTATAACGTCGCTTCTTTTATTCGGGATGTCCTGCCAATCGGTATTGCCAAATCCGTTTAAAAGGTCGCCTTTAAAGGAAGCGGGAGAAAAAGGATCGTAAATATAGCTTATTTCATCCTCTCCTAAAGCAAAAGAGATGGGTGTTTGGGCATTAAAATCATCAGTTCTCCAGCCATCCCCAAACATATTATAGTACGTAACCTTTCCTGTAGGTATGGGTGCATCACAGTTGCCGCGTGTATATTCAAACCATTTCGATAAAATGCCTGAAAAATGTTTATTAAAATCTCCGTCGGCAAAATCGTAAAAATTATCTTTGCCTGCGATGCGGTGAGCGTAAGGATGAATTATAAAAGCAGATTTATTACGTACTTCTTCGCTTAAATCATTCCACATACCAAGCATTCCGCCAATGTAAAAGTCGTACATTCCCGTCACAAAAAGCATAGGTATGGTTGTAGTTTTCGGAACGTCCTTTGCAAAGGTTCGAGCATGAGGGGAGGTCTGCCAAAATTCATCATTTTTATCGGGATGCATTATTTTTTCATTAAAGGCTTCTACCTCTTCTCCTAAAGCTTTGGGCATAATGTCTTTAATGGGGAAGGTTTTGCACAAATCCATAGTAAAGTTTTTCTCAAGGTTACTGTTCTTTTTATACATTTCACAGAACCACTTGAATTTGCCGCCCATTTGTAAAAAGCCGTTTCTAAAGTTGCAACGGTAAAAATCGCTGTCTTGAATCTGGAAAACTGCGCCCTTTATATCGTCGGCAAAGGGAGCGCAGGAATAATGCACAGTGCAGCAATAACTGCCGCCCGAAACAAAAATTTCTCCGTTATAAAAGGGTTGCTGTCTTATCCAATCGAGTAAAAACAGTCCGTCTTTTCTTTCGTTTACATAGGGAATGCAGTCTCCCGTACTTTTTCCGGTGCCTCTGCAGTGTTGATAAATGGAAACGTAGCCTTTCTCAAGCAATCCCTTGTGATCCTTTAGCCAAGCTTCTACCGATTGCTCATCGGTCATTTCTCTTTCATAGTCGCAGTAGGGGGTGCGGTAAATGGTAACGGGGAATTTGCCCTCTTTTTTTGGTACGCAAATAACCGTAAAAAGTTCGGCGTCATCAACCTTTAAATATTTATGGTAACAATGATAATCGGTCTTCATTTTTATTTATAAAATTATTTCTATACCGTCTTTATTAAGTATGGAAACGTCTTCTCCTTTATAGGCTTTAATAAATTCTTCAATTAAAGGAATACGCTGATTTGTGTAGTGGGTAAAGCGGATTTTTTTGATATTGTCTTCCTTGCCGCTAAAGACCTCTAAAAGATCGGGAGCGTCAAAGTGAGCGCTTTCCAAAACAAGTAAATCGTTTTCTTTTTCTAGTATTTGAGTAGGGAAGTCGTCTTTGGGACCTGCATAACTCATATCACCGCTAAAGAATGCGCGTTTGCCTTCAGCTTCAAAAAGGAAAGCAAAGGATACTTCGCAGTGCTTTGTTCTAAAGGCTGTAACCTTTAAAACTCCGTCGTCATAGATTTGCCCGGCTTCAATTTCAACAAATTCATTTTTAAAGTCGGCATCGGTGCCGCCGGTTGCCATTTTTAATTGTCCCATAGCATTAATAAGCTGGTCTTTGGGTGAGGGTAGATAAATAGCGGTATTGGAAAAACGGTGCCACCAACAGTTAAGACCTGCTAAAAATGGGAAAAGACCGCCTGTGTGGTCACAATGGTTGTGGGTGATAAATACAGCCTTTACGTCCTTGCTGTCAAGGTCATGGTTTTTAAGCTCTTCAAGAGCATTAAAGCCCATATCAATAAAGTAAATATTGCCGCCTACCTGCACCATAGTACAGGAGCAACGTCTATTCTTTTCGGGTACGCCGTGGCTTGTTCCTAAAAATGTGACCTTCATAATAAATACCTCTTTTTTAGTCTTTTTATTTATTACGTTTTAAAACGTAATGCTTCGGTAAACCGTTTTGCATATGGAAGGTTTGCTCACCTCTGATAAGCGGTAAAAAGTATTCTATAGCATCACTTGTTATGCCGTTGTTTTCTGCGTTTATCCATTCATTCGGGAAGTACTTAACGTGGTTAGCCGCCTTTTGTATGTCAATGGATTCTATTCTTACGGTATAGGGGCTATTGCATACACGCTTAAAGGTCATCATCCTGCCCGAATGTCCGCAAATAGCAGTTTTAACAGCGGCAATGCCTATCTCTTCGGCTTCACTAATATCACATTTTGAAGCTAAATGAGAAGAGCAACGCTGCATTACGTTAAGCTCAATGGAACGAACCTTGCATTTAATGTCTCTTTCTACTATTTTTTCTAATGCTTTTCCTGCGCCTGCAAGATATTTGTGACCGAAGTTGTCAACCTTTCCTGACTGGAACTGACCGATATCTTCTTCACTCAAAGCTATACCCTCGGATACTGCAACAATAACCGAGCGGTGCTTTTTCTGTACTTCTTTTACGTCTTCAACAAACTGTTTAACAGAAAAGGGCTTTTCGGGAAGATAAATAAGATGGGGGGAAGTTTCGCCGCAAGCGTGGAGAATTGACGTGGAAGCGGTGAGCCAACCTGTATCTCTGCCCATAATTTCAACGTAACACTGTCAAGGTCATAAACACTGCTGTCGCGGGTTATCTCTAAAAGTGTGGTTGCAAGATATTTTGCCGCAGAGCCAAAGCCGGGGGTGTGGTCGGTTTCGGGAAGATCGTTATCTATGGTTTTGGGCACACCGATAACCTTAATATCTATACCCTTTTCCTTAAAATATTTATCAAGCTTCATTACGGTATCCATAGAGTCATTACCGCCGATATAGAAAAAAGCCCCTATATCATACTTTTGAAGTGTGGAAAGAATATCCTCATAAACCTTAGGTTCCTTATCAAGAGCAGGTAGCTTATAACGGCAGGAGCCTAAAAGGGAAGAGGGGGTTTGTTTTATAAGCTCGATATCGGTGTCATCGGCAAAGGCATCAACAAGACTGATGAGATTATCGTTAATGAGTCCCTCAATACCGTTTAGAGAGCCGTAAACTATACCGATTTCATCATATTTAAGAGCGCCCTTAAAAACACCTAAAAGAGAAGCGTTAATGGCGCAGGTGGGGCCGCCCGATTGTGCAACAGCAATATTCATAAAATTTTCTCCTCTGATATAATTTATTCTGCCAATATTTTACCACAAATAAAATTTAAAAACAAGACAAAAGGGGTAAAAATAATAAACAATACCGCTTAAGATAACTGTAATTCTTTAAGTATTAAATCATACATAACGTCATATCCGCGGTCATTGGGATGAAGCCCGTCACAAAGCAGGGAATTAACGGTAACGTTATTAGTCTGACAGTATTCGGTAAATAAATCATACATACTTATAAGGGGAAAGCCCAGATTTTCGGAAGCTTTCTTATAAATAGCATTAATATCATCCATATGTAAGATTCGCCAGTAGTCTTCACCGTCCTGTTCGTTCGCGGAGGAAGCGGGTATATTCGCCATAAATATAACCTCTTTTCCGGCGGCAGACAGCATATTGTAAAGCTTTACCACGTTGTTATAAAATGAAGCTCCAAGCTCCTCGCGGGTTGGCTTGTAACCAGCCCTAAAATAAACGTGGCGGTTGTTTGTGCCAATGGTACAGATAATAAGGTCGTCATCCTTTTCAACTAAAGCTTCAAAATTATTTATGATAAATTCAATGGTTGTACCGGTGCAGCCATTGTTTATAACCGAGCAATTGTAGGTTTTTTCTATATGGCTTTTAAATTTGTTTGCCCAGCAGTAACCGTCAGGGTTTCGCGCAAAGCCTTTTATAAAGGCGTAACCGCTTTGCTCAAAATTTGTGCCACCGACACCGTGGGTAATGGAGTCACCGAGTAGCTTTATACGGGTGTTCGGCTTTGACGATAATGTGTTTTTTAATATTTCATGGGCTTTTTTCATAAAAACACCTACCTTTTCTTTGATTGTAGCATAAAATAATAAATTAAACAAGATATATCATACTTTCGGGTGTTCGAATCCACCTTGACGGAGATTTTAGTGATGTTTCGCCGTTGGCGTATTTTACTTCTTCACTATTCACTATTACTTATTACCTTCCAAAAATCCTTGTATTAAAGAGAAAAGTGAAGAGGTAATAGTGAAAAAGTAAAAATCCCCGTATCAAACGATACGAGGATTTTTGGAAAGGGAGTGCAAATTAGAACCCTTTTGAATTTTTGACCTATGTGTCCGAACCCCTACATATTTTTAGGAATGGTGTTTTATAGTTATAAATCAATGGTGATTTCGTATTTATCATCAATAAGAATATAGTTCACATTATACTTTTTGGCAAGGGATAACACTTCTGCATTATCTGCCAACACACTCTCCATTGTGCACCATTCATCATCCGAACGATTCTCAATGGTATTTGCATATCCCTTTATGTCTGCAAAATGATTTCTTATATAGTCCTCACTCATCACCAAACAATAGTATTTAATATGTTCAAGATATTCCTGCTCAAAGTCTTTTTGCCAATCGAAAGGAATATAGCAACCTTCGACAATTAAGTTTTGCTTGTTCTCAATGG
>JAZSPU010000033.1:0-63674 GCA_045537575.1 Acutalibacteraceae bacterium
GCTACCGGTCCAAAAATACGGGTACCGCGGGGGTTCTTATCATCACGGATGATAACAGCCGCATTTTCGTCAAATCTGATATAAGTGCCGTCATTGCGGCGAAGGCCCTTTGCAGAACGAACTACAACTGCCTTTACAACATCGCCCTTCTTAACAGTACCGCCGGGGGTAGCTTTCTTAACAGAAGCAACGATGACATCGCCGATGTTAGCATACCTTCTTCTGGAACCGCCAAGTACACGGATGCACATAATTTCTTTAGCACCGGTATTGTCGGCAACCTTAAGGTAACTCTGTTGCTGTATCACAGTGTTTTCCTCCTTACAGACTACAAAGCTTTTTCGATAATTTCAACCACGCGCCAATTTTTATCTTTGGAGAGCGGTCTGGTCTCCATGATGAGAACTCTGTCACCGATGTTGCAGGTGTTGTTTTCGTCATGGGCCTTAAGCTTAATAGTGTTTTTAATGATCTTCTTATAGAGCGGGTGTTTTACGTTGTCTTCAATAGCAACTACAACGGTTTTTTCCATTTTGTTGCTTACAACCTTACCAACTCTGGTCTTACGAAGGTTTCTTTCGCTCATTCGATTACCCTCCCTCTTCCTTATGCCTTAGCAGCGTCAAGAAGTTCTTTTTCGCGAATAACGGTTTTAACACGTGCGATATCCTTCTTAACTTCGCTGATGCGCATAGGATTGTCGAGCTGATTAATGGCGAGCTGGAAACGGAGATTGAATAATTCTTCCTTCAGTTCACCAAGCTTTTTGTTCAGCTCAGCGATATTTAATTCTCTGTATTCCTTAACGTTCATTACTGCTCACCTTCCATTTCCTTTGTAACAAACTTACACTTGATAGGAAGTTTGTTTGCTGCAAGACGCATAGCTTCTTGAGCAAGTTCTTCAGAAACGCCGCCGATCTCAAACATAATGCGACCGGGCTTAACTACTGCTACCCAATATTCAGGAGAACCTTTACCGGAACCCATTCGAGTTTCAGCAGGTTTAGCAGTGATAGGCTTATCCGGGAAGATTTTAATCCATACCTGACCGCCACGCTTGATGTAACGAGTCATAGCAATACGGGCAGCCTCTATCTGATTTGAAGTGATCCACGCCGGTTCAAGAGCCTGAAGACCAAACTGACCGTGGGTAATAGTGTTACCTCTGGTAGCTTTACCGGTCATACGGCCACGCTGAACTCTGCGGTATTTTACACGCTTAGGTAATAACATTAGCGGGATCCTCCTTCCTTCTTGGATGTTTTCTTAACATCATGAAGGATTTCGCCCTTATAAAGCCATACCTTTACGCCGAGACGTCCGTAGGTAGTAGCAGCCTCTGCAAAGCCGTAATCAATATCAGCTCTGAGAGTCTGAAGCGGAATAGTACCCTCATGATAGGTTTCTGCGCCGGCGATTTCTCTACCGCCAAGACGACCGGAAACGGTTACTTTGATACCCTTTGCGCCGAACTTCATTGCACGGCCGATAGCCATTTTCATAGCACGACGGAAGGAAACACGCTTTTCAAGCTGAACAGCGATGTTTTCAGCAATAAGCTGAGCATCCATATCCGGATTTTTGATTTCTACAATATTAATTGTGCAGGGCTTGCCGAGCATCTTCTCACAAGTGAGACGAAGTTTCTCGATTTCTGCGCCGTTTCTACCGATAACCATACCGGGTTTTGCACAATGAATGTGGATTCTGACCTTGGACGCATTGCGTTCAATTTCAATTTTGGGAACGCCTGCAGACTGAAGAGTCTTCTTAAGGTACTTACGGAGGTTATAGTCCTCAACCAAAGTATCTCCGAAGACATTATCCTTGGCATACCAACGGGAATCCCAGTTTTTAATTACGCCAACACGAAATCCGTGTGGATTAACTTTCTGGCCCATAGTCTAACCTCCTTAATCCTCGCGTTCTTTAAGAACGATTGTCATGTGTGATGTTCTCTTTAAAATTCTGTGTGCGCGGCCGTGATCCTTAGGACGAATACGCTTCAAGGTGGGGCCGGGACAAACAAAACATTCAGCTACATAGAGCTTAGAAACATCCATGTGATGATTGTTTTCAGCATTAGCGATAGCAGATGCTAAAAGTTTCTCAAGATACTCACAAGCAGACTTGGGAGTAAACTTCAAGATAGCCATTGCTTTATCTGCATCCTGATTGCGAATAAGATCCATCACGATTTTCACCTTACGCGGTGAAATGCGAGCATATTTAAGTATTGCTCTTGCTTCCATAGTTAAACTCTCCTTTCGCCGCTTACTTTGTGGTCTTAGCACCGGCATGACCTTTGAAGGTTCTGGTGGGAGCAAACTCACCGAGTTTGTGACCTACCATATCCTCAGTAACATAAACCGGAACATGTTTGCGACCGTCGTGTACTGCGATGGTATGTCCGACGAAATCGGGGAATATGGTGGATGAACGGCTCCAAGTTTTGAGTACTCTCTTTTCACCGGCAGCGTTCATCTCCTGAATTCTTTTCATAAGAACGGGCTGCACAAAGGGGCCCTTTTTAACGCTTCTACCCATAATTTTATCTCCTTTCGTCTGACTTACTTACGACGCTTTACGATATACTTATCGGTCGATTTGTGTTTCTTACGTGTCTTATAACCCAGAGCAGGTTTGCCCCAAGGAGTTACAGGACCGGGACGTCCGATGGGGGCTCTGCCCTCACCACCACCGTGGGGGTGGTCACAGGGGTTCATTACAGAACCACGAACGGTTGGACGCCAACCCATATGACGCTTACGACCAGCTTTACCGTAGTTGATGTTGCTGTGCTCAGGATTACTTACCTGACCGATGGTAGCCATACAGTTAGCAGGTACGTTTCTGAGTTCGCCGGAAGGCAAACGAAGGAGTGCCATTCCGTTTTCCTTAGCCATAAGCTGAGCCATATTACCTGCAGAACGAGCAAGCTGTGCGCCGCGGCCTGCATAAAGCTCAACATTGTGGATGAAGGTACCAACAGGAATATTGGTAAGAGGAAGTGCGTTACCGGGTTTAATATCAGCATCGGGACCGCTTACGATTACGTCGCCTACCTTAAGACCGATAGGAGCGATAATGTAGCGCTTTTCCTTGTTTTCGTTATCGTACTGAACAAGTGCGATAAATGCTGATCTGTTAGGATCGTATTCAAGAGTAAGAACTGTTGCGGGAATACCGGTTAAGTCTCTCTTGAAGTCGATAACTCTGTATTTTCTGCGATTTCCGCCGCCTCTGTGGCGTACGGTGATGCGACCATAGCTGTTACGGCCGGCATTTTTCTTTAAAGGTTCAAGCAAGCTTCTCTCAGGCTTTACATCGGAAAGTACGGAATAATCCATACTGGTCATACCGCGGCGGCCCGGAGTAGTCGGCTTATAATGCTTTAATGCCATTTTTAATTCACTCTCCTAATTAGGCTTAGCGAAACCATTTTTGGTTTCATACATCACCTGAAGCTTTAGCTTCTAGGCACTCAGATTACATAAGACCGTCGAAGAATTCGATTGTCTTGGAATCTGCTTTCAAAGTAACAATTGCTTTCTTCCAGGAAGCAGTGTAGCCTTCATAACGGCCCATACGACGAGCCTGACCACGTACGCTCATGGTATTTACTTTAGCAACCTTTACCTTAAAGATTTCTTCAACTGCTTTAGCAATTTCAATCTTGTTGGCGTCTTTTGCTACCTTGAAGGTGTATTTCTTGTCGGCAATGCCGGACATACTTTTTTCGGTAATAACCGGAGCAATAATGATATCCTGTGCGGTTTTCATTATGCGTACACCTCCTCAATCTTCTGAACAGCGCCCTTAGCGATTACTAAGGTTTCTGCATTGATAATATCGTAAGTGTTGATGGTGTTTACCTGAGCGGTCTTAACACCGGGGATGTTAGCACAGCTCTTAACTGCACAAGCGTTGTTATCTTCAAGAACGATAAGAGCTTTCTTACCTGCGCCTATAGCCTTTAAGCATTCAACAACAGTCTTGGTCTTAAAGCCTTCAACCTTGAACTCATCAAGAACAATGAGGTCGCCGCCGAGAACTTTATCAGAGAGAGCAGACTTAAGTGCGAGTCTCTTAACCTTTTTATTAAGGTCAAAAGAGTAATCGCGGGGCTTGGGAGCATGTACGATACCGCCGTGTACCCACTGAGGTGCTCTGGTAGAACCCTGTCTTGCGTGGCCTGTACCCTTTTGTCTCCAAGGCTTTTTACCGCCGCCGGAAACTTCGGAACGGGTTAAGGTAGACTGGGTGCCCTGACGCTGATTAGCGAGATAATTTACAACAGCCTGGTGCATAACAACTGCATTAGGTTCAATTGCGAAGATGGCATCGCTTAATGTGATTTCGCCCACATTTTTACCTGCCATATCTAAAACTGCTACATTAGGCATAATTCAGTTCTCCTTTCCCTTAGGCTTTAACGCTATCGAAAATAACTACGATTCCGCCCTTGGGACCGGGAACGGCGCCCTTAACAGCGATAATGTTATTTTCAGCATCAACTTTTACTACACTGAGGTTCTGAACGGTTACGCGTTCGTTACCTAAGTGACCTGCCATTTTCTTGCCCTTGAATACACGAGCGGGATCGATAACACCGAGAGAACCGCCGTGACGATGTACAGGGCCGGTACCGTGGGATTCTTTAAGACGGCTGAAGTTCCAACGCTTAATTACGCCGGCATAGCCTTTACCCTTAGAAGTACCTCTTACATCTACTGCATCGCCTTCAGCAAAAACGTCAGCCTTGATGATATCGCCTACGTTCATAGCGCTGATGTCATCAAAACGGAACTCGCGAAGAACCTTCTTCGGAGCAACGTCGCCTTTTGCGAAGTGTCCCTTCATAGGACCGTTTACCTTAGAAGCCTTAAGATCGCCGTAGCCAATCTGTACTGCTTCATAACCGTCATTTTCAACTGTCTTCTTCTGAGAGATCACGCAAGGACCTGCTTCAATAACAGTTACCGGAATGACATTTCCGTTTGCATCAAAAAGCTGAGTCATGCCAAGCTTCTTGCCTACAATACCTTTTTGCATTTTATTTTCCTCCTTGTAGTTATTGGTTGGGGGTTACCCAACATGACCACTGACGGCAAAGATTAAAGTTTAATTTCAATCTCAACGCCGGCGGGAAGCTCAAGACCGGTCAAAGCTTCAACAGTTTTGTTGGAAGGTCTGATTACGTCTATGAGTCTCTTGTGAGTTCTGGTTTCGAACTGTTCACGGGAATCTTTATACTTGTGAACTGCACGAAGGATGGTTACAACTTCTTTTTCAGTAGGTAGCGGAACAGGACCCGATACTCTAGCACCTGTACGTTTAGCGGTTTCCACAATCTTTTCTGCGGACTGGTCTACAAGCGCGTGGTCGTAACCTTTGATTCTGATACGAATCTTCTCTTTTACTGCCATTACAGTCGCCTCCTTGTTAGTTTGGCGGGCTACCTCACACTGTGCCGTGTGTTTCATCACGTTCCATTATAAAACCGGATCACTGGGGTTGAGGTGAATCCGGATACACAGACGGGTTCGCAAGTTATCCCGTTGTGCTTAATAGTCTGAGGTATTGGTTCGCCCGGTTTAAAATCGGACATACTCCGTGGAAATTTCCTGACTCGAGGTCAGCCACCTCCCACATCATCGCATGACAGTACGCCACTCGCGTACCTTGATATGATAACATAAAGCAAGAATTATTGCAAGTATTTTTTAAAATTTGTTCCAAAAATTTTCTAACAAAGTTTGTAGAAATTTCTATTCACAATTTGTGCAAAATGACGAACGCTATTTTCCCTTACGCGCGCGTATATATTATATATAATGTAAGGAAAACGGGCAGGTTTATTCCCTGCCCGTTCAATGTTATCTTATTTCATCAAGAAATTCTTTTATTCTTGAAAGTGCTTCTTTAATATGAGAAGTGGAATAGCAGTAAGAAGCGCGTACAAAGCCTTCGCCGCTGTCACCGAATGCAGTACCGGGAACAATAGCAACCTTTTTGGCATAGAGAAGCTTTTCACAGAACTCGTCACTGGTCATTCCCGTACTCTCAATAGACGGAAACGCATAGAAAGCGCCCTTAGGCTCCCGACAGGTAAGCCCCATTTCATTAAAGCCTTTAACCATTATTTTGCGGCGCATATCATATTCTTCCATCATTTCCTTTACTTCTTCATCACAATTTTTAAGAGCCTCAACTGCAGCATATTGGGACGTTGTAGGCGCACACATTATTGCGAACTGATGAAGCTTTGTTATCTGACTAATAATAGGCTCAGGTCCGCATATAAAACCAAGTCTCCATCCTGTCATTGAAAAGGACTTAGAAAATCCGTTAATAACAACCGTTCTGTCTTTAAGAGTCTCTATATTAGCAGGAGAAACATGACTTTTTCCACCAAAGGTCAGCTCAGAGTAGATTTCGTCGGAAATAACAAGAATATTTGTATCCTTTAAAACCTCACCTAAGGCTTCCAAATCCTCCCTCTCCATAATAGCGCCAGTAGGATTGCAGGGGTAAGGCAAAATAAGAGCCTTAGTCTTAGGGGTGATTTTTTCAATAAGTTCCTTAGCGGTTACCTTAAAATCATTTTCAGCCTTGGTATTAATAATTACGGGAACACCGCCGCACACACGGGTAATGGGTTCATAACAAACGTAGCTTGGCTGAGGAATAATTATTTCATCATCGGGATCGGTAATTACTCTTATACAAGCATCAATAGCCTCGCTTCCGCCCACCGTTACAAGTATCTCACTTTGCGGGCAATACTTTAAATCGTACTTTCGGTCAAGATAGTTTGCTATCTCCTGACGCAAGGCTTCAAGTCCCCAATTAGAAGAATAACGGGTTTTACCCTTTTGCAGAGTATTTATAGCACAGTTTCTGATTTTCCACGGAGTCGGGAAATCGGGTTCGCCCACACCGAGAGAAATAACCCCCTCCATAGTGTTGGCAATATCGAAAAACTTTCTTATACCCGACCACTTAACATCACAGATAGTGCTGTTTAATATTTTGGTATAATCTATCATAATGAAACGGTTCCTCTTTCGTCAGGTTCTGTGTTAGACAGTTCTACGTTAAAATCCTTGTATCTGCGTAAAACAAAATGTGTTGCAGTAGAAGTAACCGATTCTATTGTAGAAAGCTCTTTTGCTACAAACTGCGCAACCTCTTGGAAAGACTTTCCTCTTACAACTACGTTAAGGTCGTAAACACCTGACATAAGATAGCAGGATTCAACCTCGGGATATTTAGTTATTCTTTCGGCTATTTCTTCAAAACCGTATCCAGCCTTGGGGGTAACCTTTAATTCGATTATTGCAGAAACAGATGCGCTGTCAATACTCTCCCAGTCAATTACAGTTTTATAACCGCGAATAAGACCGCTTTCTTCCATTTCAAAAATTTCCGCTTTAACCTCTTCTTCGCTTAAATCGGTTGCAAGGGCTATGTCCTCGATACCCATTCTTGCATTTTTAGCCAACAGCTTTAAAATCTTCTTGTTCATATCTATTACCTCCTAAAAATAAAATCCCGAACGCTGTTGCGTTCAGGACGAAAAATTTCCGTGTTACCACCTGAATTCGAAGTTACCTTCGCACTCTGTCGGTTTAAAACCGTTCTCTATAACGGGAGAACCCGTTCGCCCTTAATTTTATTCAGAGCGACGACTCAAAGACGGCTTCGCAGAGAAACTGTGAAAGCTTTCACCTACCGCTTTCTCTCTGAAACAGTTTTTATCTGTTACTACTTCTTATCATAGTCTTTTTTTGATTTACAATTATTATATCAGCAAAACGGCGTTTTGTCAATCCAGCAAATACACACCGTTTTCCATAACAACAAATGAGTAGCCCTCAACCTCAAGATACTGCTTTACGGGAGAAGTAAATTCCTTATAAACCTCAAGGTCATAGGTGTTAAGGTCGATTTTAAGAATTTGCAACGTACCGGGATTACATACAAAGCCTTTATCACCCTTAACAAAAATATGCGACGGTTGTCTGAAGGGAGATGCCGCACCGCCGCCGATACGCAATTCCTCCCTCATAGTATTTATATTGTAACGGACAATCACATTATGCTCAGCATAGCAAGTCCAAAGCTTATTTTCAAATAGCGCTATAGAGGTGGGCGGAGCATTTTTATATAGAAGCTGTCCTGCCCACAGTACCGTGGAATCGGTTTCAAGCAGTTTAAGTGTTCCGTCAAGCTCCATAATCAGCATTTTTTCGCTGGGCAACGGGATAACGCTACAAGTAAGATAATTATTGGTCTGTTCAACAAACAATCTGTACGCCGCGCCGAATTTGGAAAGCTGATAAATATTCTTTGCAACGTTTGTAACCTTGCCCGTTTCAAAGGAAATCATTTTAAATGCAACGGAAAGCTGAGTTTCGGTACGTTTTTCGCAATATGTAATTATAATTCCTTTTTCCATAGGAATAACGTGCAGTATCTCGCCTTCGAATACCGTTTTCATTTAAATCATCTCCTTTCTCGATTTTTTTATTTTACTACAATTTATTTATAAGGTCAATAGTCCTTTTTTCACCATACTGTCTGCCGCAAGAAGCACACCCATCTGTCCGCTGTGGAAATTAAGTCCTCCCTGCATCCATGCTGCAAAGGGTTCTCTAAGGGGAGCATCTGCCGAAAGTTCAATAGAGGCGCCCAACGTAAAGCTTCCTGCCGCCATAATTACCTCATCAGTATAACCCGGCATAGCCCAAGGCTCAGGAGAAACAAAGGAATCAATGGGAGCTCCGCTTTGCATACCCTTGCAGAAAGCAATAAGAGCCTCGCGGTTGCCAAGAATAACCGCCTGAATAATATCGGCTCTGTCCTCGAAGGGCGAGGGTGTCACTTCATAACCCAGCTTTGAAAAAAGCGCCGAACAGTAAACGGCTGTTTTCAGAGCCTCACCCACAGTATGAGGAGCGGCAAATACGCCCATATACATTTCTCTGTTATGACCGAGGGTTGCCCCCACCTCTCTGCCCACACCGGGAGCAGTAAGTCTAAAAGCGCACTGTTCTACCAAATCACGTCTTCCCGCTATGTAGCCGCCTGTTGGCGCAATACCGCCGCCGGGGTTTTTAATAAGGGAACCTGCAATAAGGTCAGCACCGACCTGTGTCGGTTCTTTTCTTTCAACAAATTCTCCATAGCAGTTATCTACCATTATTATAGTTTCGGGGGATATTTCCTTAACTATTTTACAAAGTCTTTCGATTTTTTCAATAGAAAGGCTTGGACGCAGACTGTATCCGCGGGAACGCTGAATATAAGCCATTTTATATGTATTTTCTTTCAACGATTTTATAATAGCTTCCTCGTCGGGAGTGCCGTCTTCCTTTAAATCAACCTGACTGTACTCCACACCAAAATCCTTTAAGGAGCCGTCCGAATGTCCGTCAATGCCAAGCACTCCTATAAGAGTGTCATATGGACGTCCCGTAAGGCAAAGCATTTTATCCTTAGGACGAAGAACACCGAAAAGAGCAACACAAAGGGTATGAGTGCCCGAAACAAAGTTATGTCTTATAAGAGAATCCTCTGCGCCCATACAATCTGCCCAAAGCTTTTCAAGGGTATCTCTGCCGATGTCATCATAGCCGTAGCCTGTAGAAATGCCAAGATGCATTTCACTAACCTTATGTTTTATAAAAGCAGACAACACCTTCTGCTGATTAAACTGAGCAATACTGTCTATTCTTTCAAACTGTTCCTTAGTTTCCTTAATGATTTGTTCGTCTAAGGCTAAAAGCTTTGAATCAATATCGAAAAAAGTCTGTTTCATTATTCTTCCTCACAATATGCCGATTCACCTATTAGAGTAAAACCGTTTTTTATATAAAAATCTCTGTTATTTTCATTACAGCAGGCATAAACTTCTCTTTCTCCCGCTTTTGATAAAAGCATTTTTATCAGCCTACTTCCAATTCCCTTTCCACGCTGACCTTTCGGAGCGGCAATACCGTTTAGCAGTCCTTCCTTTTGAGTATAAAAAAGAAGTGCGCCGCCGCCATCCTTTAAAACAAAATCAGCGCAGGAATGAAGGGTGCGGAAGGTAACGTCAGCAATAAAGCCGTCGGTATCCTCTATGCCAAGTCCTTCCTTTAAACATTCCATAAGATTTCTGGGTGTACCTTCATCGCTCGTTTCCCCGCTTTCATAGGGTGGAGAAATTTTAAAGGAAAGGCATTTCTCATTGATTTTAAGGTTCAATTCTTTTGCTGTTTTTAAAGAAGTAAAAATTCCAATATAGCCAATAAATTTAAGAAAATCCTTTAGTTCGTCAGCATTTTCTCCGTTTGTATAAAGGCTTATATATCCGCCTACTTTAGCTATAAGGGCATACGCTTTTCCTTCATCATTTATACCGCTGTAAAACTGCGCCACCTTATCATAGTTCTTGTAGGCTTTATAGGAGCACCTGATTTTAACAAGGGCAACGTCGCTTATGCCTTCAAACTCGTCTTTATACTCTGAAATTATCACTTTATTTCACCCGAGCAAATTTTGCTGCAAAGCTTAGTTGCAATTTTATTAAGATTTTCAATATCCGAAATATTGCAAACACAGGAGCCGGTATGAATGTATCTGCAAGGCACAGAAAGGGCTATGGTGCGTACACCCTCCTTAGAAAGATGTACCGCTCCCGAATTATTTCCTCCCGCAACCGCCGCCTTTGTCTGACAGGGTGTGTTTAAGGAAAGGGCTGTGTCATAAAGCTTTCTATCATAAAGGGTTGCCTTGTCCATAAAGGATACGGCAGGGCCGTTCCCAAGTTTACAAACCTTGTCTTCCTCGGCAACACCCGATAAATCCGCGGCAGTAGTAGCTTCAAGGCAAATAGCAAAATCGGGAGTAACGCTGAATGTGGCAGTTCTTGCCCCTCTGCAGCCTACCTCCTCTTGCACAGTAAAGGTGGCATAAAAATCATATTCATCATAATTTTTTATCATTGAAATAAGAACAGCGCAGCCAACTCTGTCATCAAGAGCTTTTGCTTTTATTGTTTTATTTCCTAAAACCGCAAATTCGCTTATAAAGGTTGCAGTATCGCCCAGTCTTACAAATTTTAAAGCTTCCTCTTTGGATGAAGCGCCGATATCAATATAAAGGCTGTCTGCTTTGGGCGGTGTTTCTTTTTCTTCACCTGAGCAAAGATGTATCGGCTTTGAGCCTATTACACCTACGGTTTTGCCCTCTATCATAACCTTTTTACACATAAGAGCAGAAGGCTGTATTCCGCCTACAACGGAAAATTTCAAAAATCCGTCATTGGTAATACCTGTTATAATCAAGCCCACCTCGTCGGTATGGGCATCTATCATAATTTTATTAAGGGGTGTTTTTTTACCCTTTTTAAAGGCAATAATATTGCCCATTGCATCGGTTTTTACTTCGGCATAATCCTTTATTTCATCTATAATAATTTTAGATACGTTTCCTTCGTTTCCCGAAACGCCATCGGTAAGACACAGTTTTTTAAGTAATTCAATCATTTTTTGCGCCTCCCGACAGAATGTAATTTTCAAGCAAATCTACCGTTGCAATAATATCCCGTATATCAACTATTTCACAGTCGGTATGCATATTGCGAAGGGGAATAGAAACAAGACCGCAGGGAATCCCCTCTTTAGTAACCGAAATCACATCGGCATTAGTTCCCGTAGTTGAACCCATAATCTCATTTGTAAAGGGAATGCCGTTTTTCGTTGCGGTATCCTCTAAGGTACGGGCTATGTTTCTGCAAAGTATTGGAGAAGCGCCTATCATAACTCCGCTTGACAGAGGCGAACAATCCTGCTCTTTAACGTCGGGAGCATCGCCAAAGCTTACGTCAACAATTACCGCTTCATCCGCTTTAATGCCATAGGCGGCAGTACGGGCGCCGCGAAGTCCCAATTCTTCGCTTTCGCTGAAAAGAAGTTTAACATTTACGGGAAGTTTTTTATTATGAAGTCTTTGTGCCAAAAGGGTAAGCACCGCACAGCCTGCGCGGTTATCAAGACTTTTAGAAACAACTCTGTTTTCACCCAGTGTAAAAAACTCGCCGTCAAAGGTAACAAAATCGCCTACGCTGATTACTTCTTTTGCATTATCAAAAAGTCCCGTATCAATTTTAATTTTTCCTAAATCAGAATATTTTTCGCTTTCCTTTGAAAGATGGGGCGGAGTACTTATAAATACACCTTTAACCCTTTCCCTTCCGTGAATAATAACCTGCTTTGTAGGAAGCTGTCTTAAGTCAATTCCGCCGCAATTGGAAACTGTAAGAAATCCCTTTTCATCTACGTTGGTCACTACAAAGCCAACCTCGTCAATGTGAGCATCTATAAGTAAAGTTTTCTCACCTTCGCCCTCAAGGGTGGCAATAAGTCCTTGATTTCCTATTTTTTCGGTCTCGGCATATGGCGAAACAACGCGCCCGATGATTTCACGGGCGCCGTTAATATGACCTATGGAAAAGCTTAAAGTAAGTTCTTTTAAAAGTTCTTTAATATCCATTATAAGTTATTTACCAATTCCTTAAAGTATTTTCCTCTTGCTTCAAAGTTGGGGAAAGCATCAAATGATGCACAAGCGGGAGAAAGTGTTACTATATCGCCGCTTTGCGCTTTACTGCTTACGATTTCAACAGCCTCTTTAATATCATTTACCCTTACGATTTCGGGAACACCGTTATAGTGAGGATGTTCTACTACAGCCTTTTCAATGGCGGCGGCAGTAGGGCCCGAAAGAGCCATAAATTTAACCTTTTCAATTATATAGGGCGCGAGAGGCTCAAAGGGAATGTGTTTATCATATCCGCCCGCAATAAGCATTACCTTTTTGTCAAAGGATTTAAGACCTGCTATAGTACGGGAAGGACTGCTGGCAATAGAGTCATTAAAATAACGCACTCCGTTAATTTCCCTTACAAGCTCATTTCTGTGCTCAACGCCCATAAATTCTTTGGCAACCTTGCGTATGGTATCGGCGCTAACGTATCCCCAAACAGCAGAAATAGCCGCAAGATAATTTTCTACGTTATGGTCACCGATTATGGAAATGCTATCCCTGTGCATTACGGGTACGTCCATACCTCTGTATGCCATATGGAGAGTTCCGTCGGTATCAAGCCAAGCGCCGTTTTTAAGCGGACGTTCCATACTAAAGCTTAATGACTGTCCTCTTACATAATGGGAAAATCCCGAAGTAATTTCATTATCGCGGTTAAGTACGGTACGGGAAAAAGCATTCTGATGCATTAAAATATTCTTCTTTGCTTCGACATACTCATCCATATCCTTGTGAATATCAAGATGATTAGGAGCAACGTTGGTAACTACCGCAACGTCGGGGCTCTTTCTCATAGAAATAAGCTGGAAGGAGGAAAGCTCTGCCACAACAAAGTCATCAGGCTGAATTTCGCTGATTCTCGGAAGCAACGGTTTTCCGATATTACCGCCGATATGAACCTTCTTGCCCTCTTCTTCAAGCATTTTTGCAATAAGAGTGGTTGTGGTGGTTTTTCCGTCAGAGCCCGTAACGGCAAAAATTGTAGCAGGACAAAGGTCAAAGAAAACCTCCATCTCACTTGTTACGGCAATGCCGCGTTTTCTCGCAAGGTCTAGCTCGGGAAGATAAAAGTTCATTCCTGGGGTACGGAAAATAATATCAACCTCAAGGTCATCAAGGTATCTTTCGCCAAGTCTTAACTCTGCGCCGGCATTTTCAAGCTCCTGAGCCAAAGCGCCTATCTGCTCTCTGTTTCTTCTATCGCAGGCAATTACCCTTGCGCCCTTGCTTAAAAAGTCAAGAATCAAAGGAGTATTACTTATACCTATTCCGCAAATTGCTATTTTTTTGGTGGAAATATGTTGCCAGAATTGTTTGCAATCCATTAATTCCGCCCCTTCCGTAAGTATTATAAATTTACATATATTTCTATTATACTTATTTTATATTAAAATATCAATAGAAATAAAAAAATAACCGACGATTTTCACCGTCGGTTATCAAAGCTTTTAATCATCAATTGATTTATCCAAAGCGTTATTATAAATTTCTACAACCTTTTCATCGGGTGCTTTTGTGCAAAGGGTAACTATTACAGCCGCTAATGCGCCCACAATAAAACCGGGTATAATTTCATAAAGACCGGTATTATAAACAACTGCTTCGGTAACGGTGCTTGTATAGAGCACAAGCCAAACGATATCAGCAACTGCACCTGCTACTATACCTGCAACCGCACCTGCATAGTTAAAGCGCTTCCAGAAAAGTGAAAGAATAACTACAGGGCCGAATGCAGCGCCGAAGAGTCCCCATGCATTTTCAACCATTGCCATAATGTTGGATGCCCATGGATTAGTACCCTTAAGACCCGAAAGAGAGATAAGAAGAGCAACTACCGTTACAATGAGAACTACGATTCTTCCAACCCAGAGAAGTTCTTTATCGGTTGCTTTATTGCGTCTGATAATAGGCTTATAAATATCACTGGTAAATGAGGAAGATGCAACGAGAAGCTGAGAGTCGGCAGTTGACATTGAAGCGGCGATAATTGCGGAAAGAAGAATACCTGCAATAAATCCGGGGAAAATATCGTCAACTATTTTGATAAATACGTTCTGCTGAAGTCCTGCAGGAATCAAAGAAACTGCAAGAGCAGAACCGTCGCTAAGTAAATAGGTACGTGCAAAATAAGCAATTGCCATTGCAGCGCCAAGTGTGAGGATTACCCAAATTATAGCAACAGAAGAAGACTTCTTAACCATGGAAGATTTCTTGATAGACATAAATCTAACGAGAATATGAGGCATACCGAAGTAACCAAGTCCCCAACCAAGACCTGAAGCTATATCCTGCCAGCTTGCCGTAAAGGGATTGGAATTAAAAGCATTTACGCCTTCTGCAAAAGCAGTTTTGTAGGTATCATCAAAATTGCCGAAAGAGAACATAATAATCGGAACGGCAAGAAGCGCAACCAACATCAGAATTCCCTGGAAAAAGTCTGTCCAACAAACAGCCTTGTAACCGCCCATAAAGGTGTAAACAAGAATTATGGCGGCAAATATAATCATTGCAAGTTGTTTACGTGTTTCAAACCAAGGAATAACGGAACAGAAAACGGTAGTTCCTGCATTAAAAGCAGATGCTACGTAAACTGTAAATGCAATAAGGAAAATTACTGCGCATATAACCTTTAAGGCAGGGCTGGAGGAAGCAAAACGATTAGTAAGATACTGAGGTAAAGTTATGGAGTCGCCTGCAGCCTTTGAAAAACGACGAAGACGTTTTGCCATAATCACCCAGTTAAGAATAGTACCGAGCGCAAGACCGATACCAATCCAAACCTTGCCCATACCGAAAGCAAGAATACTTCCGGGGAAGCCCATCAAAAGCCAACCGCTCATATCAGATGCCTGAGCGCTCATAGCAGTTACCCACGGTCCCATAGAACGACCGCCAAGGAAATAATCCTTTTCACCGCTTTGTTTTCTTGATTTAAGGAAGAAAACAAAACCAATTGTAAGCATGGCAAAGAAGTAAATTACAAAAGCCATAAGTTTTGAGATATTCATACAATCTCTCCTTCTTTAAAAAATAGAACAGGAATAGTATAACACACCTAAATAAAAAAATCAATACAGAACTAAGTATAGACTAAATTCTGTACTTCGTTCTGTATTAAAAGAAAAATGTATTATTTTAAAAGGAAAAATTACAAGACTCAATTCTATACTAAAAATAATACAAAAAATAAACTTTACGCTTTTTCAATTCTTTTTAGGAAAAAAGGCAGTAATTTTGCCGAATAATCGCTCAAGGAATAGTCCCCGTTACAAAGGCACCAATCGTAAATAAGCGCTCTTTCGCAAAAGGCATAATATTTAACAATATCATTAACCGACTGCTCTTTTGTGATTTCGTCCTTCCCCTGCCCCGCTATTACTATTTTTCTTAAAAGCCTATAATAAACTCTGTTATGGTCGAGAAGCTGTTTTTCGCTTTTGGTGAGAAGCTGAGTAGAGTAAAGTCTTTTTATAAGTTCAAGGTCAACGGTGCTTTCTATCATTTCAAAAAGTTGACGGTTTAAAAAGATAAGAATACTGACAGCATTCATATCTGCGTCAATTTTATCTTCAAGCTCTTCATACTTCTCATCGAAAAGATAGGCGAGTGAACCCAGCAAAGCATCCTTACTGTCAAAGTAATGGTAAAAGGAACCCTTTGAAGTTCCCGATTCTTTTATAATATCCTCAACGGTGGTATCATCATAGCCCTGCTCATAGAAAAGCTTCCAAGCGGCAGACACTATTTTTCCCATTGTATTGCGCGACGTTTTTTTAGACATACAATCACTCCCATAAAAATATACCACATATTTTAAAAATTTACAAGAAAAGCTTATCCTAGTACTCTTTATGGTACACAACCCCCTGTATAATATAATCAGAAAGGAGATAAAAAACAATTTAAAAAAACACTTGACAAATAAGAATTTACAGTTTATAATAAAATTACAGATAAAGAACATTTGTTCTTTTAGGAGGAAATCAATATGAATGCAGTAATAATCAGTATTTTAGAAATAATCGCAGTAGGGTTTACCATTTGGTGCCTTTTTAACGAAAAGAAGCTTGTAGCTTTTGAAAAGAAATTTATCCGCTCCTTTAAACGCCGTCGTTTAAAGGTTATTAAAGGCGGTAAATCCATCAGCAAATACTACGCATAAAAAAACACCCGAAGTTCCCTTCGGGTGTTTTTACATTATGTAATTTATTTATTTGCTTCAATAAATGCAACTACGTCGCCGATAGTTTTCATCTTTTCGATTTCCTCATCGGGAATATCTACACCGAACTCATCTTCCAAAGCCATAAGCATTTCAACAACATCAAGGCTGTCTGCGTTAAGGTCTTCATTAAGTCTGGTTTCAGCAGTAATGGTTTCAGCATCAATTTCAAGTTGCTCAGCAACAATTTCTTTAAGTCTTTCGAGAATCATTTGAATACTCCTTTTAATTAAGTGATAATAAACAATATGTTTACTAAGAAAATAATATGAAAAAATTAGGCTTTTGTCAATAGTTTTTTTCTTTTTTGCAAAGAAAACAAAATATGGTTGCAAAAATTCCTTATATAAAGTATAATGTCTTATGATATTTATTTAGTATGGTGATATAAATGGCAAAAGAAAAATTAGTTAAAGAAATTACATCTATGGATGAAGATTTCGCAAAATGGTACACCGACGTTGTATCAAAAGCAGAACTTATGGATTACTCTTCTGTTAAGGGTTGTATGATTATACGTCCTTACGGTTGGGCAATTTGGGAAAACATTCAAAGAATAATGGACGGAATGTTTAAGGAAACAGGCCACGAAAACGTATCTATGCCTATGTTCATTCCCGAAGGACTTTTGCAAAAAGAAAAAGACCACGTTGAAGGTTTTGCTCCCGAGGTTGCATGGGTAACCCACGGCGGTAACGAAAAGCTTGAAGAAAAGCTCTGCGTTCGTCCTACCTCCGAAACCCTTTTCTGTGACCACTACAAAAACATCATTCATTCCTGGAGAGACCTTCCCAAGCTTTATAATCAATGGTGCAGTGTTGTAAGATGGGAAAAGACCACCCGTCCCTTCCTTCGTTCCCGTGAATTTCATTGGCAGGAAGGCCACACAATCCACGCTACTGCCGAAGAGGCTCAGGCTGAAACCATTCAGATGCTCAACGTATATGCCGAATTTGCTGAGAAGTATCTGGCTATCCCCGTTATAAAGGGTGTTAAAACCGAAAAAGAACGTTTTGCAGGCGCAGTTAATACATACACAATAGAAGCTATGATGCACGACGGAAAGGCGCTTCAAAGCGGTACCTCCCATTTCTTTGGCGACGGCTTTGCAAAGGCATTCGGCATCCAGTTTACCGATAAAGAAAACAAGCTTTCCACACCTTTCCAGACCTCTTGGGGTGTTTCCACCCGTCTTATCGGCGCTATAATAATGACACACGGCGACGATAACGGACTAGTGCTTCCCCCTGCTGTTGCTCCTATACAGCTTGTAATTGTACCCATTGCTTCCCATAAGGAAGGGGTTACCGAAAAGGCAACAGAAGTTTACGAGAGAATGAAAAAGGTCTGCAGAGCAAAAATTGACAACACAGACAACTCTCCCGGTTGGAAGTTTGCCGAATACGAGATGAAGGGTGTTCCCCTCCGTCTTGAGCTGGGCCCCCGCGATATTGAAAACAATCAATGTGTTCTTGTTCGCAGAGATAACGGCGAAAAGACCATAGTAAGCCTTGATAATCTTGAAGAAGAGGTACTAAGACTTCTTGATGCTGTTCGTGACGGACTTTATAATAAAGCTCTTGCCAACAGAAGCGAGAAAACCTATAAAGCCACCACCCTTGAAGAAATGATCCAAATTGCCGACACAAAGCCCGGATTTATAAAGGCTATGTGGTGCGGAGACAGAGCTTGCGAAGAAGCCCTTAAAGAAAAAGCAGGCGTTTCTTCAAGATGTATGCCCTTTGAACAGGACAAAATTAGTGACAAATGTGTTTGTTGCTCAAAACCCGCAAAGCAGATGGTATTCTGGGGCAAAGCATATTAAAGTTAAATACCGTAAACTCTGTCGAGTTTACGGTATTTTTTTACTGTCTTTCAAGGTCGCTTAATCGGTGATTTATCACTTTAATCTTTTCTTCGATAACCGGAACGCGTCTTGCAAAATTATTATGAACTTCAACCTTCTTTTCAAGTTCACTTATGCGATAATTGGTAAGCTTTGCCGATGCTACAATACCGCCCAAGGTTCCCATCATAGTTCCAAGAAAAGAAATAAGCGCAATAAGTATTTCTTTATTCATTTTTTCCTCCTTTTTTATGCCTTACACTCTAATTATAATGGTTTAAGTTAGTCGAAACAGAAACCAAGGTTTTTGTTTCGACCGCAAATATGTAATTTGCGATCAAATTATCCGTGATAATTTGACTAAACCCATTGCAATGAGTATGGTGCACAATTAAATTCTTTAAAAATTAATTGTGCAAAGCCGACAAAATCGGCTTGTCGAAGCGCTTATTAGCGTTTCGACAAACTATAATCATTATACACCGTTAATTTGCGACATTCACCGACATCTTTTAAAAAAATAACCCGAAAACCTAGGTTTTCGGGTTTTAGTATTAAGCTGCTTGCTGTGTTGTATCATCAGGACTGGGAGTAGGCTCGGGATCTGGGGTTACAGGTGGAGTCACGGGAGTTTCACTGCTGGTTCCACCCTCACTACTGCTTCCTTCACTGCTACTTTCATCATTATTTCCTTCACTGCTGCTTCCTTCACTGCTTTCAGAAGAAGAAGCGTTAGGATCTTTAAGGGAATATCTTGAACTTATAAGCTGTTCACGTTTAATAACCTTGCCGTCTTTCCAAAGAATTCTGTAAGCAGCAACGTCATAGTAGCTTCCGGGAACTCGCTTTACTGTGCTGCTTTCAAAGGTAATATCGTCAAAGGTATTATCAGGGCAGCCGTAAATATTAACTATAAGTTTTTTGCCCTCCATAATACATTGAATATATACAGGATAACCCGTATCATTTTTCAGCTTAAGGTCTTTATTGGGATAGTCAACCGTAGCATCAAAGCCAACCTTACAGTAGGTTGATGGATAGGTATGATTATATCGTGTATCAATAGTAAGATTTGCGCGAAGAGCCGCGTTGTAAATAGTGGTACTTGCCTGACAAATACCTCCGCCGTAACCGTTAGTAAACTGACCGCCGGAAATAACCTTTGCAGGTACCCAACCGCCTGAAGCCAAGTTACTGTTACCGGTACAGGTATTAAAGGACCAAATAGCGCCGGGTTCAATTACACTTCCGTCGCAAAGTCCCATAGCCTTCTTCATATTAAATGTAGAAGCTGAACTAGCGGTAGATGTAGTAGAAAAAGTACCGATAATCTGAATTTTTTCTTTAAGCTTAGCAACGGTTATCTCTGCTTTTATAGGATCATTTGTAGCAATGATTTCACCAGTTTTTTGACCGCTTGCAATAAAGGTTTCTATATCGTTTTTGATATTTTCAACAGTAATATTAATACCGTCTTTTTCTTCTTCAAACTCAACTCCCGAAGCCTTTACGCCTTTAAAGGTAGCGTTAACGGGATCCTGCTTAAGTCCGGTCTGAATAGCAGCAATAACGTTTGCCATTTTTTCGGTATCAATATTTACGTCAACAGTAAATGCACTTTGGGCGTAATCGAATATCGTTTCACCGCGCATTATAGCAACACAGTATTCTTTAGCCTCTTTAAGAGCCTCGGTGCTATCAATAGAGAACACAATATCCTTGCCCTCAAGCTGATAGCTTTTATCTCTGGCAGTAATTTTTATACTATAGGCAGTTTTATCATTATCCTGAGCTTTGTTTATAGCACGTTTTGCCTGATTTTTAGTCATACCGCCTACATCTACACCGTTGATAGTTATGCCATCAAAATAACGGAAGCCCGCTCCTTGATACATACCAATCTTTGCAAAAACAGTGGGCATCGGCTTTTCGCCGCTTCTCCAAGGGGCAGAAACAAAATGCATAATACCAAAGAACAAAGCAATTACTACCAAAACACTTGCAACTATAATTACCGGTGTTTTAATTTTTTGAAAATCTAATTTATTTTTTTCTTTTTTAGTTCTTGCCTTTTTCTCATCAGCATCAGCCATTACAAAACCTTCGTTTTCATTTTTCAATGAATTGTTAGCCATAAGTACACTCCATTATAAATTTAATATGTTGTCACACAAAGTAATGATACACTATCTCCCGCAAAAAATAAAGCATTTTTTTAAAATGCAACAAAATTGTAATTATTTGATTAGTAAAATTGCATAAAGAAGCCCCGATAAACCTAGGAATTATCGGGACTTCTTATAATTTTATTACTGAAGCACGTTTGCTTTCAAGAAATCTTCCAGAGCTTTTGCTATAACTCGCTGCTGAGCAGCATCGGGATGTCCGTTTTCGCCTGCATTCATACCATCCGGTACGTCACACAGGAAATATCCTTGCTCACTTCCGCCGCAAGCGGTTATCGCTCTGTTTGCGGCTTCACGGTATTTATTGGTCATACCGCCCGAAACCCAAACGATTTTAGCATTAGGATTATAGGATTTAACCTTTTCAATAAGAGCCTTCATACCATTTGCAAGTTCCTTAGTTTTTGCTTCACTATTAATGCCGCCCAAACCTGCATTATCGTTTGTGCCAAGATAAAGCACTACTACGTCTGCCTGACGAGATTCATTATAGGGTGTAGAAGAGCTTCTCCAACTATTTTCAAGATGGTAAGAATTAAACCAGTCACAGTTAACCCCCTTAGCACCGCCTGAGTTAACATAGGCGCCTATTCCGCTTCTTGAACGGATTCTCCAATCAACCCCCATATTTTGAGCCGAAAGGAAAGCATATGAATTTGTACCGTCGTGCGCCCAACCGTCAGGAGTTCTGTGAACACCGATACCGGTAGTAATTGAGTCACCGATATATTCAATAAGAATATCCGCTTCCTCGCTTTCGTAAAGCTGGCCCGCCATATTAAAGCCTGTTATAACAGCGGCGCCGCCAATACAGGCTTCCTGCTGACGAATAAAACGAATGTCCTTCTTATCGGGATAATTACCAACGTTAAAGGTAACAGAGTATTTGCCCTTAGAAACAAGAACAGGCTTAAGCTGGTCGGTAATGCATTTTCCGTCAATGTAAAGTGTAAACTTATGACTTTCTATATTTGTTCCCGCTTCAAGATAAACGGTAACATCGCCTACTGCCTTTGCATTAAGAACAAGCGCAGAACCGTTCCAGTCGAAAGTATAACCTGACGAGACCTTTTCATTAGCGCCCATAAGACGCGCTTTAGCCATTACGTCAGAGTCGGTAAGAAAATAATCTTTCCTTACTTTTTCAAGACTGTTATAACCCGTTACATCATCAATACAATAAGTATGAATATCGGAATAGTGCACACTGCCGTCGCTAAGTACAACGTAACCTCTAGCCTTTACCCTACGGTCATCTGTAAGGCCAAAATTGATAGTATATGCGCTGTAGGTCAAAACACCCTTTTCATAGTTCCAACAGCTGTCAAGATTTTCGGTTTTTTCGTTTTTAATAACCTTTGAGTTTTCTCTCACTAATTCTTCATTACTGCTGTCTGCCGCAATAAGAATTCCGCGGGCAATTACCTTATAGGCTTTACCGCCAAAGAGCAGATTGCCGCTATCATCAGCATTATAGCCAAAATAGAAGCGCATAGCCTGTTTTCCTTCAGATTGTGCTACATCATCCTTAAGCACCGAAACGCCCTTTGTTTCTACTGCCTTACAAATTGAGAAGGCATCCATATAAACGCTTCTGTTTGTATCGTTTATATTGGCATTTACAACTACGGCAGGGATACAGAAGGTTTCATCAACAAAATCTGCAGTAAGGTCAACGTAAACCATAGTCCATTCGTTTTTTACGTCTGCCCCCTTAATCGTTATGGTATTTTTATCCGAAATGGGCGCGAATTGGTTGATATTTTTAGCATTAACAAAGCTGAATGTCAAATCCTGCGTACTGCTTCCTTCCGCTTTGTATGCAAAAGAAAGTCTGTAAGAAGTCTTATCCTTTAATAAAACACCGTTGCTTATATCGGCTATCTTCTTGCTTACAGCATTATCGGTTTGCTTAAAGAGTAATGCTTTATCACTCATATAACCGCCGGTTACAATTTTAAAGTTTTTAGCATCAAAGCCCGTATAGTTATTAAGGCTCCATTCAGCCTGATGGAAAATACCATTAGCATCGGTATAGCCTTTATCAAAACGGCTTATGACATAACCGTTAGAGTTATCATAATATCCGTCTTTTGCTACTAGGGAATTATTTTCAAATCCACAATAGCTTTGCTGATCGCTTAAATATTCTATTGCTTTTCCGTATTTAAGATAGAAATAGGTAAGACGCTCATTGGTAAAATATAAATTATCAGCATTAGCAACAAGCTTAGTACATTCTTTATCATAATACCAATCGCCGCCGCTTATGGTATTACCTGTACCGTCAATGTTATATACTTCTCTTGAGCCCTCAACCTTCGGCAGATTTATTTTAGTTTCAATTTCTCCGCCCATATAGGTGGCATTGCCAAATTCATCAACAATAGCAATACCGGGGACTTCTTCAACGGTATAATCGTCAAAGTAAATTTCAACGTCGGCATCCTTTTCAAGATACAGCCACATATGAACTAAATTACGGTCAGCACCGCTATGCTGAGCAAAGGTTACAGGGGCTCTTACAATATAAGAAACAGTAGTCCAATCATTTGTAGGAGCAGATATGGTAGCGCCGAGGGTGGTACTGTCAGCGCCTCCCGTCCATTGATTACCGGCTATCGCCATAAGCCAACCGAGTCTTACGGGGGTATCAACCTTTACAGCCTTATAGGAAACTGTAACCTTGTAGTATGCTCCTGCTAAAACCTTGATAACAGTATTTGGATAAATAGCATTATACTGAGCATATGAGAAGGTTTTAGAATCTTTGTGATTATCTCCCCTGCAGTAAGAATCTTTAACGTGGTCGTATTTAACTACGTTACCGCTTCCGCCCACACTTTTACCGTCAATAACCGATATATTATTTTTTCTGAACCTTCCGTCTTCGGTTATAGAATCGGTGTCCTCCATAAGATAAAAAAGCATCGTGGGATCTTCAGGGTAGTTTTCAAATCCGGAATAATGAATAGTTGTATCAATAGGACTTACAGCATCCGTTTTAGTCTTTTCTTCTATTCTGAATTCGTCGAAATAAACCTCGCACTCGGTGGTATTGTTATTTGCAGTATTACGCACAAAAAGGAAAAGATTATCATATCCTGACACCAGTTCCCCTGTTTTCAGATAGATTTCCCCTACACGCCAACTGCCTGCCGCCGCATTTGAAATAGTAACAGCCTGAGAGTCATAATTTATACGGTTAGCTGTAACCCAAAAGTTCGCGTTTGCCGTCATGGGCAAAATACTCACACCGCATTTACTGTCTTTGGAAACAAAATAACGGAAGGTTATTCTGTATTCTTTGTTACTCTTAATTTTCCATAAATCTATATTATGCTCAAGCGCTGCATACCCTCGACTTAAATAATATGTATTGGGTTTCCACTGAGGAGCAGTTGTGCCCGTTAATTGAACGTATTCACCGGTTGTATTGTCATAGGTGCTATACATTGTAAAGCCATCTGCCCAGTTATACGGCTGACTCTCGCTTAGCGCATATTCCACGTTTTTATAACGAATAGATTTGCTGCCCGAAAATGCAAATTCATCGGTTATTCTAACGTGTGTTGAAACACTTGAAGAATCATAACGTTTATGATTCTCAAAGCCAAAAACATCACGCTGATATGCATAAACGGTCAAAGCGCCTGCCGTCATCTTTTCGGGAGCGGGAATATATTCATCAGGTGAAAGCGACCAAACTAAGTCTCCCTTATGATTAGGGGTAAGGGCAGGATATTTAACCTCTTCGCCCGGAGTAAAGTTTTCCGAAGTCTGACTGCTGCCATTAATAAAGGTAGCTTTTGGCGGATCAAGTATAACTTCAATTTCAACTATTTCCCATACGTTAGTATAGGTTTTGCCGTCAACCGTAAAGGTTCCGCCACTGCCGTTAACGGTAAAATAGTTATTATATGTACGGGTATCTATCTGTTTATTATTTTCCCAAGTCCCCGTTGTGCTGTTCATAACAGAATCCCATACGTCAATTGTAAAGGAACAAGAATCGTTAGCGCTATCATATACCCCATTATTATCGGTAACAATAGAGCGAGAGCCGTCAAAATATTGATTCTTATTATTACTGTCAAAACTGCTATATACCTTTGCAGAATCTCCCGCATAAAGCATACTGCTTGACTGGAAAATATACTTTATATTCTGACGGTCATTAAGCATTCCGTCATAGCTTCCCATAGTAGTAAAAAGTCCCTGTTGCCAATGCACGTCATTCATAGAAAGAGGTTCATTTGAACATCCCATACCAAAGTGAAGCTGTCCGTAAGCATTAAGGCTTTCAACAAAAAACTTCATTTTTACTGTATAAGAAGCATTAGGGGCAATTTCAAAGGGAGAGCCGTCCTTTTTAAGCGGAGTCCACTGCCAAGAAGTACTGCCCTTCGACTCAATACGAATAGTATTAAGGGTCTGTCCCGTAGCAGAGTCAACTATACTATTTTCCTTTAAAGCGGTGTTTCCGTTTGTAGCTTCCCATAAAGGATAGTAGGAATTATTTTTATAGGTTTCCTTCTGCCCCATAGTGTAATTTCCTCTGGCAGTTCCGTTTTCACCAAAGGTAAATTTATAATAGGTATCTCCCGTATAAGCGGCTTCGGCAGTAGCCGATGCAGGCACCCATACAATAGCTAAAAGCATCATAACTGTAATAAGTACGCTTAAAAATTTTTTCATATTCATCACCTTTCATTTTTCCACAATATTAATTGTATCACATTTTTAAACAGAAGGCAAAATAAAAACCGAGACGGTGATATGCGCCTCCAAAAGCATCTAAACTTTTGTCTTCGCGGCAACATATCGTCTCGGATTTCTCTAGTTGAAATATATTTTATTTTTCATAGCCTCCAGCATAACGGTTGCGCTTTTTTCGTTAGTTGCAAGAGGGATTTTTTGTACGTCGCAAAGGCGAAGGAGCGCCGAAACATCGGGTTCATGAGGCTGTGCGGTAAGAGGATCTCTTAAAAAGATTACCAAATCCATATTTCCGTCCGCAAGCATAGCGCCTATCTGTTGGTCACCGCCCAAGGGACCGCTTTTCATTCTGTAAATAGAAAGACCTGTTTCGCCCATAATAAGAGTTCCCGTGGTTCCGGTTGCATAGAGCTCGTGACCGTCAAGAACGTCCTTATAAGCCTTTGCAAGTTCAATTATATCATTTTTCTTTTTATCGTGTGCTATAAGTGCAATTTTCATATTTTTTCCTCTCTATTAATTTTCTATTTATGTTTTAACACAAAAAGCGTCAAAAATCAATATTTTTATCTGCTTTTGCTTTACTTTTAGATTCATTTAATATATAATATGTTGTAAATGTTATTTTAAGACGGTGATTATTATGACTTCTGTTTTTATAAACGTAGCAACTCTTATTATCTTTGCCTCTATCGGTTTTGTTCTGGCAAAATTCAAAATAGCGAAAGCAGAGTACGGACAAATACTTTCTTCCCTTTTGGTTTACGTATTTTCCCCCGCTATGCTTTTCAGAACCTTTGCAACAAATTTTAATAAAGATTACATAAAAAACAATTACTCTATAATGCTTGTATCTTTAGCGATACTGGCTGTACTTATAGTAATTTCCCAGATAGTACCTCGTTTTTTGACTAAGGATGCCTACAAAAGAAAGGTCTATGAGTATTCTATGATAATCGCCAACTATGGCTATATGGGTTATCCCCTTACACAAGTGCTTTTCGGCGATAAGGTTTTGCTTAACGTTATGATGTTTGCTCTGCCCCTTTCGGTTTATATTTTTACCTACGGTTTCTGTAGGCTCACCAATACGGGATTAAATCTTAAAAAGCTTATTAACCCATCTATTATTGCTATTTTTCTCGGTATGATATACGGTCTTTCGGGACTCGGCTTGCCCTCCTTTGCAAACGACTTCTTAAACACCGCCGCCGCTCCTATGGGAATTGTTGCAATGCTTCTTGCAGGTATTACCGTTTCGGAATATAAGTTCAGTGAACTGCTTCGTTATAAAGCCAACTACTTTGTAGCTATATGGAAGGTGCTGATAGTTCCGCTTACAATAGGCTTTATTCTTGCAAAGCTTTGTAACGCTCCTGACCTTGCCCGAATTGCTCTTATGATTTACGCAATTCCCTGCGGACTTAACACTATCGTATTCCCGAAACTTGTGGGAGAAGATTGCAGCACCGGCGCCTCCCTCGCACTTATTTCCAGTATTCTTTCGGTAGGCACCATTCCCCTTTGCCTTTACGTTTTCAATTTAATATAATATAAAAACTCCTTGAAGTTTAAACTTCAAGGAGTTTTTTAATTACTTAAGATGCTTTATTTTACGTTCTTCAACACCAATACCTGCGGCAATAAAGAGGATTATCATTCCCGTTTGCACCCATACCATAGTGGTGTCAATCATTCCGTAACAGAGCATTGCCCAGAGCACCGCTACAATAAATTTTATAATGGTATATTTTTCTTTTTTCGCTTTAAGTCCCACATGGCAATAAAACAAATCGCCTATATATCTTATAATAAAAGCTATTATAAGAATGGTTCCCACAATGCCGTGGCAAAGAAGTGAATCAATTATAATATTGTGGCAAAGACTTGCTTTATATATAGTCGGATCGCTTATTGAAAAGATTCCGTAAAGATGCTTATAGCCGAAAAATCCGTGTCCGAAAACAGTCTTTTCTTTTATATGATTTATAGCAAAATTCCATATAAGCACTCGATTATCAGTGGTTACGCCCATTTCGTTTATACGGGGTAAAAACTGCGGAACAAGTACAACTATAATAAGCACCGTCACACAAAGTCCCGCAAAAATCGCAAGAAGCTTATATTCGTGACTTATGGTAAGAAGTATTATTATACCCAGCGCCGCTACCAGCCACAAGCTCATACTTCCGCAAAGCAATATTCCCACAGCGTTAAATACAGCAGCCAAATAATAAATATATACTTTTTTTGCTCTGTTAACCGCTTTATATGCGCAGATAAGTATTACCAACGTAACGCCTAAGCCAAAAAAATTAGGGTTTGGATAAAACACTTTACAGCGGTAAGCTGGAAGAGCGTAATTTATTATTCTTTCAATAATACTGCCGAGTGTTGCAGTACATCCGCCGAGAATAATAACGTCCAGTAGCTTTTCATAAAATCTTTTGGTTGCAATGCTTCGGGTTACAAAAGCCACAATAGTCATTGCGAAAAAGGAAAGTGCGCATAAAGCACCAACATAGTTTTTATTTATAAGAGCCACTATAAAGGTAATAAGTATAAAAACGTTTAGTATTAAACTGCCTTTATGGGCAAAAACCTTGTCTCTTGTTCCGGGGAGAATTATAAATATAAGAGCGCTGGCATAAATAACCGCTCTTGCTAAATTATAATATGTAAAACAGGAAAAAGCGCAAACAAGTATTAAAATATGAGCAAGTTTTGCGTAACGGTTGCGTATAAACGCATTTTGCGTTGTTTCTTTTTCTCTTTTTAAAAACGCTAGAAATCCCATATTCCGCCCCCTTAAAAGTTCTTCATATTTATTATACTTAAAGTCATACTCTTCTTCAAGGAAAATTTTATCATATAACAAAAAAGCAACTAAAAAAAGAAGTGGGTTGGTACCAAATCTTTGGTGCCAACCCATATTCTTTATTATTTTTCCTCGGCTTCGGTAACGTCTGCTAAGTACATCATACAGGAAGCGGTTACAATCAAACAGTTTACCCATAAATTTCCGCCGTCTTCAATACAGGTTTTTCTCATCCAATGTGTAGGAATAAGACCATTCTTAGGATTTTGCATACGGGTAATAGAGTCACCGAGCACCTTTGCCTTAGCAAGAAGCAAAGGATCCTTTTTGACGGAATACATATCTAAAAATGCCTTGACAATACACGCTGTACTTGAATCGATAGGCATATACCACTTATACTGCTCAAGACCTGCAGGAGAAAACCATTCGCTAATATCGGCGCCGTGTCTTATACTGCAACGGTCATTATAGGGAGCGAAATTTTCCCAGATAACAAACTGGTCCTCTACAAATCTGAGCATATCCTCAGCTTCACTCATCCACTTTTCATCATCTGCTTTATTATTAACAATATAATCTATCATTCTATCAGCAGTAAAGTGTGTCAAGTTAGAATAAAGTGTTGAGAACGACGAGTCCTCAAACTGTCCTTCCCAGTTATAGTTTTCAACACAGGTTTTTATGATATAGTCATAACAGCCCTTTTCAAGCTGTGCCCAAACTTCCTCTCCTGTGCGACGGTACATACCGTTCATAAAGTCCATAATTACATCGGGAACACAGTAATTAGGAACTGTATTTTCTCCTGTTTTATCAGAAACAAACAAATACCAACTGCCGTTTTCCAGAACGTGAGCGCGGTAATAATCAGCAATTTTTCTGGCGGCTTCTAGGTAGCGGATATCTCCGGTAGCTTTTTCTAATTCCAAATATGAACGTCCAACTTCTGCAGGATAGATCATCATTACGTTTCCGCCGCGAACAATGGCAGACTCGTTATTGTATTTTTCTAAGTCCTTTCTGAAATCGGTATAATATGTAGGGGGAAGTCCTTCAAGGGCAGTACCCTCGGGGAAGGTAATAGAAATAAGAAAATCTGCAGATTTTACCGCTATTTCCATAGCCTTATCAGCATTTTCGGGATCCAGCTTTGCATAATCCAGCATTCCCATTATCACGCGGGAAATAGTCTTGGAGGGATACACGTTAAAATCGAAATCGGGATCAGGAGTGCCGTGTATTCTCCAATACTGTATAAAAGGAAGATTGAAAACGTAGCGATAAGCCATCATCGCGCACTCGCGGTAACTGCGAGCCTTAGGCGGATAAAACTGGGGACCTTTAAAGGGTGCTACACGGTAAAAGGTACGTGCGCCTGCAAGATACTTAGGATTGCCGTTTTCATCCAACCCTTCGCACTTAAGCTCAACCAAGCCTTCGGGAATATCGTTCCAAATAGGTGTAAGTAAAGCATCAGAGGTTTCAGCCTCAAAGCTGTGAACCTTATTATTACAATCGGTTGCGGTAAAGAGATAACGTCTGCAACCCGGTACGTGATTAAAGTTAAAATTAGGATTAAACATAAACTGCGAAGCGTGAACGTTCCAGAAAGGTCTGCCCTGTGCGCCGCCGTGATGAGCGGTAGTAATTTCGCTGTTATATTCATTTAATGCCTGCTGGGCTAATGTGCTCATAATAATTCTCCTTTTTGAAAAAGTTTTCTTACAATTTTTATACCATCTTGCATCACATTTGTCAAGAAAAAAATCAAAAATGTCCCAAATAATATAAAATACACCGAAACTTAAGTTTCGGTGTATCTCTTTTACTTTCTCTTACAGAAAAAATATTATATTTTAGGCGCAATATATCCTTTATTATGAAGAGCATTTTCGATTAAATCCAAAACACTTTCGGAATCGGCGCGAACTGTATGATAATGGTATCCTCCGGTAATATTCATAAGCTCAGAGGACTTTCCGCTTCTTACCCCTTCAATAAACTGCTTTACGTTAAGACGTGAAAAGATATTTAAGGGCGCTACCACCCTGCCGTACACTTTATGCCATACAAAAACATCTACTACCGTTCCGCCTAAATCTATAATGGTATTAAGCTCGTCCTCGGTCTGCTGTGTTGTGTGATACAATTTAAAGACACGCTCTTTAAGAGGTGATTTTTGAATAATATATCCGTTATGTGTAGAAAGAATATCGTAACCCGAACCCTTTAACACCGTAATATCCTGCACGATAATTTGTCGGGACACACCAAACTCATCTGAAAGCATACTGCCTGAAACAGCTTCATTTGCAGATAATAGCCGATTGGCAATTGCTTTTCTTCTGTCGAGAGCCTTCATATATTTACTCCTTTAAACAGCGTGTAAATTTTTAAGAGAAAGATCCAATATAGGAGAGGAGTGGGTAAGGGCGCCGCTTGATATATAGTCCACACCAATATCAATAAGCTTTGCTACGTTTTCCTTTGTAACGTTACCGCTACACTCGGTTTCTGCCTTACCTGCGCAGAGCTTTACAGCCTCTTTCATATCCTCAACACTCATATTATCAAGCATAATAATATCCGCGCCGGCCTCCAGAGCCTCTTTGAGCATTTGAAGATTTTCAACCTCTACTTCGATTTTACGAACAAAAGGAGCATATTCCTTTGCCATTTGTACGGCTTCCTTTACACCGCCTGCCGCACCGATGTGGTTATCCTTAAGCAAAATACCATCACTAAGATTATAGCGGTGATTGTAGCCTCCGCCAACCTTAACAGCATATTTTTCAAAAATACGCATACACGGTGTGGTCTTACGTGTATCGAGAAGCTTGGTTTTACTTCCTTTAAGCATATCTGCAATAGTGCGGGTATAGGTTGCAATACCGCTCATTCTTTGCAGATAATTAAGGGCAGTTCTCTCTCCCGAAAGCAAAACCCGTATGTCGCCTTTAATAACTCCAAGCCTTTGTCCGTTTTTAACGTAATCGCCATCCACACAATTAAAGATAACATCTGTTTTTTCATCAAGCAATTTGAAGACACGCTTAAACACTTCAAGCCCTGCAATAACTCCGTCTTCCTTGCAAATCAGTTCTACTTCGCCAAGCTGATACTTCGGCATTACGGAATTAGTGGTAATATCCTCGCTGGTAATATCCTCTTTAAGCGCCGCCAAAATCAAATCATCTGCATTTGTTTTCATTGTAATATTATTCATGGCTGTTTTTCTCCTTTTCAATTGCTTTTAAAATTAACTGTTTATATTTTTCCTGATATCCGTCATACTGCGAAGCATCAACGGTAATATTATCACTGTGCTTTAAAGCTTCATATTTTTCAAAAATATGCTTTGCCGCCCTTTTAGCAAATACAAGGCTTTCCAGCAGAGAATTACTTGCAAGACGGTTTCTTCCGTGAACGCCGTTACAAGCCGTTTCTCCTACAGCATATAACCTGTTCATAGAGGTTTTACTGTAACGGTCAACGTCAATGCCGCCCATAAAATAATGCTGCGCCGGTACAACCGGAATAGGCTCTTTTGTTATATCATAGCCCTCTTCAAGACAGTGCTTATAAATATTAGGAAAATGATTCCTTATTTCATCAGCAGGAATAGGCGCTAAGGATAACCAAACGTGTTCGCTGTTTTCCTTTTTCATTTCTTTAAATATAGCATCTGCTACAACGTCACGCGGCAACAGTTCATTTACAAACCTTTCGCCCTTAGAGTTAAGCAAAATCGCACCTTCACCACGCACAGACTCAGAAATAAGAAATTCTCTGCCAAGTTTTTGAGTATAAAGCGTCGTGGGGTGAATTTGTATGTAATCTATATGCTTAAGCTTTATATCATACTTTAAAGCCAATGCCAAGGCATCGCCTGTCAGATGCTTATAATTAGTGGAGTGCTTAAAAAGTCCTCCGATACCGCCCGTTGCAAGTACCGTATAATCCGCATTGATGCACATATAATTACCGTCTGCATTATGACCGATAACACCTGAGCAGACGTTATTTTTGCAAATAAGATCCACCATAGTAAAATTTTCAATAAGCGTTATGTTATCTCTGTTTTTCGCAGTTTCAAGTAAATGCGAAGTTATTTCTTTTCCCGTTTCGTCTTCGTGAAATAGGATACGCGGTTTAGAATGGGCGCCTTCACGGGTATAGGCAAAGGCTTCGCCGTCCTTTTCAAAGCGAACACCTAAAGATACTAAATCGCCAATAACTTCCTTTGAAGAACGAATCATAATTTCTACAGATTCGGGGTTGTTTTCATAATGCCCCGCCTTTAAAGTATCTTCATAAAAAGAATTGTAATCTTCTTCGTCGCGGAGAACGCATATACCGCCTTGAGCAAGAAAAGAATCGCTCTTAGTAGCCGCCTTTTTGGTAACAACGGTAATTTTTTTATCTTTCGGTAAATTAAGGGCGCAGTAAAGCCCAGCAACACCGCATCCTACAATTAAAACGTCTGTAATCATTATCTTTAAAGCTCCAACATTCTGTCAAGAGGACGCAATGCTCTTTGGCGTATATCCTCAGATACATAAACCTGCTTGTCCTCTTTTTCAAGCACCGACAAAACAGCTTCAAGTGTATTCAGCTTCATATCCTTACAGCAAGGGCGCGGTTCGGGATAATAAAAACGCTTATCGGGATTATCCGTAATCAGTTTATAGTCAACGCCGTCTTCGGTACAAATTATGTATTCATAGGTTTTATCTGCTTTTGCAAAGGCTATGATATCAGCGGTACTGCCGATATAGTCTGAAATTTCCAGCACCTCTTCTTCACATTCGGGGTGCGAAAGCACCTTTGCGTTAGGATGTTTTTCTTTTTCGGCTATGACTTGTTTTGCGGTGATTTTTGCATGGATAGGACAACAGCCGTCATTAAGAATAATATTCTTTTCAGGAATCTGCTCTGCCACAAATCTGCCGAGATTGTAATCAGGAATAAAGAATATGTTTTTATTTGGCAGTTTTTTTACAATTCCTACTGCATTTGAGGAGGTAACACAAACGTCGCTTTTACACTTAAGCTCGGCTGTAGAATTTATATAGCAAACAACCGCAAGGTCATCATATTTTGCTTTCATTTCATCTATGATACCGTCCCTTACCATATGCGCCATAGCGCAATCGGCAGTTAGGTCAGGCATAAGCACCTTTTTATCGGGATTTAGTATCTTTGCGCTTTCTCCCATAAACCGAACGCCGCAAAAAACGATAATATCTGCATCACTTTGTTTTGCCGCTTTTGCGAGATAAAACGAATCTCCAACAAAATCTGCAATTTCCTGAACCTCGGCAGGACAATAATAGTGGGCAAGTATTACCGCATTCTTTTCCTTTTTCAACTTATTTATTTGATTTTTCATATGCGCCTTTCCTTTGCTGATAAAACCTAATCCTTAAACGCATAGATTATAACACCAAACTTTACATCTGTCAACTTATCTGTAAACTTTTTTTAAAGAATTCATCAATTTCTAAGAAATTGCATATCATCATTGCGAAAGGTTTTTGATGCACTTTTTGTTTGAATTACTGCAGATTTTAAGTGAAATCGTTCGCTTTGCTCACGGTGAAATCAAAGTCAACCGCCTTTGATGAAATATTTTGCTGACGCAAAATGTGAAATTAAATCCACCCACCGCCGCAGCGATTTCACCCGAACACAGTGAGGATTTCACATTGCGAAGCAATATTTCACCCACCCAAAAGGGTGGATTTAGTTGAAAAAACCGCCGACAAAAGTCGACGGTTTTTTCTGAAAAGGGTGTACAAATTCGAACCCTTTTAAAATTTTGACCTATATGTTCGGACCCACGAAAAATAACTATGATTTTTTTCTGATTATAAAATAACTTATCCAATAGACCACGAGCAAGAAGCACATTGTCCCTGAAAGCACCGAGGCCATCTCTGATTTATGAAGAATTTGAAGCACAATAATCGAAATTCCCATTGCTATTATATAAATAATAAAAGCAATGCTTTTGGCCTTATTAGCAATAGCAATATTTCGCTCATCGGTTTCGGCTATCTCATGCTTTTTAAGGGTTTCTTCATTTTTATTTATCAGAAAATAATTTCTCACCCTAACCGCGCCTACAACTATAAGAGCAAAACCAAATGATGATAAATAGTCATTTTCCGTAGCAATAAGGCAAAAAGTAAGTATAAGCGCAAGACCCAAAACAATATATCCAATACCAAAAAACAATCTCATTTTTAATTTTTTCTTATAGTCCATAATTAATCCTCCTCAAAGATAAATACTTTTTCTATGGTTGTATTAAAATATTTGGCAATTTTATAAGCAAGTTGCAAAGAAGCATTATATTTTCCGTTTTCCAATGAAATAATCGTCTGTCGAGTTACTCCTACAGCACCTGCTAAATCTTCTTGTGTAACGCTATGTTCTTTTCTTAAATCTTTTATTTTATTATCCAAACGAACACCTCCCCAAAAAGTAAAGCATACTTTACAATTCGATTATATAACACTATCGCAAAAATGTCAAGTGCGTTTTACATTTTTATCTATGTGTTCGAACCCTTACTTATTGTTATAATTTGTCAGCAACAGTGATACAAAAATATTCATTATTCATCAGCAAAGCGACTTACATATTCAATATTCATTGAAAATCCTGTCGAATGAATAATGAATAATGAAAAATGAAAAATGAGTAATACAAAACAAAAATCCTGCCGACAATAATCGACAGGATTTTCGTTTTGGCGCAGAGAGGGTGATTCGAACCCCCGAACGGGTTTAAGCCGTTACACGATTTCCAGTCGTGCGCCTTAGACCAACTCAGCCATCTCTGCGTATCAATTGGCTGTGACTTAATGATTATATAATAAAGCCTCCCAAAAGTCAAGAGTTTTTTATCTATACTTTTACAGATACATTCTTCCGACAGCTTCTATTCTTTCTTTAAGCATATCAACAAGGCTATTGGGAGATTTTACAACAATGCTGTCGGAAAACTGCAAAATCCAGTTAACAAGTCCGACGCTTAGGTTAACATCCGTTGAAAAAGTAAACCAACCCTTTTCGGAGCTTCTTATAAATATCTTATCGGAAAATCTGTCAACCACCTGTTCAAGAATTTCCTCTTTACACTTAAGTTCGATTTTTGTCATTTCGCCCGAATACATCTGAAAGCTTTTGGATGCGTAATCGGCAACGTCGAATTTATCCTTATAGATACTAACCTCACTAAAATGACGGGATTTTTCTTTAGTTATATTTATTTTTCTTGCTCTGTCAAGACGGATATGCATAAGATTAGAATACTTTTCATTATTAGCCACTAAATAATAATGCTCATTCTGCCATATAAGAGCATAAGGCGAAAGCTTATATTCCTTGTTTTCGCTTACTATCTTTCTGTCCCCAGAAATTTTTCTTATTGTATAAGTAAGTGTAACCTTTTTATTTTCATTTATTGCTCGGGAAAGAATATCTATATTATAAAAAATCTCTTCATTTTCGCATTTATGACCGTTATCTATATAAAGTCCCTTTTCCCTTTTGCGTCTTTCCCCTTCGCTTAACATACTGTCAAGTTTTTTAACTAAATCCCTTGTCTTTTTAACTGTAATAAAACTTGCCGCCTGTACCGCATCGGTAAGGAGATAAATTTCAGGAAGTTCAAAAAGCTTGTCCACAAGATAATACCCTGCTTTGGGGGTGCGGGTAAAAAGTATATCGTAGCCATAATCAATAAGCGCGTCAATTCCTCTATATACCGCTTTGCGCTCCACAATTATTCCCTTTTCAAAAAGCTTTTCGATAATCTGAGCAGTATTAACGGGATTTTCTTCATCTGAATAGGTTTTTAAAATATCAAGTATGGCAACCTCTTTTAATTGCTGTCCTTTTGACTTAGGCATTTTTCATACACCTCTGTAAATTCTTCCTTGCTCATTATCCGCCCGAAATAATCAAGCATCGCATTTGCCGACATATCCTTTGGCAGATTTAGATAGGACAGGAAAATTTCTCTTTGTTTCTTTGAATTTGCTGTTCCTGAAAGTCCTAGCTCATAAAAAAGAGCTTTTGTGACGGTTTTCTCACTTCTTTTTTCACAGCGTTCGGTTGTTACTCCCGCCTTAAAAAGAGCCTCGGTCACTACCTCTTCGCTTAATCCTTCAACACCTAAAAAGCCTTCAGCGCTATGCTTTTCCTTGCGCTTTTCCTTGCCTTTTATCTGGGGAAGATAAACCTGAATAATTTCACCCTCGTCTATTATGCCTTTAAGGTGATTTCGTATAACCATACCTGCGCTGTCGCTGTCGGTCATAACAATTATTCCGTCTTTTTTTGCAAGAGTTTTTATAAGCTCCTTTTTTTCTTTATCCTTAAATATACGAAAGCCGTCAAGGCAGAGAATATACGCGTCAATAAAATTTTCAATATTTATTTTATCGTATTTTCCCTCTACAAGCACAGCCTGTTTAAGCTTTATCAACCGCTTCACCCTTTATAATAATGTAGGAAAGTCTAACGATTAGTTCTTCTAAAACAATTCTGTCACTGCCCGAAAAGCTTTTAAGAGCAATATCGGCGCGTTTAAGCTCGGCAAGGCTGAGTCTCAGTTGTTTTCCCGAAAGAAACGCAAGGTTTTTTCCCGCCTTTTCAAGCAAAAAGGTTTTATTCCCATAAGAAAAGGTTTTTGCTACGTCGGTTATAGAAACAGACGCATTTTTTGCCGCATACATTCTGAACATATCGGTATAAACCGAAGTTATGGTAGAAAGAATTGCAATAGGCTTTATCCTTAAAAACAAAAGCTCGTCAAGTATCTTCAGAGCGCCACCTACGTTGCTTTTAAGAATTTCGGTTCCCAGCTCATAAACCGACTGTTCAATACTTTTTACACAGACTTTATTTATGGTTTCTTTATCAATAAGTCCGCCCTTTTTAAAGGCGCAAAGCTTTTCTATTTCATTCTGCAGAGTTTCAATATCGTCCGAAACATATTCAATAAGATAACGGGCAACGTCATTTTGTATGGTAGATCCGCGCTTTGATACCGCAGTAATAATCATTTTAACAAGTTCGCCTGTTTGTCTATGGTTTATAAGAATATTTCTTCCGCCGCATTTATCCACAGCGGCAAGAAGTTTTTTTGCCTTTTCGCTTCGTTTTTCATCAAAGCCTATACGTTCAAACCAAAGAATAAATACCGTTTCTTCGATTCTTTCCTCCAAGAGACTAACAAGACGGTCAAAATCGGTTTTACTTGCCTCTTCAAATTCGTAGTCCTTTAACACCACGCATTTTCTGTCCGCCATTAAGGGCAGCTGTTCTTTTGCGTCGTAAACCTCCTGCAAATCCACTTCGCCCGAAAACTTTTGAAGGTTAAAAACGTCATCAGGAGGAGTAACTGCCCCGATAATACTTTCGGCATTCTGCTTTTTTAAATAGTTATCATTACCGAAAATAAGATAACAAGGCGCAATATGTCCGTCCTTTATATCGGTTTTAATATGATATTCATTACCTACCGGCAATTTTTCCACCTCTTTTCAAAAATTTATAGGGTTTAAACAGGATTATATATACTGCTAAATAAAGCACTATAAGTAACGCAGTAAGAATTTGGGGATTTCTAAGCTCTACTGTACTGAAACTTAAATTCCCGAAAAAGTCAACAACCTTTACGAAGTAGTCTGCCAACATATCGGCAATTATAAAAAATAGTTTTTCCAAAAAGGGAACAAAGCCGAAAACTACAGCTAATACACAAAATACCAGCATAAAGGTTGTAGCAAGACTAACTAAAAGGTTCACAAGTATCGACACAACCGAAACGTATCCAAACTGTGCCACACAAATGGGAAATGTTAATATGTACGCCGAAAGGGAAACGTAAAGAGTGTTAGCAATTCCTCTTAACACCTTGCTTTTTTCGGTATATTTTTTAAATTTGTCATCAAATAATTGCGGCAAAACAAGAATACCGAAGGTTGAAGCATAGGAAAGCTGAAAAACAACGCTGTATAAGGCGAAGGGATGAATAAGCACTACCGTCATTACCGCAAATGCCAGACAATGTATATTATCTGAATTTCTGCCGAGTATTTTATAAATTGCCCTTACAAGATAAACTATTCCCGCGCGTATAACCGACATTGACATTCCGCAAAGGATACACATAAAGAACACAAAAGAAAGCAGTACCGCATTTTTCAAAATCTCATTTTTAAATATAAGACGCAATATTCTTTCAATGCCAATAGTTATAATTGCCAGATGCATACCCGATACTACAAGAATATGGCTTACACCGGCAGCCTTTACAGTATCATAAAATTTATTACTCATATAACCGCGTTCGCCTGTAATAACCGCCATAAGAACGTGGGCGTTATCGGTATTATTGAAAATTCGGCTGTTAATATGCTCTCTTAAATTTCCAGCAAGACCGTAAATTCCCTTTTGTTTTTTTACAGTGCCGTGTTTAGCATCAGCAACCGCCTCAAGATAAATACCTTCGCTATAAAAGGAATGCCTATTTTGATTATATATCTTCTGATAAGTAACGCTTACACTTAATTCATCACCAAGTTCAAGTGTCTGCGCACCTTTGGTTAAAAGACATATTTTCGTGTTCTTCTTAAGATATAAAGAATTATTAACCCTTACGGTACAACTGCCGAAATCATCCTGTTCGGGCGTATTATCAGGAGCAATAACCGTAACCTCTATAGTATCGTTTATTCCATCAAGAGTGTTTAGTCTTTCGATATTATTAAATATTGCCACACTTCTCAAGCAGAAAAGCGTAAGTATTAACAACATAATGGCAAGGCCCTTGTTTTTAACAGTTACGAAAACAAATACCGCCACAAGAGTAAACAAGACGGCAGATATTATGAGAAAGCCCTCACCCGCCGTCTTTAACAGAAAAGATAATATTATCAGTAAAACGGCTGTAAGAATAAGAAAAGGAAACTGTCTTTGGCCGCTTAATGCTTTAATTTTATTTGAAGAATAACGGGAGCTTTTCAAGGAATATTATATCGTCGCGATTTGCCGCGTCTCCTTCTGCCAAAAATGCACAGGATGCAGCTTCTATACCGCCTGCGGTTTTCACAAGCTCTCTTACCGAAGCAAGAGATTCACCCGTGCTTATAACGTCATCCACAATAAGAACTCTTTTACCCTTTATAAGCTCTACGTCGGTTTCACCGAGATAAAGAGTCTGTTCCTTCTGAGTAGTAATGGAACGCACACTTACTTTTATGGGATTTCCCATATAAACCTTTATGCCCTTTCTTGCCACAACGTAGGGCTTACCCGACTGTCTTGACATTTCATAGGCAATAGGAATACTTTTTGCTTCGGGAGTAAGTATAACGTCAAACTCAGGAGCCTTTTTAAGAAGTTCGCCACAGCCCGCTACTGTAAGCTCAACGTCGCCGAATATTATAAAACCTGCTATATCAAGGGTATCGCTTACGGGAAATTTCTGTAAATTTCTGGTAAGTCCTGCTATTTTCATAGTGTGAAATTCAGCCATACTCAAATCGTCCTTTCATCAGCCGGGAGGCCAAGCAAGATTTCTGCGTGCAAGAAGATGGAAATGTATATGTCCTACAGTCTGTCCGCCGTCTTCACCGCAGTTGTTTACAACTCTAAAGCCCTGCTGTAGATTTTCCTTTTCTGCAATTTTAGCAACTGCCTCGAAAACCTTTGCCACAAGAAAACTATTTTCACCGTCTATTTTATCCGCGCCGCTTATATGCTGACGGGGAATAATTATAGCGTGAAAAGGAGCCTGAGGTTCAATATCCAAAAAAGCGTAAACAAACTCATCCTCGTAAACTTTAGTGGAAGGAATTTCGCCTGCCGCTATTTTACAGAATAAACAATCCATATTTATTCTCCTATCTGATTTTTAACTATATCCAAAACTTCTGAAATTGCCTTATCAGCAAGGGACACGTCCTTACCGCCTGCCATAGCGAAGTCAGGACGTCCGCCGCCCTTACCGCCTGCAATTTCAGCAACTGCGCGAACTATCTGCCCTGCATTTGCGCCCTTCTTAACAGCATCAGCAGAACAAGCAGCGGCAAAGGAAAGTTTTCCTTCGTTTATTCCTGCAAATACTGCAATAGACAGAGGCTTATCGCCCTTTACCTTTTCAGCCATTGAGCGAATTTCTTCGCTTGAAGCACCGTCAAGCACAGCGCTAACAATTGTAACACCGCCAATTTCCACGGCGTTTTTCATTATATCGTCAAGCTTTCCGCCTGCAAGCTTTGCTTCAAGAGTGGCTATCTTCTTATCCTTTTCCTTGCTTTCGCTTACAAAAGCGGCAGTACGAGTAGCCAGTTCTTCGAAATTAGCGCATTTGATTGCGGCTGCAGTATTATCAATTATGCCTTTATAGTGAATAAGGGTATCAAGTACATTTACACCGGTAACTGCTTCGATTCTTCTTACGCCTGCGGCAATTCCCGATTCACTGATAATGTGGAAAAGTCCGATTTTAGCGGTATTGCTTACGTGAGTACCGCCGCAAAGCTCAACAGAAGTATCTTTAGCGGCAACAACTCGAACAACGTCACCGTACTTTTCGCCGAAGAGCGCCATAGCGCCGAGCTTCTTTGCTTCATCTATAGGCATTTCACGGTTATCAACCTCTATTCCCGAAAGAATAGCGCCGTTTACAAAAGCTTCAACCTCGTCGATTTCGTCCTTTGTTAATGCTGAGAAGTGAGTAAAGTCAAATCGAACAGCCTTTTCGTTAACAAGCTGACCTGCCTGCTCAACGTGGGTGCCAAGCACTCGTCTTAATCCTGCCTGTAAGAGATGGGCGGCAGTATGGTTTCTTCTTATCGCATTTCTTCTGGCGGTATCAATAACTGCATTTACTTCATCATCTTTAGTAAAGATGCCCTTTTCCATTGTTCCGAAATGCATAAATACTCCGCCGTTTTTGGTGGTATTTTCAACTACAAAACAGCCGTTTTCGGTTTCGATTATACCTGTATCGCCAACCTGACCGCCGCTTTCGGCATAGAAGCAGGTTGTGTCGAGCACTAAAATACCGCGGTTTCCTTCGCTTATTGCATCAACCTTTTCGCCGTCAACAACAATAGCCTTTATCTGAGCCTTTGTAACTTCGTCGGTATATCCTGTAAATATTGTTTCCTCTACGTTATCAAAGGAAATGCCGTCACTCTTCCAAGATTCAGCATCAGCGGCTTTTCTGCCTTCTCTTGCCTTTTGTCTCTGCTGTTGCATAAGAGCGTTAAAGGTTTCCTCGTCAACCGTCATATTCTTTTCAGCAAGTATATCCTTGGTTAAGTCAAGGGGGAATCCGTAGGTATCGTAAAGACGGAATGCATCCTCACCCGAAACAACACCGCCGTCTTTGGTTATATCGGCAATAATAGCAAGACCTTGGTCAATGGTCTTTGCAAAGGCGGCTTCTTCGGTAGCAAGAACCTTTTTGATAAGGGTTTCCTTTTCAGCAAGTTCGGTATAAGCGCCTTTATTTTCTTTAATTACAGCTTCGCACATTTCAACCAAGAAGGGACGGTTAATGCCAAGCATCTTGCCGTGACGTGCGGCACGTCTTATGAGACGGCGAAGCACGTAGCCTCTGCCTTCGTTAGAGGGCATAATACCGTCGCTAATCATAAAGGTAGAGGCGCGGCTATGGTCGGTAACAGCGCGGATAGAAATATCGTTTTTGCTGTCCTCGCCGTAGGTTTTGCCCGAAATAGCGCAAACTGTATTAATAATATTTCTTATGGTGTCAACCTCGAACATATTGTCAACATCCTGCATTACGCAAGCAAGACGCTCAAGTCCCATACCGGTATCAATATTTTTGTGTTCAAGCTCGGTATAGGTGCCGTCACCCATATTGTTAAACTGTGAAAAAACGTTGTTCCAGATTTCCATATATCTGTCACATTCACAGCCGGGTTTACAATCAGGAGAACCGCAACCGTATTTTATTCCGCGGTCAAAATAAATTTCGCTACAGGGACCGCAAGGGCCTGTGCCGTGCTCCCAGAAGTTATCAGCTTTGCCGAGACGAACTATATGCTTTTCATCTACGCCGATTTTATCTCTCCATATAGCGTAAGCTTCATCATCCTCTTCATAAACAGAGGGCCAAAGAAGATCTTTTGGAATTTCAAGGGTTACGGTCAAAAATTCCCAAGCCCACTCGATAGCTTCGTTTTTAAAGTAGTCACCAAAAGAGAAGTTACCAAGCATTTCAAAATATGTACCGTGACGTGCAGTATGACCTACACGCTCAAGGTCGGGGGTACGGATACACTTCTGACAGGTAGTAACGCGGTTTCTCGGAGGAGTAACCTCGCCTGTAAAGTATTTTTTCATAGGAGCCATACCGGAATTGATGAGAAGCAAAGACTTATCATTGTTGGGCACAAGTGAAAAGCTGCCAAGACGAAGATGTCCTTTGCTCTCAAAAAAGCTTAAATATTTTTCTCTTAAATCGTTAAGGGATGTCCATTGCATTTTGGGTTCCTCGCTTTATAAATAAATATTATATACATACACAGTTATTATATACCCTGTTCTTTTGTTTGTCAACGATTTAAAAGTCCTGAAAGCTAAAGACTAAGCGAAAGTTCTTTAAAAATTTCCATAGCCACTTTTTCTTTTAAAAAACTGTCTTCAACAAGTATGGAAACTATATATTTCGGATTATCAAACGGGAAAAAACCGCAAAACCAAGAGTGTTCTATTTCTCTGCCGCCTTCCTTTTGTCCCGTTTGCGCCGTTGCCGTTTTTCCCGCGCCGTCAACACCGAGAAGAACGTTTTGCGCCGTACCCTCCTGAGCAACTTTTTTAAGGGCATTTTTAATAATATCCGCCGTATTTTTACTCATTGCTTTTATTTTTGAAGGCCCTTTTTCATACTCTGTAATTCCGTTTTTCATAACTCCTTCAACCACTGTCGGTTTATGATAAACACCTTCACAGGCAATTGCCTCATAAAGTGATAAAAGCGTTACGGGAGAAGCCATAAGACTTCCCTGTCCTATGGAAATATTAGCAAGAGAAATCGAGTCGTTAATGTTTTTTGCGTCAGGTAATTTTTCATTTTTTGTCTCTATTCCTTTGCACAGCTCCTTTTTATAGCCAAAGCCGAAAACCGATGCTGTCTCGACTATGTTTTCCGATTCTATTAAAGGCGCTAAACCATAAAAAAAGCTGTTGCAGGAAAAAGCAAGGGCATCGGTTAGATTAACCGTGCCGTGCCCCTCTCTTTTGTGGCAGGCAAACTCCTTATGAGCTATTATTGTTGTTCCTGTACAATCAACCGTAAATCCTCTTGCTTTTTTGCTTTCAAGATAAGAAATCGCCACGCAAGGCTTAAAAACCGAGCCCACGTTAAAGCTCATAAGACATCTGTTTAAAAAGGGCGCATCCTCGTCTTCTAAGCTTTTAGCAATACTGTTTGCATCGAAATTCGGACGGCTTATCATTCCTCTTATCTTTCCGCTTCCCGCTTCGCTTATTAAAACAGCGCCTTTTTCTAAATTTGCGCTTACTTTTTCCAAGGTTTCTTGCACCTTTTTATCTATCGTCAGTATTACTCCGTTATACTGTATTTCTTCGTGTTCGCTGACTTCGGGCTCAATACCGCTGAGCATTTCGCCCGTCCCTGAAGTAAACAGCTTTACCGTCAGTTTTTTATCGCTGTAAAGAAGGCTGTCATAAGCCTTTTCAATGCCCGAAACCCCTTGATTTTCGTTATTCAAATATCCTAAAAGATGGGAACAAAAGCCGCTCTCGGTTATACGCGCTCTGGTTTTTACCGTCACTATTCCCGCGCATTTTATTTCCCTTTCCACCTCAATAATTGCAGGTTTATTATTCCTCAGCTTTGCTAGTACTTCAATTTTTTCATCTCCGTAAAGCACGTTACTGGCATACATTACGGCTGTGGGCGTGGGGGTTATAATAGCATATATTTTTTCCTTGTCCCCCGTAAGAGATATGCCGTTTGTATCAAAAATATTTCCTCTGAGGCTTGAAAGCGTAATCACATTAACGTTCTGCTGAGCCGAAACCTTAATTTTTTCATCATCCATTATAAGCGTTATTCGAGCTATGCCGCCTAAAAAAAGAGCGAACGTGAGCACAAGACAAATAGATATTCTTAACGGTTTAAACAAAAAAATCACCCCAAGTAGTTTTACTCGGGGTGAAAATTTTATTCGTTTTTCATTCTTAAAAGCGAACCTGCAGGAACTTCTCTTTCATACGGAATTTTAACGGTCATCATAGGATGGGGAGCATTATCAATAGCATTATCTTCCCCGTCATAAAGCTCCTTCACCGTAAAGGTAAAGGGCTTTTCCTTTACCGCAAGGCAGTCAAACTCTTGACCGACAAAAAATTTATTTTTCATTATAGCAACTATTTTTCCGTCCTCGTAACCTGTTACAACGGCAGCTACGGAATAATCCCGCACATATCCTGCGCTTTCATAGGTCTGATTTGGTGTGCCGAAATAAAATCCCGTACTGTAGGGACGATGGCTTATTTTATCAAGCTCTTCGCTTACAAATTCCTCTAGCTTCCATTCGCCCTCAGCATTTTTAAGGCTGTCAAGGGCGGCTCTGTAAGCATTAGTAGTAACTGCAACGTAGTAATGGGATTTTGCTCTGCCCTCAATTTTAATGCTGTCAATACCTACTTCGCTTATTTTATCAAGATAAGGCGCCATACACATATCGTTAGCATTTAAAATATAACTTCCCTTGTCGGTGTCGGTTATGTCAAAATACTGTCCGGGGCGTTTTTCCTCCATAAGAGAATACTTCCAACGGCAAGGCTGCGCGCAATCTCCCCTGTTGGCATCTCTGCCCGTCATATAGCTTGAAAGAAGACATCTTGCAGAAAAGGAAACACACATAGCGCCGTGAGCAAAGCACTCAATTTCAAGGTCATTAGGTGTTTTTTCTCTTATTTCCTTTATTTCTTCAAGGGAAAGCTCACGGGCAAGAACAACCCTCTTTGCACCCATTTCATAAAAGGCATTTGCCGTCACATAATTACATATACCCGACTGTACCGAAACGTGAAGCTCGGGGGTGGGAGCATATTTTTTAATAAGGGAAATTGTGCCTATATCACTTGCTATTATGGCATCCACCTTTATTTCTTCAAGGAACTTAAGGAAGTCGGGAAGACGCGACATTTCTTCATTATGAGGAACGATATTACAGGCAACGTGTACCTTTACTCCCTTTGAGTGAGCATACTCTACGCCCTTTATTAAATCTTCCTCGCCAAAGTTATTGGCGGCAGTACGCATACCGAATTCTTCACCTGCAAGATATACTGCATCTGCACCAAAGTCAACGGCGGCGATAAGTCGTGTTAAATCTCCCGCAGGGCATAAAAGCTCGGGAATTTTTCTGTTAGTTAAGGTATTCATAAATCCAATTATTCTCCCGTTTAAGACGGTTTATAGTATTAACCTGCTGATTATAGGTTTTGTGGAAATAAAACTTTCCTTTACTGTCGGTAACAAAATAATAGTAACCTTCGAAATTCTTTTCGGGATAAAGCACAGCATTTATTGCGGCGCTTCCTACAGTACAAAGAGGTCCGGGGGGAAGCCCTAAAATCTCGTAGGTATCGTATCTGCCATCATCACCGCTAAAGGCATTGCCGTAATAACAGGTTGGTGAAGAGCCAAGCTTTTCGCCTCTGTTCATACGGTTATAGAAAACAGCGGCAACCTTCGGCATAGCATCTCCCGCGTTACCTGCTTCCATTTGAATAATGGATGCAAGGGTAAGAACTTCGTTTACGCTCATATTTATTTCCTGCGCCCTTATTACCATTTCGCTTGTAAATTTATTTCTCATATTTTCTATCATTTTATCAAGGGCAAGTTTTGCACATTCTTTAGATTCATATGCATAAAACTGATAGGTATCGGGGAAAATATAGCCCTCAAGAGCAACGTAAGCCTTATCTTTATTTATATCTGCAAGAAGATAACCGCTAAGCTCGGTATTTTTAACAGCTTCAAAGAAATCTTCCTTTTTGCATACTCCTGCTTTTTCAAGTAAGGTTGCAACGCCCGGTATGGTAACGTTATTGCCGTTTACGTTTTTAACGTAATCGTAAATACCCGTACCCTCGGGTATGGTTACCCTTACAATAGCGGCTTCGCCTTGTTTTGAAAGGATATTGGCAATCTCTTCATAACTGCTTTTTTCTTTTATCTCATAGCTTCCGAATTTAAAATCCTGTCCATAGCCCTTTACTTTGCAGTAAGCTCTGAATAGGAAACTGCTTTTAATAGCGCCCGAGTCCTCTAAAGCATCGGCTATCTGATAAGCGGAAGAGCCCTTTTCGATATTCACCGTAACAGTTTTTTTGTTGCCGCCGTTTATTTCGGTTATAATTAAAGAACCGAAAACCAAAATAGCGGCTAAAATAACACAAAGCGCCGAAACAACTATAATTTTAGTTGTTTTTTTGCGTTTGTTTTGCTGTCTTTTTGCCCGTTTTTCTTTTGCGCGGGAAAGCATATCTTCATAGTTTTCCCCGTTTTCAACAATCTCTTTATTTTCTTCGCTCATATTAGTCTCCGCACATCATCATTGATTTTTTAAGTTCTTCTACCGCTTTTTTATCCTTTAAAATATGCTCAGCCAAAGCAAAGCCGAATTTATAAGCGGCGCCCGGTCCCCAAGCGGTAATAATGGTATTTTCCTTTTCGCTTACTATAAGGGGAAGGTTTTTATATATTCCGTCTATCCCCTCTTCAAAGGAAGGATAGCAAGTAAATTCTCTGCCCTTTAAAAGCGAAAGCTTACCAAGAACGCTGGGAGCAGCACAAAGGGCGCTTATAAGCACATTTTCTTTGTTGCATTTTAATAAAAGCTCGGCTAATTCTCTGCTGTTTGCAAGATTAAGGGTACCTGGCATACCGCCCGGTAAAACTACGGCAGAAATATCGCTAAAATCCGCCTTATCAAAGGTTTTATCGGCTTTAAGGGTTATACCGTGGCTTCCCGTCACATATTCCCCCGTAACACCGATAGTGCAAACATCTATTTTAAGTCTTCTTAATATATCAATGGGGGCAACAGCTTCCATTTCTTCAAAGCCGTCTGCTAAAAATACATAAACCATATCTTTCTCCTAAAGTATAGATAATACTTCCTTTAAAACGTCCTGAGCAATATCTTCAATAGTTCTTGCTTCGCCGTCTTTAGCGCAGTTTATTTTATTCCAGCCCGAATAATCAGCGGTAAAAAGGGCTGATTTTCTGCAGTGTTCAAGATAATTTGTGTCTCTTTCGTGAATATCCTTTTTCTCTTCATCGCCCTTGTATCTTCCCGTCATAAGCTTTTGAGAAACATCAATGGGCATATCAAGGAAAATTACCTTATCAGGCTTTGGAATACCCATTTTACAGTATTCAAAATCATATAGCCAATTAAGAAAGGCTTCCCATTTATCTTCGCTTAGTTTTGAATTTTGATGCACTGCATTTGAGGTAACGTATCTACCTGCAATAATAACTCCGCCGTCGTTATAATACTGCCCCCAATATTTTTTAAAGGAGGCATAACGGTCAACTGCATAAAAGGTGGATGCCGCATATGCGTTTACGTCCCCCGGCTTTTCGCCGAACTCACCTGCAAGATACATCTTAACAAGGGTGCTTGAATTATGCTCATAATCGGGAAAGGATACTGTACGGCAGTCTATTCCCATTTTTTTAAGATTTTCATAAAGAAGATCGAGCTGAGTGGATTTTCCGCTTCCGTCAAGTCCTTCTATAACAATAAGTTTTCCCATTATTTTTCACCGCTTTTAATTTTTTCGGTAAGTTCTTTCATTTCTTTAGCCTTGCCGCAGCTCATTTTACCCTCAGGACAAGGGCCCGAAACACAGGGAGGCCCTGCCTTTTTAAAGAGCGTGGGCGCTACGGAATATACTAAGGAAAGCATCTGATTTGCAACCTCTCTTATTTCCCATTGAGCGCGGCTGCAACAACGGTGATGGAAGAAATTAAGTAATGATCTTGTGTTCATAGTAACTATCATTTTAGTTTCACAAGCATTGGGAAGCACAAAACGGGCATCCTCAATAGCCTTTTTTTCGGCTGCTCTGTTAGCCGCTTTTTCATCCATTCCGCCTTCTATCATATCCTTTAGGTGTTTAGCCTTTAAAACAGCGGTGATTTTATCGTAATCCTCTTGGTCTCTTCTCATAGATTCACTGAAAATCTCAAGAGCCTCGGGACAGTTTTCGATTTCGGGCGGCAAAACGTAACCGAACTGCTTTTCGGTAACGTAACGCTGACTCTGCACAGAAAAGGATGCAATTCTGTGTCTTGTTATCTGAGCAAGTAAAGCTCGGGAAACACCCTCAATCCCGAATGTGAAATATGCGTGTTCCGTGGGACTTTCGTGACCGAGGGAACTGAGCATATCAACAAAATCGGCAGCTTTTTGTTCGTCAAGTCCTTCTCTTACAGTATCAATACTGGCAGGGCTGTAACAAAGCTTTGCGGCACTTGCAATGGTAATTTCGGGATCCGGAGTATAGGTCAAAAGTGTTACTTTCGGCATAGTTTTTCTCCTTTGTTTATTAAAAATATAAATGTTCAGTTTATTATACCAAATTTTTTTAACTTATTCAATGAAATTTTTATTAAATTCTGTCGAAAAAGTACTTTATTATTTTTAAGTTTTATGCTAATATATATATACATAAGGTCAAAAGGGAGGAAAAAATAATGGCATCTATTGATTTAACACACACACCGTACGGCGACCTCGCAATAGTAAGTATGCGCGGTTGCGAAGACATTGCCGCTAAAGTTGACTACTATCTTATGCAGTGGCGCGGAATGCCTTCTGAACACAGTTACGTAATTCAGGCTAACTGTCCCCGTTTCGGAACAGGCGAAGCAAAGGGCGTACTTAACCACACCGCACGCGGTCTTGACGCTTATATCATCTGCGACTGCTTCAACCACGGCGTTACCTACAAAATGTACGGTAAGGAAGTTCCTATGAGTCCTGACGATCATTTTCAGGATTTAAAGAGAATTATTGCCGCTTTCGGCGGTAAAGCAAGAAGAATTACCGTTATTATGCCTATGCTTTACGAAGGCAGACAGCACAGAAGAAGCACAAGAGAGTCTATGGACTGCGCTCTTGCTCTTCAGGAGCTTGTTAATATGGGCGTAAAGAACATCATTACCTTTGATGCTCACGATCCCAGAGTAAATAACGCAATTCCCCTTGACGGTTTTGATAACGTTCAGGCAACCTATCAGATGATTAAGGCTCTCCTTAAAAACGTTCCCGACGTTAAGCTTGACAAGGAACACACTATGATAGTATCCCCCGATGAAGGTGGTATGGGAAGATGTATCTACTATTCTTCCGTTTTAGGTCTGCCGCTGGGTATGTTCTATAAGAGAAGAAACTATTCCGTTATAGTTAACGGTAAAAACCCCATTGAAGCTCACGAATTCTTGGGCAACGACGTTAAGGGCAAAGACCTTATTATTGTTGACGATATGATTTCTTCAGGCGAATCTATGCTTGACGTTTCAGCAAGACTTAAAAAGGAAGGCGCTAAGAGAGTATTTATCTTCTCCACCTTCGGTCTTTTCGTTGACGGATACGATAAGTTTGACGAATACTACAAAAACGGACTTATTGATAAGATTTTTACTACAAATCTTATTTACAATGAGCCTGAGCTTCTCACAAAAGAGTGGTACTGCAACGTTAATATGGCAAAATACATTGCACTTTTAGTTGACACCCTCAACTGTGACAACTCCATAAGCGAACTCTTAAATCCCATTGACCGTATTAAGAACATCGTTAAGAGATATAACGATAACGGCAAAATCTAAAAATGCAAATAGCGGATGAACCTTTGCAGTTCATCCGCTATTATTTTTTATTTATTAAAAAAGTATAACGCCTACGCCATAGCCTGTTTTTCCGCCGTTTAACAGGTGTTTTTTATATGCTCTTTGCAAAGATGTTTTTTCCGGCAAATGTTCGGGGCGCATTTCATAAGTACCGAATATTCTGTGTAAATCCCAGTTGTTCTTTTTAATCCCGTAATCGAAACAGTCGAACATCTTCATAAAGCGGTAAATATTACTCTGATGATCTAACATTTGCTCGTGCTCGGGATATAAAAGCCATGAACTGCACTTAAAGGCAAACGGTTCGCCTATTTCATCTTTATAAAACTCTTTTGCCAATTTAAAGGACTCTAGTGCAAGTTCTTCGCTTAAGGGCTCTCCCGAAGCGGGAATATGTACGTTAAGCACCTTGCTTTCAGGGGTAAGAACCTTACCGTCTTTACTGTAATCATAGCCGAATTTAATTATTTCATACTGAAATCTGCCTATAGCAAAACGAGTCATACGGATAAAGCCCATACACCAATCGGCACATTCGGTACCTATAATACCTCTGATCTGCTTACAGACTTGCATTTGATAACGAAAATCATTAACGGTTCGGCGGAATATTTCTTCGCTTATTCCCTTTTCTATATATCTTTCCTTAAGTTTTTTTGTAAACAAAAGGAACATTATAAGCTCTGCCGTATATTCGTATATATAAGTTTTCATAGCAGCTTTATCTGCCAGACTAACAATATCAACGTACTCACAGTTGATATTTTCATCATATAAGGCTACTGCTTTATCGATACATTCTGCCGCTTCGCTGTCGGCATAAATTTTATCGTAACAATCAAGAAGATAATCGCTGTCTTCTTTCTCATAGCCGTATTCCTTCAAGAACCCTTCAAGATAATCACGCATAAAAATTTCTCCTTTATTTTAAAATATTTTTCTTTTTAATTTTCTAAGTATTCTGCCAAAAGCTGAAACATAAACAGCCTTGTAAAAACGATAGGAAAAGTCGGTTAATCTTATAGTTTTATCCTTACGTATAAACGCAACCGCTTTGCCTATTATTCGCGACTTGCAAAAAGGCGCATCCTTTCTGATAAGAGCATCGCCTTCGGTAAATACGGTATCGTTTTTAATTTTTATTATTCTGTGAAGAACGAAACTTCCGTCGTCTTTTCTAAAAAGCACCACGTCGCCCTTTTTGTAATTTTCGAAGCGCTTTAAGGTTACGCTGTCGGACGAAAAAAGCAGCGGCCTCATACTGTCACCGTTGGTAGTAAAGGTAACCTCTTTGCCGAGAGACAGCATTTCTTCCATAACTTCATATATGCTGTCCAGCTTAACCTTTACGGCAGTATTCATTTTTTCATAAGACATTTTTGCCGCCGAAATATCGGTATTGCACTTCATTTTATAAAGCTTTGCGCTGCTTAAAATCTTATCGGTAACGCTAAGTCTTAGAGATATTCTGTCTTCACTAAGCATACCTGATGACTGTTTTAAAAATAGCGGTAAAGAAGAGGCAACGTCGGTTTCCTCTATGAAATTTTCTATTCCCCGCTCGATAAAACAAATACCGCCCAGCAAAAAGCTTTTATTAATGCTTTTATCGTGCTTTCCGCTAAAGGGGGTACCGTAAACGTATAATTTACCGTTTACGCTTCTGATTGCAGGTTTATCGTCATTTACAATAACAGCGCCATCTATACACTTTGTCCAAAGGGTAGTATGAGTCGATTTACCTACTCCCGAATCGGCAGAGAAAAGATATGCAGTATTGCCTACCGCAACCGCTGACGAATGAAGCATCAGCCCGTCGAAGTCAAGAAGCTTATCGTAAAAAAGAGCGCCCATTAAAAGATATTCTATTTCGCCGTCAGAAAGCTCCTTGAATTTTTCCTTTGCTCGAAGGGTAGCCTTTTCAGGCACAGATAGTATAAAATCAGGATTAGCGGTCTTAAAAAGATAGGGCTCTGCCTGTTTTTTCAGACGGTCATACTTTATATCCATTCCCACAGTAACATCTGCAATTTTATAGGTCAGCACCGCTTTCACCTCACTTCTTAACTATTTTTACGTTTTCTTCGCCTAAAATATTTTTAAGCTTAATTATTACTTCCTCGCTATTTTCCACCCATAATTTTTCGGGTGCAAGATAGCTTTTTTTATCCTCTTCACAGTAAATATAAACGGGACAGTCTCCGCTGTTTTCCATAAGTACGGGAGTAACTGTTTTCATTTTTGCGCCGTCCATAAAATCTACTTTAATATAAATTTTTATCTCTTTACTTTGAGTGGGAGCAACGAAATTCGCCGCAAACTTCGGAAGCTCCTCTGCCCTTTCAAGTATTAGCTCTACAGGGCGGTCTTCCCTTACACTTACTTTGCAGACAAATTTAAGAATTTTTGACGGGGTAAAAAGGCTCTGATAAAGGGCATAGGTTTTAGCAAAGCAGATAATATTAATACTTCCCGTCATATCCTCCGCATTTACGGTGCAGAGCATCTGACCGCTTTTTAGTTGTTTTACACTTACCGAAGAAATAAGGGCTATTACGCTTATCCTTTTTCCGTCATTTTCTTCATTAATTAAAATTTCTCTTATGCTTAACCCACCGCTAAAGGAAGCGTAGGCAGAAAATTCCTTCATAGGATGCCCCGTAATATACATTCCCGTCGCTTCTTTTTCAAGGGCATACAGTTCTCCCGATTTCATTTCCTCTTTAAAGGGCAAAACAAAATCGCTGTTATCAGACTCATCAAAGGAGAAAAGGTCCATCTGACCGCCCATTTCGTAACGGCTTTTGCTTTCGGCTATGCTAAGAACAGTGTCAATACCGAAAAGCATCATACGTCTGGTTTTTTCAAGGGAATCCATAGCGCCGCTTTTTATAAGATTTTCCAGCGCTCTGCGGTTAAATTCGCGGGAAAAATTACGGATGCAAAAATCGTACATAGAAGTAAATTTTCCATTAAGGGTGCGTTCGTCAATGATTTTTCTTGCCGCGCTTCTTCCCAAATTTTTTATAAGCAGAAGTCCAAAGCGTATTCCTTTTTCGCTAACGCTCATATATTCTTCACTTTCATTCACGCAAGGCGGAAGTATAGCAATACCAAGGCGCTGACACTCTGCAATATATTCAAGCACCTTGTCCTGATTTTCCATAACGCTGGTCATAAGAGCAGCCATATATTCCTTTGGAAAATGACTCTTTAAATAGGCAGTCTGATAGGCAACAAAACCATATGCCGCCGCATGAGATTTATTAAAGGCATAGGAAGAAAAGGCTGCCATATGGTCGAAGATTTTTTGGGCAACCTGTTTTTCTATTCCGTTTTTTATACAACCCGAAACAAATACTTCCCGCTCTGCTTCCATAACGCTGTGCTTTTTCTTTGACATAGCGCGGCGAACAATATCTGCTCTGCCAAGGGAATATCCCGCAAGGTCGCGGCAGATTTGCATAACCTGTTCCTGATAGACAATGCAGCCGTAGGTTATATCAAGAATAGGCTTTAAAAGAGGGGTATCATAATGTATATCTTCGGGGTGAAAACGGTTATGAATATAGGTGGGAATAGAGTCCATGGGCCCAGGTCTGTATAAAGACAGTATGGCTATTAAATCTTCCAGAGTTTCGGGCTTAAAGGTCTTTACAACATTGGTCATACCGTCGCTTTCGTACTGAAAAACGCCTGAAGTAAACCCTGCACCCATCATATCAAGGGTGGCTTTATCGTTAAGGGGGATGTTTTCAATGTTGAAATCCTTTTCTCTTTTTCTTATAGCATTTTCGGTATCTCTTATTACAGTTAAGTTTCTGAGTCCCAAAAAATCCATTTTCAAAAGACCGAGTTCATCAAGGGCGGTCATAGTGTACTGCGTAACTATAACGTCGTCATTTTTGGAAAGAGGAACGTATTCACTTACCGCTCTGTCACAAATAACAACGCCTGCCGCATGGGTAGAGCTGTGACGGGGCATTCCCGTAAGCTTAACTGCAGTATCAATAAGTTCTTTAACCGTTTCATCATCTTCATAAAGGGCTTTAAGCTCAGAAACCTTTTTAACAGCTGAGCTTAAGTCGGTATGATATTCTCTCGGAATAAGCTTAGCTATTTTATCACATAGATTATAAGGAACGTCCATTACTCTGCCAACGTCTCTTACAGCATTTCGGGCGGCAAGTGTTCCAAAGGTAACTATCTGCGCCACGCGGTCACTTCCGTACTTATTAACTACGTAATCAATAACCTCTTGCCTTCTCACAAAGCAAAAGTCAATATCAAAGTCGGGCATTGATACTCTCTCGGGATTTAAAAAGCGTTCAAAAAGAAGCCCGTATTTTAAAGGATCAATACCTGTTATGCCCGAACAGTAGGCGGCAATACTTCCCGCGCCCGAGCCTCTGCCGGGACCTACGGGAATACCCTTGATTTTGGCAAAATGCACGAAATCCTGAACAATAAGATAATAATCGGTATATCCCATTTTTGAAATTACCGAAAGTTCATATTCTAAGCGTTCTTTTGCCTTTGGCTTTTCATTATCATTATAAAGTCTATTAAGACCTTCGTAGCATTTTTCCTTTAAATAAAGGTCGTGGTTTTTATCGCCAATATCAAATAAAGGAAGCTTTATATTGCCGAATTCAAACTCAAAATTGCACATATCGGCAATTTTTACGGTGTTCTCAACCGCTCCGTCAAAGGCAGAAAAAAGCATAGCCATCTGGTCGCCGCTTTTAAGATAAAATTCTTCGGTTTTAAATTCAAGGGCATTTTCTTCATTCAACTTTTTGCCCGTTTGAAGACAAACAAGCACCTTTTGGGTAAGGGCATCCTCTTTTTCAACGTAATGCACGTCGTTTGTGGCAACAAGGGGGATACCCGTTTCTCTTGACAGTCTTAGTAAATCGGGCAAAATACGTTTTTGCTCAATTAAAGAGTGGTCCTGAATTTCAATATAGTAGTTATCCTGACCAAAGAGGGAGTTATACCAAAGGGCTGTTTCCTTAGCCTTTTCATATTCGCCCTTGGTTAAAAGTCTCGGTATTTCACCTGCAAGACAGGCTGAAAGGGCAATAAGTCCTTCACTATGCTCTTTTAAAAGTTCTTTATCAATTCGAGGGCGCATATAAAAGCCCTCGGTAAAGGAAAGGGATACCATTTTTATAAGATTTTTATATCCTGTTTCGTTTTTGCAAAGAAGGACTAAATGGTTATATTCGCTGTCTGCGCCCTTTTGTTTATCTTTTCTTCCTCGGGGCGCAACGTAAACCTCACAGCCTATAATTGCCTTTACTCCCGCCTCTTTAGCGGCTTTAAAAAAACTCACGGCGCCATACATTACGCCGTGATCGGTTATAGCAACCGCCTTTTGTCCACGCTTCTTCACGGCATCAAAAAGAGAACCGATACGGCAACAGCCGTCCAGCAAACTAAATTCTGTGTGAAGATGAAGATGAACAAAATCGGTCATATTATTTTTCTCCGTTTTTAAGTTCTTCTGCTATGTCCATAATTTTTTTTAGTCTGTGGTTAAGTCCCGAACGGGTTATGGAGTCGGGATAAATTTTGCATAGCTCACTAAGGGATGCATCGGGATTTTCAATTCTTAGGGTTGCAACGGAATACAGCTCGTCGCTTAAGGTTTCAAGCTTTCCGTTTTTAATAAGATATTCAATGGCAAGACGCTGATTAAGGGAAGCATCAACCTGCTTTCCTATGTTGCCCATTTCAAGATTATTTTTACGGTTTTCTCTGTTTCTTATGGTTTTTGCAACCTGCACGTCAATAAACTCGAGCACCTTTTTATTTGCGCCCATAAGGGTTAAAAGCTCTTCTATGGTTTCGCTTTTGTTAAAGTAAATTACGGTAGTAGTGCCACGCATACTGCGTTTTGGAGATAGTCCTCTGCTTTGAAGAAGACTAAAAAATTCAAGCGCAATGGTAAAATCTCTTATTACAAATTCGGTGTGATAGTTTTTAAAAGGGTCGGTCATCTGCCCGCAGGCAAGAAAAGCGCCTCTTATAAAACTGCCGAAACAACATTCTCTTTTAAAAACGTCGTGGTTTATGCTTAAAAAATCACCTGTTTCATATCCGAATGCAGACATAACCGATGAGCATTGCTCCGAAGAGGAAACAGATATATTATAAATTGTTGACCTCTTTCCGCTTTTTTTAAGGGAAGGGATAATAGCAAAATTTGTTTTCAAATATTTTATGTAACGCTTTGATATTTGTTCGTTTTCGGTAATAATGGAAATATTTTTATAGGAAAAGGTATGACCGAAAAGCATAAGACCGTAACATTCGGCAATTTTACAGCACTCGGGCTGTTTTTCAATACACAAATCGTTTTTCAGTTCGCTGCAAAATGACATACTCTTCCCCTTCCCGATTTTTAAACATCCTTACCTATGAATATAAGTTCAGGCTGAAGCAAAACTCCGTCTTCCTTTTGTACCTTTTCTCTTATAATCTCAACAAGATTTTTAACGTCACTGCAGGTGGCGTTGCCTTTGTTTATAATAAAGCCTGCGTGTTTTTCGCTGACCTGAGCTCCGCCTACACTAAAGCCCTTAAAACCGTTTTTCTCAATAAGTGCCCCTGCAAAATAGCCTTCGGGACGTTTAAATACACTTCCGGCACTTGGGTATTCAAGAGGTTGCTTTGACTTTCTTCTGCCCATGTAATCATTCATTCTGGCAGTAATTTCCTCTTTTTTATCCTCTTTGAGTTTAAAATAAGCGCCAAGAATAAAAAGACCTTTTTTCTTAAAAATACTGCTTCGATAGGCCAGACACATATCATCCCCTTCAATAAGGAGGGTGTTAAGATTTTCGTCTAAGCAAAGGGCAGAAACAGCAACGTCCTTCATTTCACCGCCGTAAGCCCCTGCATTCATAAACATAGCTCCGCCTACACTTCCCGGAATACCGTAAGCAAATTCAAGACCGCTTAAAGAGTTATCACGGGCAAAGGTACAAAGAGCGGCAAGGGATACGCCTGAAGAGGCAAAAATCTCCCCATTTTCACTAAAGGCTATAGAGTTCATATTAAGGGTGCATATAACCACACCATCAATTCCATAATCACTCACTACAAGGTTGCTTCCCTTTCCTATAAGGGTAATGGGAATATCGGATTTCTTGCAGAAATCAATTACGCCTATAAGCGCCTTTTCATCATCGGGTAACACAAAATACTGCGCATTGCCACCAATGTGAAAGGAGGTGTGACGGCTCATAGGCTCATTTTTTAAATACTTTATTTTGTTGTCAATAAGAAAACCTTCGAAAGCCGTCATATCTTTACCTCTAATCTTAATATTTGTTGTTCGCCTTAGCGAATTTCACCGCGGCGCAGAAAAATCGTTCTAGGATGTGCCTTTGAAACGAGCGGTGCTGTATGCACACCTCAGCTTTTGCCACGGCGCAGAAAGCCATAGACTTTATCACGGCGAAGAAAAATCGTTCAGAGTGTTATTTTGCAGCGAGGGTGCTGTATTATTTATACCGCCCCTCGCAAAAAATGATGCTATGGACGATTTTTCAAGCCGACTAAATTATTTGTACAATCTATAGAGTTGCGCGGCGCCAATAATTCCTGCATCATTACCCAGTTCAGCGGGGAGAATATCACAGGGTTTGCCCATGGTTGTGTAAACTTCCTCGTTTACAAAATCTTTTACGGGGTTTATTAGGGTTTCTTTTTCGTTGGAAATACCGCCGCCGATACAGATTTTTTGGGGCTGGAAGATGTTAATGATGTTAGCAATGCCTATTGCTACGTATTTTTCGTAGGCTGCTACTACTTCACAGGCGGTTTTATCGCCCTTTCTCATACCGTCAAAGGCAATTCTGCCGTTTACGTTTTCAAGGCTGCCGTCTGCAAGTTCCCACATAACGCTGTCTTTATCTTTTTCCATTGCGGCTTTGGTCTGGCGGATAAGAGCGGTTGCAGATGCATAGGCCTCCCAACAGCCTCTTCTTCCGCAGGAGCAGGGCTCACCGTCAAAGTTTATTACCATATGACCAAGCTCACCGCCTGCATAGTTAGAGCCCGAGAAAAGTTTTCCGCCGATAATAACACCGCCGCCAACACCTGTACCGAGAGTAACGGCTACACAGTCGCTAACCCCTCTGCCGCTGCCTGCCAAAAATTCACCGTATGCAGCTGCATTTGCATCGTTTTCGATATAGAAATCAACACCGGTGCGTTCTTTGAGCATCTGAGCTAATGGTACGTTATCAAATTTAAGGTTATTTGCACAAACAACGGTGCCCGTTACGGGATCGATTGCTCCGGGGCTGCCAATACCGCAAGCGGATATATCATCAATAGCTATTCCTGCATTTTCACAAGCGATCAAACAAGCCTTTGCCATATCATCGGCAATTTCGTTTGCAGGACGGGGGCTGTTGGTTTTAACCTTGCCCTTTGCGATTACTCTTAAGTTTTCGTCAACAACGCCTGCTACGATGTTTGTTCCGCCTAAATCAATTCCTAAAGTGTACATTTTTTAAATTCCTCCAAAATTTATTGATAAGGATCAACGTTAACCTCTTCTGCTCCGTTATCATCCATCATACCAAGACGCTTAAGCAGATCTTCAGCCGCGTTGTAGCCCAATTTTTTCTGTCTGTTATTCATTGAAGCAACCTCTATGATTACCGCAAGGTTTCTACCGGGTTTTACGGGAATTGTAACCGAAGGAACGGTAATGCCCAAAATTTCGGTGGTCTGCGCTTCAAGTCCCATTCTGTCATAAACCTTGTTTATATCCCAAGGCTCCAGATTTATTACCATATCTATTTTTTCTGTAAGTTTAACCGCACCTACACCAAATATACGACTTGCGTTAATTATACCGATACCGCGAAGCTCAATAAAGTGGCGGATATTATCGGGCGCACTTCCTACTAAGGATTTACTGGAAACCTTACGTATTTCAACTGCATCGTCGGCAATAAGACGGTGGCCTCGCTTAACAAGTTCAATAGCTGTTTCACTTTTACCTACACCGCTTTCACCCAGCAGCAAAATACCTTCACCGTAAACCTCAACCAAAACGCCGTGACGGGTAATTCGGGGGGCAAGTTGAAGATTAAGAAAAGCAATAAGGGCAGCCGATACTTCAGAGGTAGAATCTTTACTTCTGAGTACGGGAACTTCATAACGTTTTGCTATATCTATTACAAATTCGGGCACCTCAAGACTTCTTGCAATAATTATTGCAGGAGGCTTTTGAGAAAGGAAGGTAGCATAACGTGACTGCTGTTCTTCAAGGGTTAATTCTTCAAGATAACCTTCCTCGGTTTTTCCGATTATCTGAATACGGGAATTATCAAAGTAACCGTAAAAGCCCGCAAGCTGAATACCGGGACGATTTATTTCGGTACTTTTTATCATAATTTCTTCTGCCTTACAGGGAAGATAAAGCGTTTCAAGTGAAAGCTCCGAAATGATTTTTGCAAGAGAAATAGTAAAATTAGTATGCATAAAGGTGTCACTCCTTTCATTATCTACTATATTATACTACATTATTTATGATTTTCAAAGTTTTTTTATATTTTTCTTGATAATATTTATATAAAATTATATAATGTAGTTATCGACAAGGATTTTATGGAGGAAAATTTTATGAAACTAGGTATTGTAGGACTTCCCAACGTGGGAAAATCCACATTATTTAACGCTATTACAAATGCAGGGGCACAGTCAGCTAACTTCCCCTTTTGTACTATTGAACCTAACGTAGGCGTAGTTGCCGTTCCCGACAAACGTTTGGACGTTTTAAGAGATATGTACACAGAAGGCGCAAAGGTGCCCCCTGTTGTTCCCGCTATTATTGAATTTGTGGATATTGCAGGTCTTGTTAAGGGCGCTTCCAAGGGTGAAGGTCTGGGCAACAAGTTCCTTGCAAATATAAGAGAGGTTGACGCAATAGTTCACGTTGTAAGATGTTTTGAAAATGAGAACATCATTCACGTTGAAGGTAGTATTGATCCCCTTCGCGATATTGAAACCATTGACCTTGAGCTTATATTCTCGGATATGGAAATGGTTGAAAGAAGAATTGCAAAAACCACAAAGGATTTAAAGGGCAATAAATCTTTGCAGAGCGAACTGGATTTCCTTAAAAAGCTTTACGCTCATTTAGAAAGCGGAAAGAGCGCAAGAAGTCTTTCTTTAAGTGACGAAGAGCAGGAAATTTTAAATACTGTTTTCCTTCTTACCTCAAAGCCCATTATTTATGCCGCAAACTTAAGTGAAGAGGATTTCTCGGGCAAGGCTCCTGAAGATAATCCCCATTTCTTAAAGGTTAAGGAACTGGCCACTAAGGAAGGCGCAGAGGTGCTCCCCATTTGCGCGCAGATGGAAGCGGATATTGCCGATATGACAGCAGAAGAAAAGGAAATGTTTTTAAGCGATCTTGGTCTTGACGCTTCGGGACTTGACCGTCTTATTCAGAAAAGCTACAGCCTTTTGGGACTTATTTCCTATCTTACCGCAGGTGAAAAGGAAGTAAGAGCATGGACCATAAAGAAGGAGACAAAAGCTCCTCAGGCTGCAGGAAAAATCCACTCTGACTTTGAAAGAGGCTTTATCAGAGCTCAGATTATTGCCTTTAGCGACCTTGAAAGTTGCGGTTCCCTTGCTAACGCACGTACAAAAGGACTGGTAAGAACCGAAGGCAAAGAATATGTTATGCAGGACGGTGACGTAGTTGAATTCCTCTTTAATGTATAAAAGATTAGTTAAAATTTTATGTTTTGTCTGCGTTTTGGTTTTAGTTTCAAGCACTCTTTGCGCCTGTTCTAAAGAGGCCGTTTACAGAATTGATTCTTTTAACTGGATAAACGAAGAAAACACAGGTGTAAAAACCACATATACCTATACCTCGGACAGCAAACCCGAAACCATTATGGTTGAATATCCTTTTTCTTATGAAGAAGGATATACCGATAATTTCACATACAACAAACGGGGTACCCTTACAGCTGTTACAAGAACCTTTAATTCCGGTTCCGTTCTCACCTATACCGCCGACAAAATAACAAATTATAAGTATATTCTTTATGATAAAGATGAAAAAGAATATCTTACTATTATTTTTGACCACAGCGGATTTATAGTATCCTACAGATATACGAACGGTTATATTACCGAATACGGTTTTTCTTATGATGAAAGCGGAAAGCCTGTTGCTATGAAGCAGCTTAACGTAAATCCTTCGGGCAGTAACAGAACCGTTGACTATATTGCCCGTTTCACAGACGAAAACACCTACCGTCTTTATGCTTCTACAGACGAAAAAGATGAAAATGATGAATATTACGAGGTCAAATTTCAAAAGATAGAAGTGAAAGGTTGATTTTATGCCACTTTACTATCCTTACTATTATTATGGTTTTGATTTTAGTAATCCTCTATACGCTTTTTCACTAGTGCTTTTAATTATCGCACTTATTATTACCGCCGTTGCTCAGGTAAAGGTTAAATCCACCTTTGCAAAATACAGCAAGGCTACCACCGTTCTTACGGGAGCTCAGGCGGCAGAAAAGCTTCTTGCAAGTCAAGGGGTTACAAATGTAAAAATTGAACGTGTAAGCGGAAATCTTACCGACCACTTTGACCCCCGCACAAACGTTATAAGACTAAGCGAAGCAGTTTACGATAAAAACACAGTTGCTGCTGTAGGGGTTGCCTGTCACGAAGCAGGTCACGCGCTTCAATACGCAACGGGATATTCCCCAATTAAGCTTAGAAATGCTATTGTGCCCATAACCCGTTTTGGTTCGGTTTTGGCTATGCCGCTTATACTTTTAGGCTTTATTTTCGCACCCTTTTTAGCAAGTCTGGGTGTTGCTTTTTATGCTTTATCCACACTGTTTCAGCTTATCACCCTGCCCGTTGAATTCAATGCTTCAAGAAGGGCAATTTCCATTATAAGAGATTACAGCATTTTATATGATGACTCAGAAATCAGCGGCGCAAAAAGGGTACTCGGTGCCGCCGCTATGACATATCTGGGTGCATTACTTGCATCTTTAGCGCAACTTTTACGTCTTATTTCAATAGTTAACAGAAGAAGATAAAGAGGTTTTTTTATGGCTTTTTTGCATCGCACCTGGGCGGAAATCAGCGTTTCTGCTTTGGTACATAATTTTAAAACAATTAAAGACAGTGCTAAAAACAGCAAACTTATGGCGGTTGTTAAAGCGGATGCCTACGGTCACGGCACCGAAACGGTTATCCCTGCTTTACTTTATGCCGGAGCAGATTGCTTTGCCGTTTCCAACATTGATGAAGCTGAGGAATTAAGAAGGCTTGGAGTAGAATATCCTATACTTATTTTGGGATATACCCCTCCCGAAGCCGCTTTTCGTCTTGCCGAAAACGACATTATACAGACCGTTTACGATAAGGCTTTTGCCGAAAAGCTATCCTTTCACGCAAAGCAGTCAGGATGCTCAGTTAAGGCGCATATAAAGCTTGACACCGGTATGGGAAGAATAGGCTTTGACTGCAGAAGCGATAAGCTGATGGGAATTAAGGATGCTCTTTATTGTCTTAACCTTGACGGCATTTCCTACGAGGGAGTTTTCACTCATTTTTCAAGCGCCGATACAAGCGAAGATTATACAGATAAGCAATACAGCCGTTTTATAAAAGCGTGTGAAATTATTAAAGAAAATTGCAAAGATATAAAAACAGTTCATTGCTGTAACTCAGCAGGACTTTTACTGCACAAGGATAAACACTCCGCCCTTTGCCGTCCCGGTGTAATTTTATATGGACTTTCTCCCGACAAAGATATGACCTATGGTGAAGAGCTTATTCCCGTTATGACTCTTAAAAGTGTTGTTTCTATGGTTAAAGAGGTAGAAAAGGACACCTTTATAAGCTACGGCAGAACCTTTAAGAGTAGTGATAAAATGAAAATTGCCACCGTTTCGGTAGGCTATGCCGACGGCTATCCCAGAGCCCTTTCGAATATAGGCGAGGTTATTATAAAGGGACAAAAAGCCAAAATCGTCGGCAGAGTCTGTATGGACCAGATTACAGTTGACGTAAGCCATATTGAAAATGTGGAAATCGGCGACGAGGTTATACTTTTCGGAAAAGACCTTCCCGTTGACACTCTAGCCCAAAAGGTTGGCACAATTAACTACGAAATCGTATGCGGTATATCAAAACGCGTACCCCGTATTAAAGTAGATTAAATTAAGCAAAATCGGAGGTTTTCTTTTTTAAAACTTCCGATTTTTTTATTTATAAAAATATTTTGTCACAAAATGAGCGT
>JAZSPU010000031.1:0-31685 GCA_045537575.1 Acutalibacteraceae bacterium
TATCATCCGTGAGGACAAGAATCCCCGCGGTACCCGTATTTTCGGACCGGTAGCCAGAGAGCTTCGTGATAAGGACTACACAAAGATCTTATCTCTTGCTCCCGAAGTACTTTAATGGAGGATGAACACAATGAACATTAAAACTGGCGATACTGTAGTTCTCCTCACCGGAGACGAAAAATACCGTGGCAAAAGCGGTAAGGTTCTCGAAGTTAGCCCCAAGGAAGGCAAGGTAATTGTTGAGGGTCTCAACGTTGTTAAAAAGCATATGAAACCCCGCAAAGCCGGCGATCCTTCTGGCATCATTGAGACAGAAAGCGCAATTTACGCTTCTAAGGTGCAGCTTGTTTGCCCCAAATGCGGCAAGCCCACCCGCGTAGGTGTTAAAATCTACGAGGACGGCAAAAAAGACCGTATGTGCAAAAAGTGCAAAGAAACATTTTAATGAGTAAGGAGGACATGACATGTCATTGTTGAGAGAAGAATATGTAAATTCTATTGCTCCCGCATTGATGAAGAAATTCAATTACAAGAGCGTCATGCAGATTCCGAAGCTCGATAAAATTGTAATCAATGTAGGACTCAGCGAAGCAAAAGAAAACTCAAAGGTTATCGACGCTTGCATCGCTGACTTAAGCAAAATCACCGGTCAGAAAGCAATCCCCTGTGTTGCTAAAAAGTCGGTTGCGAACTTCAAACTTCGTGCCGGAATGCCTATCGGTGTAAAAGTTACTCTCAGAGGCGAGAGAATGTATGAGTTCGTTGAGCGTTTGTTCAATGCAGCTCTTCCCCGTGTAAGAGACTTCAGAGGAATTAATCCTAACTCTTTCGACGGCCGTGGTAACTATTCTATGGGCGTTAAAGAACAGCTTATCTTCCCTGAAATCGAATTTGATAAGATCGACAAGGTTCGCGGTATGGATATTAACTTCATTACCACAGCGAAAACCGACGAAGAAGCTCGTGAGTTATTAACTCTTATGGGCGCTCCGTTTGCGAAATAAGGAGAAACGAATATGGCTAAAACATCTATGAAAATCAAACAGGCTCGTCCTGCCAAATTTTCTACCAGAGCTTACAGCAGATGCAAAATCTGCGGACGTCCCCACGCTTATCTTCGCAAATACGGTATTTGCCGTATCTGTTTCAGAGAACTCGCCTACAAGGGTGAAATTCCCGGCGTGACTAAGGCAAGCTGGTAAAAGCAACAGAAAAGGAGGTTGACGGCATGCAAATCACCGATACTATAGCTGATATGCTCACGAGAATTCGTAACGCATCTTCAGCAAAACATGATTCGGTAGATATCCCCGCGTCAAACGTAAAGAAGGCTATTGCTCAGATTTTACTTGACGAAGGATATATTACAAGCTTTCAGGTTATTGAAGACGGAAAGCAGGGCATGATTCATATCGTACTGAAGTATGGCCCGAAAAAATCTCAGATCATCACCGGAATCCGCAGAGTTTCCAAGCCCGGTTTGAGAATTTATACTAATGTTGAGGATATGCCTAAGGTAATGAAAGGCCTTGGTATTGCAATCCTTTCCACCTCTAAGGGTATTTTGACAGACAAAGAGGCTCGCAAAGCTAACGTTGGCGGCGAAGTTCTCGCTTATGTCTGGTAAGGAGGTGCTTCAGGATGTCTCGTATTGGTAAAAAACCCATCGCTATTCCTGCAGGTGTTGAGGTAAAACTCAATGGTACAGAAATGACCGTTAAGGGTCCTAAGGGTGAGCTTTCTGCTTCCCTTCGTCCTGAAATGGAAGTTGTTATTGAGAATGGCGAAATTAATGTTAAGCGTCCCAATGACAATCAGTTAAACCGTTCTCTCCACGGCCTTACCCGTACACTTATCGCTAATATGGTAGAAGGTGTTACCGAAGGCTTTAAGAAAGAACACGAAGTTAACGGTGTTGGTTATCGTGTTCAGAAGCAGGGAAAGAACCTTGTTATGAACCTTGGATACTCTCATCAGGTTATCATGGAAGAGCCCGCAGGCATCACTATTGATGTTCCTGCTCCTAACAAAATCATTGTTAGCGGTGCAGACAAACAGGCTGTAGGCCAGCTCGCTGCTCAGATCCGTGAAAAACGTCCGCCGGAGCCTTACAAGGGCAAGGGTATCAAATATGTTGATGAGTATATCCGCCGTAAAGAAGGTAAAGCCGCTAAGGGCGCAAAGAAATAATTTAGAAGGAGTGTATTTTAAATGGTTACTAAACCAGATTCTAACAAGGCACGTCTTAAGCGTCACGTTCGCGTACGCGCTAAGATCAGCGGTACAGCTGAGTGCCCCCGCCTTGATGTATTCCGCTCCAACAGCAACATTTACGCCCAGCTTATCGACGACGTCAAGGGTGTTACTTTAGCTTCCGCTTCTACCATCGAAAAAGATTTCGAAGGCGCAAAGGGAAATAAAGAAGCAGCCCGCAAGGTTGGACAGTTAATTGCTAAACGTGCTCTTGATAAAGGTATCGAGTGTTGCGTTTTCGATCGTGGTGGCTATATTTATCACGGTCGTGTCTTGGAGCTTGCCGAAGGTGCCCGTGAGGGCGGCCTCAAGTTCTAATTGAAGAGGAGGAATAACTTTGGCTAATTTTGACGCAAATAATGTTGAATTACAAGAACGCGTAGTTGCTATCAACCGCGTATCTAAAACCGTTAAGGGCGGTCGTATCATGAAATTCTCCGCTTTGGTTGTTGTCGGCGACGGCAATGGCAAGGTAGGTTTCGGCCTCGGTAAAGCAGGTGAAGTTCCGGATGCAATCCGCAAGGGAATTGAGGATGCTAAGAAGAATATGATTACCGTAGCTCTCAAAGGCTCCACTATTCCTCATGAAATCGTTGGCGAGTTCGGCGCAGGCCGCGTGCTCTTAAAGCCCGCTGCAACCGGTACCGGTGTTATTGCCGGCGGTCCTGTTCGTGCCGTACTTGAAGCTGTTGGTATCAAGGATATCCGTACCAAAGCTTTACGCTCTAACAATCCCTGTAACGTTGTAAGAGCTACCATTCAGGGCCTTGCTGCACTTCGCAACGCTGAAGAAGTTGCTGCTATCCGTGGCAAGTCCGTTAAAGAAATCGTTGGTTAAGGAGGAGCAATATAATGGCACTTAAAGTTAAACTTATCAAAAGCACCATTGGCTCCAAGAAGGACCAGATCGCAACTGTTGAAGCTTTAGGACTTAAGAAGATAGGCGATGAGTCTATTCAGCCCGATAACGCTTCTACAAAAGGCAAAATTAAAAAAGTCGTACACCTCGTTGAGGTGAGCGAAGCTTAATTTGCTTCAATGCAAGGAGGTGCGAAAAATGAAACTTCATGAATTATCCCCTGCTTTTGGTTCTACTAAAGAAGCAAAGCGTATAGGTAGAGGTCATGGTTCCGGTAACGGTAAAACTGCCGGAAAAGGTCACAAAGGACAGAAAGCACGTGCCGGTCACGGTATGTCTGCAGGTTTCGAAGGCGGTCAGATGCCCCTTCAGAGACGTGTTCCTAAGCGTGGCTTCAATAACATTTTTGCTGAAGAGGTTATCGCTATTAACGTTAGCGCTCTCGAGGTATTCGAGGACGGCGCAGTTGTAGATGCTGCCGCTTTAGCTGACAAGGGTATTGTGAAGAAGGCTTCCTACCCTGTAAAGGTTCTCGGTAAAGGTGAACTCACTAAGAAGCTTACCGTAAAGCTTAACGCTTTCTCCGCTTCTGCTGCTGAGAAAATCGCTGCAGCCGGCGGAAAGACCGAGGTGATTTAACCGTGTTAGAGACATTAAGAAACGCCTGGGCTGTTAAAGATATCAGACGCAAGATCCTTTTCACGGTTTTAATTTTGATCGTATTCCGTATCGGTTCAGTAATTCCGGTTCCGTTTATTGACGTAGGCGCAATGCTGAATGGCAATTTTGGCGCTAATGAGTTTTTCAGCTATTTGTCTGTTCTCACAGGCGGTGGTTTGGATTACGGCGCTATATTTGCTCTTTCCGTTACTCCGTACATCAACTCTTCAATTATTATTCAGTTACTTTCAGTTGCTATCCCTGCTCTTGAGCGTCTTTCCAAAGAAGGCGAAGAGGGCAAGAAGAAACTCGCTCAGATAACCCGTTACACAACCGTTATCTTAGGTCTTCTTCAGGGTACTGCATACTTCATTTACCTCGCTAATCAGGGATGTTTAAGCGTATCTAAGAGCGACGGATTTGTTTTCTGGCTCGCTTCTGTAGTTATCATTCTTTGCTTCACTGCAGGTAGTGCACTTGTAATGTGGCTCGGTGAACAGATAGATACCAAGGGTATCGGTAACGGTATCTCTATGATTCTCTTTGCAGGTATTATTTCCAGAGCACCCGATGCTGCTGCAGTAATGATTACAAACCTTCAGGATCCTTCTAAGATTGTTCCTGTAATCGGTATTGTATTACTCTTCTTAGTATTGGTTATGTTCGTAGTATGGATGACAGCTGCTGAAAGAAGAATTCCCGTACAGTACGCAAAGCGTGTTGTTGGTAACAAAATGTACGGTGGTCAAAATACTCACATTCCGATTAAAGTAAATATGTCGGGTGTTATGCCTGTAATATTTGCAAGTTCTATTCTTATGTTACCGACTATGATTCTCGGCTTCACCAGAAACGAGACTACAAGTTGGTACAAGTTCCTGAAATTGTTCAGCACACAGGGCGTGTTCTATGCAGTTCTCTACTTCATACTGATTATCGGTTTTGCATACTTCTATGCTACCATTCAGTTTAATCCTGTAGAGATGACCAACAACCTTAGAAAGAACGGCGGTTCTATCCCCGGTATTCGTCCCGGTAAACCTACCTCTGATTTCATTTCTAAGATTTTGTCAAGAATTACCTTAATGGGCGCATTCTTCCTGAGTGTAGTAGCAATACTTCCTATCGCTGTAGGTCAAATCGGCGGAATGAATATTTCCCTCGGTGGTACCTCAATGCTCATTCTTGTAGGTGTTGCTCTCGATACAGTTCAGAATCTTGAATCTCAGATGATGATGCGTCACTACAAGGGATTCCTTGATTAATAAAGGAGAACTTATATGAAGCTCATTCTTTTGGGTGCACCTGGTGCCGGCAAAGGCACACAGGCAGAATTTATTTCAGAAAAATGTAATATTCCTACCATTTCTACCGGAAATATAATCCGCGCCGCTTTAAAGAACGGCACAGAAATGGGTAAGGTTGCTAAATCTTATATCGACGCCGGTGAACTTGTTCCCGATGAGGTTGTTATAGGAATTGTAAAGGAAAGACTTAGCGAAGATGACTGTGCAAACGGTTACATTCTCGATGGCTTCCCCCGTACCATTCCTCAGGCCGAGGCGCTTGATCAGATGGGCGATACCGTTGACACCGTTCTTTCTATTGAAGTAGAAGATGCTGAAATAGTTAAACGTATGTCCGGCAGACGCGTATGTGAAAAGTGCGGAACAAGCTACCATACCGAATATAAAATTCCCGATAAGGAAGGTATCTGTAATCTCTGCGGCGGTAACCTTGTTATCCGTAAGGATGATGAACCTGCAACGGTACTAAACCGCTTGGAAGTTTATCATCAGCAGACAGAACCTCTTATGGCTTATTATGAAGCTCAGGGTAAGCTTATTTCGGTAAAGGGAACCGACACTGTCGAGGAGACAACTAAGGCTGTCTTCAAGGCTTTGGAGATTTAGTTATGATAGTGCTTAAAACCAGTCGAGAGCTAGGCTTTATGCGTGAAGCCTGCAGAATATCGGCAGGAGCATTACAGTTGGTTGGCAAGTGTGTTGAGCCCGGGATTTCCACGGCAGAACTTGATAAAATTGCTGAAGATTACATTAGAAGTCAGGGTGCAACCCCTAACTTCAAAGGTTATTCGGGTTATCCCGCAACAGCTTGTATATCCATAAATAATGAGGTGATTCACGGCATACCTTCAAAAAAGCGTATCCTTAAAGCAGGCGATATCGTCAGCGTAGATTTAGGAGCAGCTTTAGAAGGCTATAACGGTGATAATGCCGCCACTTTCGCTGTGGGAGATATTGACCCCGAAGCGAAGCGGCTGATAGACGCGACCAGAGAAAGCCTTTACGAAGGCATAGCTGCTGCTCGCGCAGGCGGTAGAATCGGTGATATAGGAAGCGCTATTCAGCGTTATGTCGAAGCGAGAGGCTTTTCCGTTGTACGAGAATTCGTAGGACACGGAATCGGCACCAAGCTTCACGAAGCACCTGAAGTCCCGAATTTCGGTACACCCGGAAAGGGAATCCGTTTGATGCCGGGTATGACAATTGCTATTGAGCCTATGATAAATATGGGCTTACCCGGAGTTAAAACCTTATCAGACGGCTGGACGGTTGAAACAAAGGATGGTTCGCTGTCAGCTCACTTTGAGCATACGGTAGCGATAACCTCCGACGGCGCACAGATACTTACTAACGTATAGAGGTTCTTATGAAAACTTTAAGTATAGTAAAATCTGTTGCCGGCAGAGATAAAGGAAGTTTACTTGCCGTTGTCGGTGAGTGTGACGGTCGGGTTCTTGTTTGCGAAGGCAAAGAAAGGCCCCTTGAAAGACCGAAACTTAAAAACAAAAGACATCTCGTTTTTACCGGTCAGTGTCTTAATGAAGAAGATTTAAATTCAAACAAATCATTACGCCGCGCTTTGAAGCGTTGTGAAATTAAGGAGGATTCCAGTTATGTCTAAAGAAGATGTAATTGAATTAGAGGGTACTGTAGTCGAGACTATGCCCAATGCAATGTTTAAAGTTGAAATTCAGGGAGGACATACAATCCTTGCTCACATTTCCGGAAAATTACGTATGAACTTTATACGTATTCTCCCCGGCGATAAAGTAACGGTTGAAATGTCTCCGTACGACCTGTCTAAAGGACGCATTACTTGGCGTTCTAAATAAGACGGTCAAAAAAAACTAGGAGGGTAATCCAAATGAAAGTCAGACCTTCTGTAAAAAAGATTTGCGAAAAATGCAAAATCATCAAGCGCAAGGGTAAAATCATGGTAATCTGTGAGAACCCCAAGCACAAACAGCGTCAGGGTTAACCCGCGCTATACAGTGGAGGTGTATTAAATATGGCTCGTATTGCTGGTGTAGATTTGCCGAATAACAAGCGTGTTGAGATTGGTCTCACCTATATTTTCGGCATTGGACTTACAACATCCAGAGAAATTCTTGCAGCCACCGGAGTTAATCCGGATACCCGTGTCAAAGATTTGACCGAAGATGATATTTCCAAGCTGCGTGAGTATATCGACCACAACCTTCAGGTTGAAGGTGACCGTCGCCGTACCGTAGCATTTGACATCAAGAGACTTATTGAAATCGGAAGTTACAGAGGCCTTCGTCATCGTAAGGGCTTACCGGTAAGAGGACAGCGTTCCAAGACCAATGCCCGTACCCGTAAGGGTCCCAAGAAGACCATTGCTAACAAGAAGAAATAAGTCAGGAGGAAGATAATATGGCTACTGCAAAGGCTAAAACGACTTCTACCCGTAGACGTCGCGAAAAGAAAAACATTGAACGTGGTGCTGCTCATATCCAGTCAACCTTCAACAATACTATCGTTACCATTACCGATTCTCAGGGTAATGCTCTTTCCTGGGCTTCTGCCGGCGAACTCGGCTTCAGAGGTTCCAGAAAGTCCACTCCTTTTGCTGCACAGAGCGCTGCAGAAACTGCTGCTAAAGCTGCTATGGAACACGGACTTAAAATCGTTGAAGTATTTGTTAAAGGCCCCGGTGCTGGTCGTGAAGCTGCTATCCGTGCATTACAGTCTGCAGGACTTGAAGTTACTATGATTAAAGACGTAACTCCTATCCCGCACAACGGCTGCCGTCCTCCTAAGAGAAGACGTGTATAACCGAAATATTTGGAGGTGTAAAACATGGCAAGATATACCGGTGCAGTTTGCAGACTTTGTCGCCGCGAAGGACAGAAATTGTTCTTAAAGGGCGAACGCTGCTATTCTGAAAAATGTTCCATCGCTGTAAGAGCATATGCTCCCGGTCAGCATGGACAGGGACGTAAGAAGTCTTCCGAATACGGTCTTCAGCTTCGTGCTAAACAGAAGGCTCGTCGTTTCTACGGCGTTCAGGAAGGTCAATTCCGTCATTATTTTGAAATTGCTGAGAGAAAACAGGGAATTACTGGTGAAAACCTCTTGAAGATTCTCGAAAGCCGTCTCGATAACGTTGTTTATAGAGTTGGTTTCGCTTCTTCCAGAGCAGAAGCTCGTCAGCTTATCGGCCACGGTCACTTCGAGGTTAACGGAGCTAGAGTTGATATTGCTTCTTATCTCTTAAAAGCAGGCGACGTTATCGCTATCTGCGAAAAGAGTAAGGCTCTTGACAAGATGAAGGGCGTAGTTGAAGCTAACGCTTCCAGACCTGCTCCCGCATGGATCGACGTTGATAAAGATAAGTGCGAAGCTAAGATTATTGCTCTTCCCGAGCGTGATCAGATCGATGCTCCTGTTGAGGAACAGCCCATCGTCGAATTCTACTCTAAGTAATTAGTTAACTTTGTAAATCGGATATTTTCCCGTATAATGTATCCGACTTTAAAAAAATTTATTTACGGAGAATGGAGCTTTTAAATGATAGAGATTGAAAAGCCCAGAATAGAAACGCTTGAATTAACAGCCGACGGCACTTACGGAAAATTCGTTATGGAACCTCTTGAGAGAGGTTACGCAACAACACTCGGTAACAGTATGCGCAGAGTTCTTCTCTCCACACTCCCCGGTGCTGCTGTAACTACCGTTAGAATTGACGGTGTAGTTCATGAATTTTCCACTCTTCCCGGTGTAAAGGAAGAAATTACCGAAATCATACTTAACATTAAAGGTCTTATTCCCAAGCTTCTTGGCGATGCTCCTAAGACTGTTTATGTTGAAGCTGAAGGTCCCTGTGTTGTAACAGGCGCTTCCATCAAGTGTGATTCTGAGGTCGAGATTTTAAATCCCGAACTGTACATTGCTACTCTCGACGAGGGTGCAAAGCTCAATATGGAAATGACCATAGACAGCGGCAGAGGTTATGTACAGGCAGAACAGAACAAGCCGGCGCAATCCGTTATCGGAGTTATTCCCGTTGATTCTATTTTCACACCTGTACTTAAGGTGAACCCCATTGTTGACAATACCCGTGTTGGTAAGGTTACAGATATGGGCCGCCTTACTTTAGAGGTTTGGACTGACGGTTCAATAAAAGCTAATGAAGCTGTTTCTTTGTCTGCTAAGATCTTAATGGAACATTTTGAACTCTTCCTCAATCTTACCGAAGGTGTAAGTGAGACAGAGAGCATTATGGCAGAAAAGGGCGACAGTAACAATGAAAAGGTTCTTAATATGACTATTGAAGAACTTGATCTTTCTGTTCGTAGCTTTAACTGTTTAAAACGCGCAGGCATTAACACGGTTGAGGACCTTATCGAAAAATCTGAAGAGGATATGATGAAGGTTAGAAATCTTGGCCGTAAATCACTTGAAGAGGTTATTGCAAAGCTTAATTCCTTTGGTTATAGCCTTAAGAGTGACGACGAATAATTGTAAGGAGTGAATATCCATGCCCGGTACAAGAAAACTCGGCAGAACCAGCGACCACAGAACTGCTATGCTCAGAGCAATGGTAACTTTCTTGCTTGAAAACGGCAAAATCGAAACTACCGTTACCCGCGCTAAAGAAGTTCGTGCAATGGCTGAAAAATATATTACACTCGCTAAAGATACCAGTTTACACAGCAAACGTCAGGCTTACGCTTTCATAACTAAGGGTGACGTTGTAAAGAAGCTTTACAACGAAATCGCTCCCCGTTATGCTGACAGAAACGGCGGTTACTGCCGTATCACCAAGACCGGCCCCCGCCGCGGTGATGCTGCTGAAATGGCTATTATCGAGTTGATATAATCGACTTCTTTGTCATCACGTTGTAAAGCAGATATTCTGTTTTGTAAAGTGACGACTAAGGCAAAACTTTTACCCCTTTGCGAAAGCAAAGGGGTTTACTTTTTTTGTTTCTTATGATACAATGTTGATGTTTTATGATTTCAATTTCCTAAGGGGTAAAAAGATGAAGAATTTTTATTTAAAACCGAAGTTATTTGAAACGATTAAAGGCTATAGCGGCGCACAGTTTGCAAAAGACCTTACCGCAGGTATTATTGTTGCTATTATCGCTTTGCCGCTTTCTATTGCACTTGCTCTTGCAAGCGGAGTTGAACCGGCTCAGGGTATTTATACCGCAATTGCGGCGGGATTTTTTGTAGCGCTCTTGGGCGGTAGCCGTGTTCAGATTGCAGGACCGACGGCAGCCTTTGCAACCATTGTTGCAGGTGTTGTGGCAGAGCAGGGAATGGACGGCCTCTTTATCGCAACTGTTATGGCGGGTATTATACTTATTTTAATGGGTATATTAAAGCTGGGCAGTCTTATACGTTTTATTCCTAAAACTATAACCGTTGGTTTTACGGGCGGTATCGCCGTGACCATACTTTTAGGTCAGGTGAAGGATTTCCTCGGTATAACCTACGCTGAGGGAGTAAAGCCCATTGAAACAATAGAAAAAATTGAAGCAAACATTCATCATCTTTCTTCATTTAAGTGGGAAACACTTGTTATCGGTATCATAAGCCTTGTTTGTCTTATAGTTTATCCTAAACTTGAAAAGAAAATTCCGCCGTCACTTATTGCGGTTATTGTGGGAGCCTTGCTTGTAGGTCTTGTTCCGCTTTTTTCAGCAAACGTTTCTACTATAGGTGACCTTTACGATATTCCCAAAGGTCTGCCTAAGGTTGATTTTGGCGGTATGCAGTTAACTAATGAAAAAATTATTGCAGTTATTCCTAATGCATTCACTATTGCGATTCTTGCAGGGGTTGAATCCCTTCTTTCCTGCGTGGTTGCCGACGGTATGATAAATGATAAACATAATTCCAATGCAGAACTAATCGGTCAGGGTGTTGCTAATATTGCATCGGTTCTTTTTGGTGGTATTCCTGCTACAGGAGCTATTGCAAGAACTGCCGCTAATATTAAAAACGGCGGAAGAACCCCCGTTGCTGCAATGGTACATTCTGTAGTACTTCTTTTGGTGCTTTTGGTGCTTATGCCATATGCAAAGCTTATTCCAATGCCCGTAATAGCAGCAATATTATTCGTTGTGGCTTATAATATGAGTGAATGGCGTCATTTTGTTGCTATATACAAAACCAAGCGTATTGACGATATTTTGGTGCTTACCGTTACCTTTGTCCTTACGGTAGTATTTGACCTTGTGGTTGCAATTGTAGTTGGTATGATTCTTTATGCCATCACTTTGCTTATTAAAAAAATATTTATTAAAGAGGGTGTCAAAAATTAAAGAAAAATTTAAAAAGGCACTTCAGCTTTTTATTGTATTTTTTAAAATAGGCGCCTTTACTTTCGGTGGTGGCTATGCTATGATACCTCTTATTCAGCGTGAGGTAGCCGAAAACAGAGAATGGATAACAGATGATGATATTCTGGAAATTATTGCTATAGCAGAATCCACCCCCGGTCCTATTGCCATAAACTCCGCTACCTTTGTGGGTTACAGAGTTTGCGGTTTTTGGGGAAGCTTCTTTGCTACCCTTGGAGTAGTACTGCCTTCTTTTATGATTATACTGGCAATATCTTTTGTGCTTAATCAGTTCGGAGATTTAAAGCCTGTTAAGTATGCATTTAACGGAATCAGAGCAGGTGTATTGGCGCTTTTATTTAAGGCGCTTTGGACTATGTATAAAAAATGTCCTAAGGGAATAGTTTCTTATATCGTTATGGCAGGTTCTTTCCTGCTTACCGCTATTCTTGACCTGCCTGTACTTTACGTGCTTATAGGCTGTGCGGTTTTCGGACTTGTAACTTCTCTTATAACAGATAGGAGGAGTAAAAACAAATGATTTATCTAGAACTGTTTTTAACCTTTTTTAAAATAGGACTTTTTACCTTTGGTGGCGGTTACGCTATGCTTCCTTTAATAGAGGAGGAAATTACCAATAAAGGCTGGATGGCTATGGAGCAGCTTGTAAACTTCATAGCGGTAAGCGAGTCCACCCCCGGCCCCTTTGCTATAAATATTGCAACCTACGTAGGCAGTCAGGTTGCAGATATCGGAATACTGGGTTCTGCCTGTGCAACCTTGGGAGTTGTTTTGCCGTCCTTTATTATAATTTTAATTGTTGCTAAAATTTATGATAAATTCAAAAACAGCAAAACCGTAAAGGGTGTTATGACAGGACTAAAGCCTGCGGTTGTAGGACTTATTGCTAATGCCATAATCTCAATTGCTATAAGCGTAATTTTCCCCGAAAGCGTTTCTCTTGCAGTATTTAAAACTGCGCAGACCTACGTGAGTATTGGCATTTGCGCTGTAGCAACAGTACTAGCATTTAAAAAGGTGCACCCCATAATAATTATTATTCTTTCTGCCACAGCAGGAATAGTTAGTGGATATTTATTGTAACTATGAACAAAATCAGCAATTTTACTTTGTTAATATTGCTGATTTTTTAATTTTGTGTCACAAAATGCCTTTTCATTTCGTTATAAATAATAGAAGGGTAAAAAATAGTTGTGCTATATCACAGAATATGTTACATTAAGTATAGGAAGCACTCAACCTTTCAAGTAGCATTTAAAATGGAGATAAAAAATGAAGAGATTTTTATTGTTTATGCTGTCTTTGTTGCTTACAGTATCAGTACCTTTTACTGCAAGCCATGCCTTAGAGGTGAATTTTGGTGCTGTGAAAGATGGAATTTATACATATACAGTTGAAGATTCAAAAGCAACTATAGTAGATGTTGATGATTCATTAAGCGGGGAAGTGGTAATTCCTTCAACTTTAGGGGGATATCCTGTTGTATCTATGCAATTTTCTGCTTTTAGCGGTTTAAAAACTCTTACAAGTGTAACTATGCCGGAAGGTATAATCTCTATCGGTTATGGGGCATTTGAAAATTGTAGTAATCTCAAAACTATAAATTTCCCTGATAGTTTGAAATATTTGGCTGAAAATTTATTTGAAAATACTGCATGGTATGATAGTCAGCCTGACGGAATTGTTTATGCCGGAAAGGTGGCGTATAAATATAAAGGCGACTGTCCTAAAAGTGTTGTAATTAAGGAGGGTACTGTGAGTATAGGAAGTCATGCTTTTAGTGAGTGCGTGAAGCTTGAAAGTATAGTTATACCGGATAGTGTAACCACTATAAGCGCAGGCGCTTTTTATGGTTGCACCTCTCTTTCTGATATAACTATACCAGAAGATATAGAAGAGGTAAGTGATTTTGCTTTTGAGGGTACACCTTGGTTTGATAATTTACCAGATGGGATTATATATTTTGGTAAAATGGCTTATAAGTATAAGGGTGTTTGTCCTGAAACGGTTGAGATCAAAAGCGGCACAACAATTCTTGGCAACAGCGTATTTGAGGGATGTTACGGATTAAAAACAGTTGTTTTACCAAGTAGTATTGAAAGAATTGAAGACTTTGCATTTGCGGAATGTACGTCACTTGAAAATATCAATATCCCGGAAGGAGTAACGTATATAGGTGATTGGTCGTTTTATCTTTGTGAGAACCTTAAAACTATTGTGATTCCAGACAGTGTTACTGTTATAGGAGAGTATCTTTTTAGAGGTTGTACGTCTTTGAGTGATGTAAAGCTCTCTGATAATTTAAAAGTGATTTCAGGGGGGACTTTCAGCGGCTGCGAATCTCTTGAAAGCGTGATTATACCTGAGGGAGTTATTGATATTTGGCCATCCGCTTTTCAATCCTGTTATTCGCTAGATAATGTTGTAATCCCCGATACTTGTACGTTTATTGGGGACGCTGCTTTCGATAGTTGTAAAAAACTTACAACTGTAAGCATTCCTAAAAGTGTTATAAGAATTGATAATTATGCTTTTAATCAATGTTATGCTCTTGATAAGGTATATTACAGAGGGAGCGAGAAGGATAAAAATAATATCACCATAAGAACCGGTAATGATTATTTGCATAATGCGGATTGGTATTATAGTGCCTGTATAGGAAGTTATAAACACAACTATGATAATTTAGGTAGATGTAGCATTTGCAAGGCTACACTTTATAGTATTGGCGATATCGACGGTGACGAAAGGGTTATCACCACGGATCTTGCAATATTAAAGTTACATCTTGCGGGGATTAATACCCTTGATGAAATAGGTTCTGCTAGAGCGGATTTGAATATGGATTTCTCTGTTAACACTACCGACCTTGCTAAGTTAAAACTGATACTTGCGGGAATAGAATAAAAGTTAAAGAAGTGAGGGTAACCTCACTTCTTTTTTTAATCCTGTGTTAAATTGCCGTCGCCTTGTATAGAAATGGCTTCGCCAAGATATTTTGGCTTTGGCTTGAATATTGTGTAAAGGAAATCTTTGTTTCGGGCAATTATTTCTCTTATATCGCGAAAGGTTTGTCCGCCGTAGGTGTGATAATCACTTGCAACGCCGACAGCCTCTAAGCCTAATTTTCGGGCAATAAGCAGAGCGCGTGAAAGGTGATATTCCTGTGTAACAATTATAACCTTTTTTGCTTTAAAAACTTCCTTTGCTCTATAGATGCTGTCATAGGTGCAAAAACCTGCGTGGTCCATAAAAATATCATTGGACTCTATTCCTGCATCAAGCGCATACTGCTTCATTGCCGCAACCTCGTTATATTCCTTTTGTCCGTGGTCACCGCTCATAAGTAATTTTGGTGCGGCTCCGCTTTCATAAAGCTCAACACCCCGCCTTAGTCTGTCGGCAAGCATATCGCTGGGCTTTCCGCCAGGTCTGACTAAACAGCCTAAAACAATAATGCAGTCAACATCGGTTAGCGCTGCGGCTTCCTCTGAGGATATAATCTGCTTTTTGGCAGAAGATACAACGTAAGCGTTTACGATAAGAGCGTATATGCCTACTATAATGGAAATCACTAGAAGAAACACAATTAATTTTTTGAAAAATTTTAGTATTTTCATATTTTTATCCTCAATTTTCACTGATTTTAAGGAGATTTCCTACAGCCTCTTTAAGAGCCTTGTGTACGGGAAGGCTTAAAGTATCATCACTCTTTATGACCGATTGAGCCGCTACGGCTGAAATACGAAGCAACTCCATATCATTGTTCAAATCGGCGATTTTAAGCTCGGGAAGTCCGTGCTGACGGTGTCCCATAAAATCACCGGGGCCGCGAAGCAAAAGGTCCTCGTCGGCAATTTTAAAGCCGTCGGTGGTGGAACACATTATTTTAAGTCTGGAATTGTTTTTATTATTTGAAATAAAAATACAGGTAGATTTAAAGGAGCCTCTGCCTATTCTTCCGCGAAGCTGATGAAGCTGACTAAGCCCAAAGCGTTCGGCATTTTCAATAACCATAACGGTGGCGTTTGGCACGTCAATGCCTACTTCAATTACCGTGGTGCAGACAAGTAGATTAATTTTGCCTTCCTTAAACTCGCTCATAACCTTGTCCTTATCCTGAGCCTTCATTTTTCCGTGAAGAAGTCCTACGCTGTAATCTTTAAATACGTCTTCGGTTAACTCCTTGAAAAATTCCTCTGCCGAAGCCATATCATTTTCATTTTCTTCTACGGCAGGGCAGACTATATAGGCTTGTCTGCCTTCAGCTATATTTTTCTTTATGAAATTATAAACCCTCTCCCGAAGCTTATCGGTTACCGAGTAGGAGTCGATAACCTGACGGTTTTTCGGATACTCATCAATAATACTTAAATCAAGGTCGCCGTAAATAATAAGTCCAAGGGTTCTGGGAATGGGGGTAGCCGACATAACAAGACGGTGGGTAAATTCGCCCTTACTTGATAGCTTTGCGCGTTGAGCCACACCAAAGCGGTGCTGTTCGTCGGTTATAACAAGGGCAAGGTTTTTAAAATCAACCCAATCGCTTATAAGTGCGTGAGTGCCTACGGCAACATCAATTTCACCGTTTATAAGCTGTTCCTTTAGCTTTTTGCGTTTGGAAGCGGTGAGGGAGCCTGTGAAAAGCCCCACTTTTATGCCTGTGCCTTCGAAAAATCTGTTAAAGCTTTCAAAATGCTGTTCAGCAAGTATTTCTGTAGGCGCCATAATTGCCGACTGAAAACCGTTTTTTGCCACAGTGTAGCAAAGAGCGGCAGCAACAGCAGTTTTTCCGCTGCCAACGTCACCCTGAACCAGTCGGTTAAGGGCGAAGCCGTTTTGCATATCAAAAATACATTCCTTGGTAACCCTTCTCTGCGCATTAGTGGGAGAAAAGGGGAGACGGGCAAAAAACTCGTCGGTAAAGTCAGTTTTTATTTCAATGCCTTTTTTGTTTTTATTAGAGCTTTTAAGTAATGAATAAGCGGTTTGTAGAATAAAGAGTTCTTCAAAAACAAGTCGCTTTTTTGCGGCAGCGAGGGCTGAGTCGCTTAGTGGAAAATGTATGTTTTTAATTGCAAAATCAAGGTCGCAAAGGCCGTACTTTTTGCGTATGTCTTCGGGAATGGGATCGTCTCCTGCTCCCTTTTCAATTGCCGCTTTAACGCTGTTTTTGATAACGCTTCCCGCAACTGAGCTTTTAAGAGGATAAACCGCCTGAATTTTTGGTTCGTTTTCAAAAATTACGGTGGGAGAAGACATACAAAGATCAAAAAGATTGCCTGTTACTTTGCCTGAAAATGTATAAAAGGTGTTCCTTTTAAGATAAAAGGGCATTTCTTTTTTATGGAAAAGAATAATTTTTAAACTTCCGGTACCGTCACTAACATAAAAGGTGGAACGTGATATGGGTTGACGGTAAAGGGGCTCGGTAATAACGGAAGACTCTATTTTCCCGCGTATTGTGAAATGTGAGTCGGGAATAAGATTTTCAATAGCCGTTAGCAAGGTATAATCATTATAGCTTCTCGGATAGTAACGCAAAAGGGCATCGACAGAGTCAATGCCCAACTTACGCAGTAAGTCGGCACGTTTTTCGCCGATACCCCTTATACTTAAAATACTTCTGGTTTCTTTGGTTTCCATATTATTCTACCGAAAGGAAGAAATAATAGATAGGCTGACCGCCTCTTATTACGGTGATTTCCACCTTATCACCGAATTTTGCATTAAGGTCTGCTTCAATTCTTCTTGCTTGAGCATCGCTTACGTCAGCGCCGTAGATAACGGTAAGGAATTCGCTGTCACGCTTAAGCATTACCTTAACAAGACGTGCAACCGCTTTATCAAGGTCATTTTCGGTAAAGGCAATTTTTCCGTTATTCATACAAAGGAGTTCGCCTTTTTTGATTTTATGACCGTCAAAGTCAGAATCTCTTGCCGCAAAGGTTATCTGACCTGTAGCAATTCTTTCACAAGCCTCTGCCATATTGATGGCATTTTTGTCATCACTCTCATCTTCGTCAAAGGCGAGCATTGCCGCAATGCCTTGAGGAATGGTACGGGAGTGAATAACGATAACCTTTCTGGTACTTAGCGGAATTGCCTGTTCTGCCGCCATAATGATGTTCTTGTTATTAGGAAGAACAAATACTGTTTCGGCAGGGGTAGATTCAATAGCGCGTAAGATGTTATCGGTACTGGGATTCATTGTCTGACCGCCGCTTACCAAGGTATCAACGCCTAAATCCTTAAATAATTCTTCAAGTCCGTCACCTGCGCATACAGAAACAAAACCGACGGGCTTTTCCTTTTTAGCAGGAGTAAAGGTTTCGGTGCGTGTGCTGTTCTGAGCAGGCTTTTTAGCGGCATTTGCGCTGTCGTGCTTAGCCTTCTCGTGCTGGTCACGCATATTTTCTATTTTTAAGTGAACGAGGGAACCGAAGGTAAGAGCATTTTCGATAGCGTTACCGGGATGGTCGGTATGAACGTGAACCTTTATGATTTCTTCGTCATCAACCACAACAACGCAGTCACCGATAGTCTCAAGATAAGCGCGAAGCTCGGCAGGTTCCTTTTCCACTTCTTCACTGCGGTTTACTATAAATTCGGTGCAGTAGGTAAAGGTGATTTCGCCTTCAAATTCGCCTGCTGCATTTCTTTCGGTGGATTCCTCTTCCTCTTGTGCTACAGCGTGGACAGGTGCAATAACGGCTCCGTCTTTAAATACAGAGTACATACCCTCTAAAATGACTACAAAGCCCATACCGCCTGCGTCAACAACGCCTGCCTTTTTAAGAACGGGGAGCATTTCGGGGGTTTCAGCCAATGCCTTTTTAGCGCCTTCAAGGGCGGCTTCAAATACACCGAGGGTATCAAGCTTCTTTTTGTATGCTTTTTCAGCATATTCACTTGCTACTCTTGCAACGGTAAGAATAGTGCCTTCGGTAGGCTTCATAACAGCCTTGTAGGCTGCTTCAACGCCCAGCTTAAAAGCATTTTTAAGATTTTCGGGTTCTACGTTATCGTAACCCTTAAAACCGTTTGCAAATCCGCGGAAGAGAAGGGAGGTGATAACACCCGAATTTCCTCTTGCGCCGCGAAGAAGTGCGGAAGCGGTAATACTTGCAATCTTTCCTGCGCCTTCGCCCTCAACACGTGAAAGTTCACGGGCAGCATTGGAAAGAGTCATAGACATATTGGTACCGGTATCGCCGTCAGGCACCGGAAATACGTTTAAATCGTCAACCTGTTTCTGTTTATTAGAAATATTGTTGGCGGCAGAGATAATTGCATCTCTCAGAATGTTTCCGTTAAACAATAAAAACACCTCAATTATTCTTTGATACCGTCAACTTTGACAGTTACTTTTTTTACCTGTATGCCGGTGGTTTCGGCAACAACGTATTTTACTTTATGAACAATGCTTTTTGCAATTGCATTGATGTTCATTCCGTATGTTACTACAATGTGGATAACAACATTTATATGATCAATGTTGCCTGTTACGGTAACGCCTTTTTCGATTCTTTCCTTTTTAGAAATCAGACCGAATAAGCGCTGTTTTCTGCCGTTGGGCATCATACCTGCTACACCGAAACAAGATGTTACTGCCTGCCCAATGAGTTTTGAAAGATATTCTTTGGAAAGGGAAACGGTGCCGGTCATAGTTTCGTAAGAAATCATAGTGTAACCTCCTAAAATTTAGTTAAGGATTATTTTTAAAGGACATAAACAAATCATACGAAGAAGCATTGTCAATTCCTTCAATTTCACTGTTATAAAACAGAATTCCCAAGCGATAACAAACAGGGATAAAGGGCATCTGTGCGCCTACAGCTGAAACAAGCTGATCCAAGGTGACCGTGCCGTTTTGATATCTTTTGACAAGGTCGGATAAATCGTTGTTTATGGCTGTCTCGTTTTGGGCGGTTTCGGTATCGGTTTCATTTTCCTGAGTTTCATCATTCTGATTTGCAGAAGAATTACCCACAATACCGTATGCACATTTTCCGCCGGGTACTATAAGCTCGCTAAGGTCAAAGTTGTTGTTTATCTTAACCTCGGCAAGATATAACTGAAAACTGCCTGAGCTTAGCGCTTTAAGATAATTATCATAATCTAAAGCGCGAATAGTAACGCGAATTCCTACCTCTCTTAAATTAGAGACAATTATCTTTGCCGCTTCCTGCTGATAAACGTTATCAGCATTTATAAGCAATGAAAATTCCAGAGTTCTTCCTGCGCGGTTACTTCTAAAACCTGAGTTATCTAATATATTATAACCGATTTGTTCCAAATTCTCAATAGCAATTTTTGTATTAGCTAAAGTTTCAATGGTTTTATAGTTATCTTCGCCAAAAAAAGCGGGATTAAGAGGGCTTGTAGCAGGTAATGCGTTGGAATAATATGCATTTTTTGAAATTTTTTCGCGGTCAATGGCGGCTGATATGCAGTAGCGGATTTTCGGCTCTTTAAAAACAGCCAAACGCATATTCATACCAATGTAAACCAGTCGGTTCTGATTAACGCTCAGCTTTTTGCCGTCCATACGGAAAATGGTGCTATCCATTATATCGGCATAGTAAAAATCCGTAGCGCCTACCTCAACGTAATGACCGACAGATTCTTTGTCGGGAGCATTTACAAGATTAATGGTTCCAAAACGGGCAGGGGAATCGTAGTAATTGGGGTTAAGTCCCAATTTTGTTTTTTCTTCATTTAATACGTAAGGTCCTGCGCCAATGGGTGGAAAGAGTACCGAGTCGGAGTCGGCAATTTTATCACTTTGAGCTTTTATAATTGGAAAGGTCAGCAGATTAACGAAAAAAGGATCGTTATAGGAAAGATTAAAAACAACGTCTCCGTCCTTTTCCTGAACTGATTTTATATGACTTAAGGATGATGCATAGACGTCGCTGTTTTGGGCAAGCTTAAAGGAATAAATAACGTCATTTGCCGTAACGACACTCGAATCGGAAAACTTGGCATTCTTAAGCTTTACTGTCCAAATATTACCGTCCTGCTGGGCACTTTGAGCAAGTCGGTAAATAGGCTCAAAATTATTTGAAAGGGTAACGAGGGGCTCAAAAAGTAACTGACAAAGCTCCATATTAACCTTTGTTGTAAGGGTATATGGATTAAAGGTGTCATTTGCGCAGTATAAAAGATTTGCCGACTCGGTTTTAATACCCGTCAGATTTCCGTCATTTGCTCCCGAAGAACTGTTTTTTTTGCATCCGCTTAAAAACAGCATACAAAAAATAAGGAGCAAAGCAATAATTCTTTTAATTTTCAAAAGGTTTTCTCCTTTAAGAAATATTTATAAGGGTAGTATTTATTGTTTTTCCTGTATTTTTGTCAATATCAAAAATACAACCGTTAAGCATACATTTTCCGTCGGCAAGTACAAATTTCTCCGAAGTGTTTTTGTCTTTAAGACGGGAAATAATAATTTCGCTTTTAACTCCCAGAACGCTGTCAATGGGCCCCGTCATACCAAGGTCGGTAATGTAACCTGTGCCGAGGGGCAAAACCTGAGCATCATTGGTTTGTACGTGGGTGTGGGTGCCGAAAAGGGCAGAAACCTTGCCGTCAAGATAAAGCCCTAAGGCACGTTTTTCGCTGGTGGCTTCGGCGTGAAAATCAACTAAAATTATATCAGCGCCCTCATTTTTTGCTTGTTCAATAAGAGCATCAGCTCTTTCAAATGGCGATGAAGCGTTAAGGCTTTCCAGATATATGGTTCCCGAAAGATTTATAACCGCAACCTTTGCGTAACCGCAGTCAACTATGCAAAAGCCATTGCCGGAAAGTTCTTCGGGAAGATTATCGGGGCGAAGAAGAAAATGGTTTTCTTCCAGCATTGAATATATTTCTTTTCTTTTAAGGGAGTGGTTTCCGCCTGTGATAACGTCAGCACCAAAGGCGAAAAGCATTTCGGCGCTAGATGGCGTTATGCCGTTTCCGTCGGCAGAGTTTTCTCCGTTTATAACGGTAAAATCAATACCGTATTGTTTTTTTATAGCGGGAAGCATTCGTCTTACTGTATCACAGCCGATTTGACCGCAAACATCCCCGATAGCAAGTATTTTCATTTTTTAACATTCTTTCTACTTATGAGTACATACACAATTATAATACTATAAAAAGGGCAAAAAGTCAATTAAAAAGCCCTTGTCGGTTGACAAAGGCAAAATCTGAATGTATAGTATAAATAATGATATTTAAGGGGATTTAAAAATGATTGCAAATTACCATACTCATACCTTCCGCTGTAAACACGCTAAGGGGCAGGATGAAGAATATATTTTACGTGCTATCGAAGGCGGTCTTAAAATATTAGGCTTTTCCGACCACGCTCCCGTAAACTGTGTTGAAGGTTACAATGGTTGGTGGAGAGTTCAGCCCGAGGATGCTGAAGAGTATATTGAATCCTTAAAGGCTTTAAGAGAAAAATATAAGGATAAAATTAAAATTTATATCGGCTTTGAAATGGAATACTATCCCGAACTTTTTGATAAAATGTACTCTTACGTTAAATCACTTGGCGCTGAATATATAATTCTTGGTGAACATTATATAGGAAGCGAATGGGACGGCAGTATTCATTCAAATCGCGAAGGCCACACAGAAGAAGATTTAATAAAATATACCGATTTGCTTATTGAAGGTATGAAAACCGGCAAATATTTATACGTTGCTCATCCCGATATGTTCCGTTTTGACGGTGATGATGAATTTTATGCTAAAGAGTCAGAACGGCTCTGCAGAGCGGCAAAGGAACTTGACGTACCGTTAGAACTGAATATGCTTGGCATATTTGATAATCGCAATTATCCAAATGAAAAATTCTTAAAGGTTGCAGGGAAGATAGGCTGTAAAATGATTTTCGGCTTCGACGCCCACGAACCATATAGAGCCTATGATGATAAATCTCTTGCAAAAGCGCAAGAACTTGTTAAAAAGTATAATATAAATCTTATTGATAAGATAGAAATAAAAGGGCTTAAATAAAAAATTCCCCGAACTGTGTTCGGGGAAATTTTTTATTTTATTTTATTTTATTTTATTTTAAACCCATAATGAGTTCGAGTACGTAGCATTCAAGAGCTTCGTAGTTTCTTTCTTCGATGCACTTGTTAGCGAATGCGTAATCGTAACGGTTAACCTTTTCTTCCATAGCCTTTGCAATCTTAAGGCTGGTTTCGATGTGACGGAAGCTGTCTTCTTTCTTCTGGGTTCTCATGGTCTTAACGTCAAGACCGATGTATTCGCCGTTAGCACAGAAGTTATGCTCTTTAAGAACCTTAATCTGATTAAATGCGCTACGTAAGTTTTCAGCGCCGAAGTTTTTGTCTTCGTCGAACTTCATACCGTTCTGGTCGTTAAGATGAACGCCCCAGAGTTTGCCCATTGCAAGAGCAAAGCCCATTTCAGCGGCGGGATCAAGACCTGCTAAAACTGCGTGAGCGGTTTCGAGAAGCGCACCTACACGGCTGGGGTCAACAGTAGCAGCAGAAACTGCAAGAGCGTGACCTAAAGTGGGGCATACGTTTCTGTCGATAGGCTCGTTAGGTTTGGTTTCGATCATAACCTTGATGTTTTTATCATATTCGAGCATCTGGTTAAGAGCGTCAACAAGCTGTTTTACGATTTCAACCTGACTTTTGCTTTCGGGGCAGATGGTGCCTTCGCGTGCGAGCCAAAGAACAGTTTTGTCACAGCCTAAAGCATTTGCGATATCGATAGAGCGTTTTGCTCTCCAGATAGCAAATTCTCTGTCTTCCTTGCTGTTGGAAGTAAATCCGCCGTCGATAGTGTGGGGATCCATCCAAAGTCTTGGAGCAACGAACTCAGCCTTTAAATCATAGCTGTCGAGAAGCGCTTTAACGTCCTTTGCCTCAGCAATAATCTGACTTTCGGTCATATTATTCATGTTTGGCACAGCGTCGTCATCGTGGAACTGAATTGCGTCAATTCCGATTTCTTTGAATCTTTTGATTTTTTCCTCAAAAGTGAAACTGTCACGGGTGGCGGGGCCGTAAGCGTCTGCGCCTTCGTGTACGTTCCAAGGTCCTACTGAATACTTAAACATAGTTTAGTCCTCCTCTATATTTATCCATGTTTTTTGTTTGCTGCTTTCAATGATTTTTTCTGTGAGCTTTACTATATAAGCGGCATCTTCGAGAGTCGAATAAATTCTTTCTCCCTGTTTGCCGTCGTATAGATATTTGTAAAAGGCATAGAAATTGCCTTTGAAGGCATCGTTCCAGCCTTCAGGATGTCCCATAGCAAGATTGGTATAGGGCTTTACCTCATTAGAGATAAGATTTGGGTTTCTGATAACAACGCTATTGTCACCGCCGCGTCTGCCTATCCACATTCTGTCGTTCTGCTCCTGACTCCATCCGTATGAAAGAAGGGAACCGTTGATTTCAAAGCTGAAGTCACAACCGTGACCTGCGGCAGCTTCGGTTACGTGGAAGACACCGGTAGCGCCTTTGTCGGTCTTAAATAAAACCGCTGCATAGTCTTCATTCTTTACGGGAACTTCAATATAATCTTCACTAACAGCATCCTTAAAGGTTTCCTGCTGCTGTGCGGGTTTCTTTCTTACGGGAATTACCGTTACGGCATCACCCATAACACTTACGATTTTGTGTCCCGTTATGTGCTGAATTATATCCATCCAATGTGAACCGATATCGGCAACACAGCAAGAATTTCCTGCAACCTCGGGTTCAAGTCTCCAGCTGTAGTCGGTATCGTACATAAGCCAGTCCTGATTATAATAGCCTGTAATAATGCGAATGTCACCGGCTTCGCCCTTTTTGATACGGGCTCTGATTTCCTGAACTAAAGGATTCATTCTGTAGTTAAAGTTTACAGCCGCCTCAACTTCGGGAAATTCCTTCTTTACTGCAAGAAGCTTTTTAGCCTGTTCATAGTTCATAGTAAGAGGCTTTTCGCTGAAAAGATGTTTTCCGCTGCGGATAATCTTTTCATTTATTTCCATATGTAAGAAGTTGGGAGTGCAGTTGTGAACAGCATCAATATCCTTGTCGCTGAGCATTTCGTCAACACTTGCATAAACCTTTTCAATGCCGTATGCATCGGCTTTTTGTTTTGCAAGTTCATAGTTAGTATCTGCAACAGCGCAAAGCTGACAGATTCCGATACGTCTTATGGCTTCAATATGGCTTTCGCCGATATAACCCATACCGATAATTCCGACTCTTATCTTCATAGTGCGTACATCTCCCCATTTAATTTTTTTGTTGTTTCAATTAATTTTATCAAATAAATTATTGCTCTGCAATGCGGTTTTTGGGTAGTTTTTTCCTAAAAATTTGCAACCGATTGACAAATATAAAAAATTGTGTTATACATAAACTCGTGAGCGAGGTGTATTTTTTGTGTTCTTTCAACCGATTGTACTTGAAGAAAGCGGATTTAAGCTTAAACAACTTCGAAATGCAGAGTTTCCTATGCATTGGCATAGTGATATAGAAATTCTTTACAGCAGGAAGGGTACCTTCTTTGTAGAAGACGAAGAAAATAAATACGAGGTTAATGACGGTGACGTTATTTTTGTAGGCAGCTGTCAGCCCCATTGTCTTTCGTCGGAAGGTATGGTGGACGGCAATATTATAAGTCTGGGCTTTCCTTTTTTTGGAAACGAGTTTGATGAAATAAGAAATATGCAATTTGATGACCCTGTTTTAAGAAATAATCAAGCGGTCAGGGAGGAGTTTGATAAAATTACCAAGCTTAATGATGCTCCCAAAAGTCTTGCTAATGATATGGAAATGCGAGGAAGAATATATAATATAGTATCCATTCTTCTCAACGGACTGACAAGCACCGAAAAAATTACCAAGCGTCAACAGGAAAGACTTTTCGCTGTTTCTAAAATTCAAAAGGCGCTTGATTTCGTGGCGCTTCACTACAGCGAAAACATAACGGTAGAGGAAGCGGCGGCGGTTTCGGGATACGAAAAAAGTTCTTTTTGCCGAAGCTTTAAAAATGCTACCAATGCCACCTTCCATAATTATCTTAATATATACCGCATTAAAAAGGCAAGGGTGCTCCTTACCGAAAGTAATGACAGTATATCCACAATATCCTTTAGAGTAGGATTTACACAGCACAAAAATTTCTGCCGATTATTTAAAGAAATGAACGGAACCTCTCCGTCAGAATACAGAAAAAAACATCGATAAGTATTTCACTTATCGATGTTTTACTTTTAATAGTTGTTAAGTAAGAAGTTGTAGTTGTTTCTGGCAGACTCTGCATTGCTGACAGGAGCTTTATCAAGCTCTTCACAAAGAGGTCCATCGTAGCCAACACCCTTAAGAATATCAAAGATGCTTCTAAAGTCAACACAACCGGTACCGAGTTCGCAGAAGTTGGAGTAAACCTCCATGCCTGCACTTGCGTAACCTTCGGATTTGATTTCAGGACTCTTTATATCCTTGAAGTGAGTAAAGTTAACGCGGTCAGCGTATTCTCTGACAACTTCAACAGGATCGCAAGAAGCGGCGGTAAGGTGAGCAGTATCGGGAGCGAACTGAATGGTCTTGCTGTCAAGATTTCTGAGTATGTTGTCAATTTCTTCCTTATACATTACCCAAGTGTTGTGATGGGGATGAAGGTTGGACATAATGTCAAACTCTCTGGTCTTTTCAGCAAACTTCTTGATTAAGTTAAATTCGTACTCTAAATTCTCGGCATCCATAACCTCAGGTCTGCCGTTGGTTGCCTGAAGACAGATTCTCTTAACACCAAGCTCTGCAATAAATTCCAATTCTTTTTCGAGATTTACGAAAAGTTCATCCTCTTTTCCTTTATAGGGAATATGGAAGTAGAAACTTACGGGATTAAGGTCGTAACGCTTAAGAACTTCCTTATAAGCGTCTAAATCAAGGTCAAAAGCATAAATAGCTGCTTTAACGCTTTCAAAACTTTTATAACCTATTTCGGTAACTTCTTTAGCTGCAAGTTCCATCTGTTCTCTGGTTTGTGTACCCCACGGCCAAATGGCAGCGGTAATTCTTGAATTATCCATAATATTTGCCTCCTGTTTTTAATTTTATACATATATTATAGTTAATTCGGTGTGTTTGCACAATATCTATTCGTGCTTTCTCTTTCTTAAAAATTTGCATAAAAGGGATGTATTCCGTCGGAATACATCCCTTTTTTTAAAAATTAAGTTTATAGGTACGGTCTTTGATTTCAACGCCGTTTTGATATTTGCGTTCCTTGGTTGCGTCATATTCTATGCCACAAATCCACTGCGCCTTCATGCCTTGTATTTTAAGTAAACCGTCATCATCAATGGTAACGATAGCATACATAGGTCTGTCGGAATAGCGATAGTTGGAATGTTTTATTTCGCTAAGATTCTGTTTTCCTACTACTACGGGATTTTTGTTTTCGTCAAGCTCGTACAAGTCAACGATAGCATCCTCGGGGTACGGTACCTTTTCATCTGCCAGATATCTTGTGGCGGTAATGCAGAAGTAAGCAACTTTATTTACAACCGTAAAGGCATCCATATGTAAGTCGCCGCATATACACATAACTGCCGTCTTTTTGTAGTTTTCAAGCAAATCACGAATTTCTTTACCGTTACCACAGTTAAAGTTAAAGGCGCCGCTTAAGGCGTGGTGGGTAAAGATAATTGCTTTGAGCCCCTTTTCCTGCGCTTCGTCAAGGGTTTCCTTAAGCCACTGCATTTGCACGGGGTGAACGTGGGCAACGTTTGTGTTACCGGGACGGGCGCCGGTACGTCCGGGAGGAACGTGTTCCCACTCCTTTGTTTCGGGGTTAAAGGAATGGTTACTGTCAAGTCCAATTAGGCGAATATTCTTAACGTCGGTGTACCAGTAGGATGCATCGGGGTGAGGCTTATTTACGGGACGATTTGTAAGACGAGGGGTAATAAGCTCCATTGTATTGTCGGTGCTGCCCTCAAGCTCGTGATTTCCTACTACACCATAGCAGGGAAGGTCGTATTTGTTATTAAGATAAAGGTCGAATGCTTCAAGATTATTTATAGCATCTGCTGAAAAGTCACCGCATTGAAAACAGAAGTCAACCTTTTCTTCCTTTGCTTTTTTTAGCATAATATCTAAATCGTTTAAGGTGGAAGCATAGGTGCCTTTGCAATAGTGAAAGTCGGAAAACAAAAGGAATTTAATCATAATTTATACCTCACTTTAGTTTAAAAGTGTTGTCGCTGATATAGGTGTGAACACCAAGAGTTTTAAGGTGTTCTTCGTTTTCGGGGGCAACGCCGTCAAGCCAACAGCCTTCTTTGCCTTCAATGATAATTTCAAAATCATCGGTTATTGTTACCGTTGCGTAAAGGGGAAGACCGTAGCGGTAGGGTTTAGAGTGCCAACAATCCCACCATCCCGTCATGCAGGAATTTACCGAAAAGAAAACCATATTATCAGCAGTTGCCGCGTGGTCGGTGTGATAATGTCCGTTTATTGACATAATAACCGTGTGAGGACGTTTGGCATTAACCTTATTAAACATAGCCCTTACTTTTTCAATATCATAAGATGGGGTAGGATTCTCCCATCCGCCTTCCTTAAATCCTGCGAAACCTGCGTGGGAAGCGGTTATGCAGTGAAGTCCTTTTTCACAGGCATCGTCAAGAACCTTTTCCAACCATTTAAGCTGATTTTCTCCAAGTACGTGGCGGGGTTCGTTTTCAGGGGGCGCTTCACCCATACCGGGAGGGGCGTGTTTTATTATACCTTCTTTTGGGAAATATGAATGATTAGTGTCAATAAAAATAAATCTGTAACCACCTTTATCAACGTAAAAATAGGTGACGTCACCGTTTCCTACCTTGCCGTCTTCGGTGCCCCAAACAACGTTTTCATCGTTAGTAAGGCGAGGGGTAACAAAGTCAAAGGTATTATCAACCGATTCGGTATCGTGGTTGCCATAAGTGCCGTAAACCTTTAAATCGTATTTGTTACTAAGTAAGGTTTCTGAAAGTTCGGTAAACTCCGTCCACTTACGTGTAAGGTCGCCACAGTGCATAATGAACTCGCTGTTCTTTGCTTTTGCGCTTTCTATTATTTCTTCAACGTGTTCGTGCCTTGCAAAATTTCTGTCGTAATGCAAATCGGAAAAAACCGTAAATTTTATACTCATATAATCACTTCCTTAACATTATTATACAGTACGAAAATAAAAAGTAAAGTGAAATAATATAAATGTTTTATAGAATTGGTTTTCACATTTTTAATAAAAAACTATGACGCCTTCCATAAAGAAGACGCCATGAAACGGGAGTTGTTCTTAGGGATAAAATGCCTAAAAAAGCAAATTTTTGCGTTCTAATGTGTTAAAAAGCCGTGGTATGCGTCAGCATTACCACGGCTTTTCGCCTTTTATTCCACTAAAAATTTATCTTTTTTAGGTGCGAAGCAGTTTTGTAAGAATAAATTTGTTTCGATTTTGAAGTTGCGAAAACGCAGTAATACTTTGTGTCTTACAAGTTTTCAAAACAAGAAAGCGTACAAATTTATCTGAAAAACCTATTTGTCCCTAAGAACAACTCCCGAATAGGATTTTAATTTTATTTATTTTGAATGTATTCATCAATTGCCTTTGCGGCGGTTTTTCCTGCGCCCATAGCCGATATTACCGTTGCGGCGCCCGTTACGGCGTCACCTCCGGCAAAAACTCCGACTTTACTGGTGGCTCCTGTGTTTTCCTCAACTATAATGCCACCGCGTTTATTTACGTCAAGTCCTTCGGTTGTATCCTTTATAAGTGGGTTAGGTGAGGTTCCTATAGAGATAACTACGGTATCAGTATCAAGGATAAATTCACTGTTTTCAATAGGTACAGGACTTCTTCTGCCTCTTTCATCGGGTTCACCAAGCTCCATTTTTATACACTTCATAGCCTTAACGAAGCCGTTATCGTCACCCAGAATTTCAATGGGGTTATTAAGAAGCATAAATTCAACGCCTTCTTCAATAGCGTGTTCTACCTCTTCCTTTCTTGCGGGAAGCTCATCCATACTTCTTCTATATACAATGTAAACCTTTTCGGCGCCAAGTCGCATAGCGGTTCGGGCAGCATCCATAGCAACGTTGCCTCCGCCCACAACGGCAACCTTTCCACCCTTCATAATCGGGGTGGTGGGATTTTCAAGATATGATTTCATAAGGTTGCTTCGGGTTAAAAACTCGTTAGCCGAATAAACACCCTTTAGGGTTTCTCCCTTTATTCCCATAAAGGAGGGAAGTCCTGCTCCCGACCCGATAAATACCGCTTCAAAGCCCATTTCGAAAAGTTCGTCAACGGTAAGGGTTTTACCTATTATAATATTAGTATTGATTTCAACACCCATAGCGCAAAGGTTGTCGATTTCTTTTTGTACTATTTTTTTAGGAAGTCTGAATTCGGGAATACCGTAAACAAGCACACCGCCTGCGGTATGCAATGCTTCAAAAACAGATACTTTATATCCCATTCTTGCCAAATCGCCTGCGCAGGTAAGTCCTGAAGGTCCGCTGCCGATAATGGCTACTTTGTGTCCGTTGGACACTATATTAATCGGTGCGGTTTGACTGTGAGCGTTGTGCCAATCGGCAACGAAACGTTCAAGTCTGCCAATTCCTACACTTTCACCCTTAATTCCTCTTACACAGTTTGCTTCGCATTGCTTTTCCTGAGGACAAACACGTCCGCAAACGGCGGGAAGGGAGGAAGACTGACTTATAATTTCATAAGCGCCCTCGAAATCACATTCCTTTATTTTTTCAATAAAAGCGGGAATGTGAATGTTTACGGGACAACCTTGAACACAGGGCATATTTTTGCAGTTTAAACAACGTAAAGCCTCGCTGACTGCGGTTTCTTCACCGTAACCTAAAGCAACCTCATCAAAGTTTTTGTTTCTTATTTGAGGCTTCTGACAAGGCATAGGGTTTTTAACGTTACTCATATTAGGCTTACTCATTTTCGTTTGCCTCCTTTTTAAAGAGGTTGCAGGTTGACTCATATGCGTGTTTCTCAAAATCCTTATACATACTTGCTCGACTCATGGCTTCGTCAAAGTCAACCTTGTAGCCGTCGAAATCGGGGCCGTCAACACAGGCAAATTTTATTGTTCTTTTGCCGTCTTCAATAAGAGAAAGCTTACATCCGCCGCACATTCCCGTGCCGTCTATCATTATGGGATTCATTGAAACGGTGCAGGGGATGTTATAGGGACGTACTGCCTCTACTACAAATTTCATCATAATAAGGGGGCCTATAGTTATAACCTCGTCAAAGGTTTCACCGCCGCTGAGCATATGGTTTATGGGCATACAAACGTTGCCCTTTTCACCGTATGAGCCGTCGTCGGTCATAACAAAAAGCCTTTCGGAAGCGGCGCGGAATTCATTTTCCAAAATAAGAAGGTCTTTGTTTCTGAAACCTATTATACTGGTAACCGATGCGCCCTGTTCTTTAAGCTTTTGGGCAATGGGCAGAGCAATGGCGCAGCCTACACCGCCGCCTACTATTAAAACCTTTTTAAGCTTTTCGGTTTTTGTGGGAATACCTAAGGGCCCTGCAAAGTCCTCAATATATTCGCCTTCCATCTTTTTTGAAAGGCGCAAGGTGGTCTCTCCAACTGTCTGAAAAATTATTTTTACAGTACCGGCATTGCGGTCATATCCTGCAATTGTAAGGGGGATACGCTCACCGTCAGCGTCGGTTCTGAGTATAATAAACTGACCTGCCTGAGCTTTTTTTGCAACAAGCGGGGCGGATATATCCATCATTGTAACGGTAGGATTAAGTACTTTTTTGCTTACTATTTTATACATAGATTTCACCTTGGCAAATAAATATAATCATATATTATCACACTTTTGTATTTTGGTAAACTATAATTTATGTATTTTTGCGTAATTTTTTTCAGCGGTTAAGGGCGAATTTTTGCGAAAATGAGGAAAAAACACCCTTTTGTCAATAACTTTTTAAAAAATATATAAAAGTTTTGAACAAAACACTTGACAAATGGTTGATTATGCACTATAATAAAGACAGAAAAGAGAGGACAGAAAGGTGGCTGATACCAATGAAAATGGAAGCCGAACCTGTAAAGGTGAACTTATCAAACTGAAAGAGGTGAGTCCGAAAAAGTATTAACTTCATATCAGAGGCACTAAGACAAAGTTAATAGAGTATATTCGATTTGAGTTAAAATTTACTTTTTTGAAATTTTTTAATCTT
>JAZSPU010000005.1:0-57703 GCA_045537575.1 Acutalibacteraceae bacterium
ATGACACGGGATATTACGCTATCCGAAGAGTTGACACAAGAAACCTTTTTTCGTGCATATATGAACTATTCGTCTCTTCGAAACAAAGAAAAGACTTCCGTGTGGCTCTGCCAAATCGCAAAGAATACATATTTTGCGTGGGATAACGAACAAAAGAAAAAAGATTCTCTTGACGATCTCGAAGTGGCAAGCAACGATGTAAGTATAGAAGATGCCTTTGTTCAAAAAGAACTTTCTCAAAAAGCACTACATTGCTTGCACGAATTAGAAGAACCTTATAAGGAAGTATTTATGCTTTCTGTGTTTGGCGGTTTTTCGTTAAAAGATATTAGTTCAATCTTTGGAAAAAGCGAAAGTTGGGCACGAGTTACATTTTACCGTGCCAAACAAAAACTATTAGAAAGAATGAGGTAACGACATGAATTGTAATATGGTTAAAGATTTGATCCCACTGTACATTGACGGATGTTGCAGCGAGGAAAGTAAAAAATTTGTTGAAGAACATATTAATGATTGCACTGAGTGCAAAAAACTTTTTGAAGATATGAAATCAACATCTGATATTGTTGCGGTATCTAAAGCGCCTAAAACATTTAGCAAACTTAACGATTGGAAGGCTTCTGTTTTACAGTCGGTTTTGTTGTTCCTTTCATTTGCTTTGATTACGATCGGCGTTGCCTTAGAGGCAAGAACACCGTCGGGTATTGGAAATGGCTTTTGGGCGATGAATCTCGTTATTCCTGCGACCGGATTTATGCTTTCTTTGGCAAACTGGTATTTTGTAAGATTCTATAAAAACAGGAAGAGTTTTTCTAATTACTCTTTTATCGCCACACTTGGCGTCACTCTGTGTGCTTATATATGGTCAGGCTTCCATTACGAAATAAATCTTTTTGACCTACTTGCAGGAAATGATTTTGCTAATATTTTAGAAATTCTGCACGCATTATTACTTCTCAACGGAATTGGTATATTGTTGACGGTTGTATTTTGCACTTTATCCAAGACACTCTCAAACCAATATGCAAAGATGTTGGGAAAAGAGTAGGGTGAGCTGTATGAAAAAAGCAATGCCTATTTTGACGTGTTTGCTGTTTGTACTGACAATTCTGTATCCTGCGGGTGTGATAATAACGGCGTGTTTTGGATATAACTTTGAACTTATTAGCGTTTCGGCTTTTGCTATCGTACTTGCCGCATTATCTGTGTGTCTAATTGTTCTTGAACTTATTTGCAAGAATACTCTCGAAAATAAAGTGATGCGGATTTTGTTAGCTATTATTACTCCGCTTTCCTTAATCAATGCTGTATTCTATATTTTTGAGTGTCCTCAAATTTGGGTAATAGCAAGCGCATTATTATCTGCAGCTTGTTGCTGCTACTTAACGGTTAAATACGGAAAACCTTTATCACTCAAAATCACCGCGTTGGTTCTATCTACACTAATGATATTGCCGATTGGTTTCTTCAGTTTTATTGCCTTGATTTTTGGAAATATCGGTCAAAATACTGTTGTGAAAACAGTAGAGTCACCAAATGGCAAATATTATGCCCAAGTGATAGATAGTGATCAAGGCGCACTTGGCGGAGATACCCTTGTTGATGTTTATAAGAAAAGCGAAATCAACTTAATTCTTTTCAAAATCGAAAAGAAACCTCAACGAGTTTATTTCGGTGATTGGGGTGAATTTGAAAATATGCAAATTCATTGGAAAGATGATAGATGCTTAGTAATCAATTCCGTTGAATATGAAATAGAATAACACGAAAGAACACCGCAAGTAATTTCGAAGCATTTTATAGTAATAGTACCTTTATCCTAATTCAATCCTCCCTGCTAATTGTTTGCTAATCGGACTAGGTAAAACAACATAATATTAGCAGTAACGGCGTAACACAGGATAATACATTAATCTTAAAATCCCCTGACAACAGGGGGTTTTTAGGTATCATGAGGAATACGAGAGCCATTTCCCTCGGTATCTCCTAAGCGGAAGGTCGGGGATTCGAATTCCTTCGAGCGCGCCAGAAGCGGCGAAGAAAACTTCGCCTAAGATAAGAGATAATGGATAATATTGAATAGATAAAAGATATTTGCCACTTTAACTATTCGTTATTCTCTGTTATCTCTTATATATTATCTAAAAAACGCTTGAACCAATTTGGTTCAAGCGTTTTGCTATTAAAGTTTTTCTATAATTCCTGCGAGGTGGAGTTTTAAGTATGCCATATCAATTAGGTCAACTTCACCGTTTGAGTCTATATCGCCGTTAGCTGCGTTTATCTGGCTAAGGTCAATTTTTTCTACAAGATAGAGTTTCATAAGAGCAAGGTCAAGGGTTGTTACAGCGCCGTCAACGTTAAGGTCGCCCTTTGCATCAAGTTTTACTCTGTATATGCCGTTAGCTTTAAATTCTGTAACCACCAGTCCGTCTTCATCAATCCATACTACAGGAGTGCCGTCGGAAGTTAAAACTTCGGGAGCGGTAATGGATGTATTTTTTTGGTGATAAGCGGTAAAAGTGTTACCCGATAAAGTTCCGTTTGTGCTGTTAACCTCAAAGCCGTCGGGCAGTATAAAGTCTGCAGTAATCATTTCTTCAATAGAGATATCATCGAAGTAAATGATGTCGCCCAGATTAAATTCTTCTGATGTGATATTTAGATACAAATTATCATAGTTATCTAAGGCTGTGAAATAAATTGTACCGTCTAACCAGCTTCCCGTTTTTGTTTCGGGGGTTACAGTAAATTTCGAAGGGGAATACTCATCATAATTTTCGATAGAATCGAAATCAGACGTTAGCGGGGTAATACTGTAATTGGTTGTTAGCGTATTATTAACGTAATATTTAAAGTTAATTTTATAAGCGGTACCGTGAGTAACCTTGCCTAACGCCATTGAATTTTTTGGTGAGTTAGACGTATGTGCGTTTTGGTATTTGAATGATTTTTCTCCTGTTAAAGCAAAATCGGAGGAAATCATCACAACTGAATTATCAGAAAAATCGATTAAAGGATAATTTTCGAAACTTATGACGGGTTTTTTGAAGGAATATACTGTTATTTCTTCCTTAGGCATTGTTACGGGCGGAGCGATATATTCTTCCTCACTTAAGGACCAAATATTATCGTATTCGCGGCTGGCTGTCAGAGTAGGATAAATAATAGTATCGTTTTCGTAAAAATACTCTTCAGTAACGTTTTCGCCGTCAATAAAGTTTATTTTATATGTATAGCCGAAAATTTCGCCTATATCAATTCGTGAGTCATCTGTATCTTCTATGTTTTCTGCATATACCGGAAGTAAAAGAGAACTAAGAAGAATAACGGTTGCAAGTAATACACCAAATAGTTTTTTCATAGCTTTACCTTCTTTTCGATAGTTTTAAATAAGGCTTTTAAAATGCGTTGTTTACGCTTACGGAATTACCCATCAAACCGCTGACACTGCGGTTTATAGGAGAGGAATAAATGGTAAATTCGTTACCTTCTTCATCAGCAAAGGTAACAAATCCTCTTACCATAAGCTTTACTGAATACATTTCTTCGGTGTAGTTATTTACGTAAGTTGAGAAGCAAAGACTGTGTGTATCATTATTGTAATCCCAACAACTGTTAAGACCTGTGGACTTGGACTGTATTATTATTTCTGCATTGTTTTCAGCAGCGGAAACATTCATACCTTCTTTAGTAACGGAGTTTTCGTCAAGATATTTATTGATAGCACCGTTTCTGTATAAAAATCCGCGTTTAACAATGCTGTAGGTTTTATTGCCTAAACAGATTTTTGCGCCGTTGTTATCGTCGGATGTAGTGTAACTGAAGTAGAAGCGGATAGCCTGTGTATTTCCTGCGGCGGCAAATCCAGCTTCGGTAAGGAGACTTGCGCCGCCTACATTTAAAGCATCTTCGATTTCGGTAATTTTAATATCGCGTATTAAAATAGAGTCGCTGTCACTTTCGTTTTTGTCTATAAGAACTAGATAAGCCCAACCGTTACCGTTAACAGATTTAATATCATCGGCGGCGGATTGCTCAGATACAACACCTTTTATACTTGCAGTAAAGAAAATATCAACGGTTTTGTAATCATCGGTAGATACTGCGTTATAAAGCGAAGTGTCAAGGTCGCCTTCAAAACAACTTTGATTTTCATACATATTATTTCCTGTTGCACCTACGATACCAAAGCCTAAACCGTTTTCAATATCAGCTTTATACGTAACTGTAAGCTTATAGGTAGTATTATCTGTAAGCTTATCGAGACGGAACATTCTTGCTGTTTCACTAGTCTGGCTTGAAGCATAGCTTAAAAGCTCAGTTTTGTTTTCTTTTACTACTTCAAATTGCTGATTGTAGCGGTAGGGAACTATAAAGTCGGAACCGCTGTAGTCAACTGCGCAGGCAGAAGAATAAAGTGTGAAATCTTCCGCGGGACAAATAGTTTCGCTATATATAGTATTGACTGATGCACCGGCATCGGTGTACCAATTTTTATCAACAAAGTTTGTGTCGGGAAGAACTAACTTTTCGTCTTTATATAGAGTTACGGTTTCACTTTCGCCATTTCCTCGGTTAAGGGTTACGCTTACGGGAACCCTTGTCTCAAGAATGGGAAAATCACAAGAAAGAGCATTAAAGTATGCGTTTTCTATCGAAATGCCGTTATTTAAATCAACCGTTACGGCATCAACGTATTCAAGGCTAAAGGTAGTGTTCGAGAGAGTGGCATCGGCTTTAACGTCAAAGGTTACTGTAGCTATAACGCCTTCTTCGCTAAAGTTGTGCGGATCATTGCTGTCAAAAAGCAGAACAAGGTAGCCGTCTTTTAGATTACAATCAAGGCTTAAAGCGTCATTGGTTGCTACGCAATTTTTAAATTCAAAAGAGTCAGCATCATAATGAAGCTTTGTTTTGAAGATGTAAAGACCTTCTTCGCCTGAAAAGGCAATATCAAGAGATACGCTTTCGTTAAGATATGCGCCTGTGGGAGCATTTTCGAAGTAAAGCATAGAGTCGATGTCGGTATCTACTATAAAGGAGTCGCCCTTTGTTTCAACATTTTCAACGTAAACCCAAGTTGTGTCCTTGAAATCTTCTCCGTAAATATAGCGAGTACCGTCTAAATATTCAAAAGCAAAATTATAGGTTTTATTATCTGCTTTTTTGTTAACAGTAAATTCTAGTTCTGCGACAACTCCATCTAAAGAGTAATTTACAAGGCCTGAACCGGCAGTCCACATAATCTGAATATATCCATCATGCTCACTGTAAGATGCGGTAAGTGTAGATTTGTTTTCGTTATCCTCGGCAGCATCGCACTTAAAACTATTAAAAGTGATATTTTCGCTGTCATAGGCCAACCTTCCTCTAAAGGAAGAAAAACCGTCGGTGTTATTACTTAAATCCAAGGTTACGATAAAAGTATCCTCGGTATAGTAAATATCCCTTTCAATATTTGTGGTTATGGTTAAATTTGAAGATACAGCCCACGCGCAAAGCGGTGAAGCGGTAAATATTAAACATAACCCTAAAAGCAATGCTAACGCTTTTTTCATAAAAAAACTCTCCTTCAAGCCCATATATAAATATATACTTATACGATATAATTATACGACTTTGGTTTGGTAAAGTCAATAATAAAAACGGCGCATACGCGCCGTTTTAAAGGATTTGTTGAGCAAGTGCCACGTAAAGCGGCATTGTAATTATTGAAAGAAGTGTTGAAAGAGAAACTAGTTTTACCGATAAAGCTGTATCTCTATTGAATTTTGCAGAGAAAACAGTTGTAACTGCCGCACAGGGCGCGCTTACCGCGACGATGCAGGAAACAGCAATTTTATTTTCAATTGCAAAGGGTGTTTGCTTAAGTAAAAGGAGAAGCAGCAAACAGACGGCAGGGGAGATAACCAACCTTGAAATTATTGGAAGCCATATTCTTTTATCGGTAATGGCTGTAATGATTTTGGATTTTGAAAGATAATATCCTATAATAATCATAGGTACGGGGGTATTAAGGTTGCCTATATGACCTATTGCGCTGCTTATGGGGGAGGGAATGACAGAGCCTAATTTGCAAAGGAAGATAATCATACCTACCGTTATGGCAATTACTCCCGGATTAAAAATAACCTTTGCAGCGGTGATTTTCGTTTCTTTTCCGCCGTATAAAACAAGACCGTAGGTCCAAAGTGCAATATTGAATATTACCACGTAAGCGCTTCCTAAAAACACACCGTCATTTCCTAAAATGGCAAGTTGCAAGGGCAAAGCCATATATCCTGCATTTGAAAAAATAACGCTGAAACGGGAAACTATTTTTGCATCCTGTTCCTTGTTTCTTAGCAGAGTATAGGCTATAACGCCCGATACTAAGTGAAAAACAACGGAAATTGCAAAGGCGATCATCAGCTTTAAAAACATTGATTTATCAAAGGGACGCAAAAATGAGTTTATTATTACCGCGGGAGTGGCAAAATAAAGCACCAAATCTGAAAGCCCTTTAGAAATATTGTCATTTATAAGCTTTGTCTTTCCGCAGATAAAACCTATGGAAATAAGTATAAATAGTACGAAAACCTGAGCGGCAACCGCACCGAAATTCCTTAGTAATTCTGTCATATGTTAATACACACCTTTATGGGTGAAAAATGGTCGGTTATAAATTCTACATCGGGAAATTTTGTTTTAAGAAGCTCACAAAGGGGCTCAATAACTGTATCTTCTGTGGGAAAATGCCCCGCATCAATAAGAGTGATTCCCATTTTTGCAGCATCTAAAAACTGATGATGCTTTACTTCGCTCGTTATAAAAGCATCACAGCCGTAAGCTACACAATCATAAAAAAGGTCTGCGCCGCTTCCACCGCATACAGCTACGGTTTTCACTTTGCCTTCACCTACGTATTTTACGGCGGTATCAAGCTTTTTGCCTACAAATGCGGCAAAATCGTTGCTGTTTATTTCGCTGATTAGTTCGCCTTTTCTATAGGTGAATCCATCACTTGCAGTTAAAACCTCAACGTTTTTGAGTTCTAGCGCGTTGGCTAGAGCATCATTAACTCCGTCTTTGCAGGTGTCTAGATTTGTATGCATAGAAATTACCGCAATCCCGTTTTCAATAAGGCGGTAAACTATATCGCCCTTTTTTATGTTTTTAAGTCCTTTAAAGATTACTGGATGGTGGGTTATGATAAGCTTTGCGCCCTTTTCTATGGCGGTATCAATAGCGCTGTTCGTACAGTCTAACGCTAAAACAGCAGACTTTATGTCTGCTGTTTTGTCGCCGATAAGAAATCCGGGATTATCATAATCTAAAGCTTTGTCCACAGGGAATTTTTCGTTTAAAAATTGGTAAATCTTATCTATTGTCATTTTATCTTCCTTATTTCTTGAAAGAATCTTTAAGAGCAACTATACGGTTTATAACAACCTCGTTTTCGTTTGTGTCGGGGTCTATTGCAAAATATCCCTGACGCATAAACTGGAAGCGGTCACCCGATTTTGCATCTTTAATGTCTTTTCCAACCTTACAGCCCTTAAGGGTAACAAGAGAATCGGGATTAAGGTTATCAGCAAAGGAGGAAACGCCTTCTTCATCAGAGGGGTTTTCTACGTTGAAGAGTCGGTCATAAAGACGTACTGTGGCATCAAAGCAGTTATCTGCGCTTACCCAGTGTAAAGTGCCCTTAACCTTTCTGCCGTCGGGAGTTTCGCCACCGAAGGACTGGGGATCATAGGTGCAATGAACAACCGTTATATTGCCTTTTTCGTCGGTTTCGTGAGAAGCGTAACGAACGAAATATGCTCCCTTAAGACGCACCTCTTTTTCGGGGCAGAGTCTGAAATATTTTCCGGGAGGATTTAACATAAAGTCATCCTCTTCAATGTAAATATTTTTAGTAAAGGGAACGGTGTATTTGCCCATTTCGGGTTTGCCTGGGTTAACGTCAACCTCGATATAATCAACCTTATCCTCGGGGTAGTTATCTATAACAACCTTCAAAGGACGAAGTACAGCCATAGTACGAGGCGCATTTAGGTTTAGGTCGTCGCGAACGCAGGATTCCAAAAGAGCATAGTCGATAACGCTGTATGCCTTGGAAACACCGATTTTATCAACGAAAGCTCTTATAGCTTCGGCAGGATAACCGCGTCTTCTCATACCGCAAATGGTAGCCATTCTCGGATCATCCCAACCCGAAACAAGACCGTCATTAACAAGCTTTAAGCATTTTCTCTTACTTGTAAGGGTGTAGTTTACATTCATTCTTGCAAACTCAATTTGTCTTGGGGGCATCTGGATATCAAGAGCCTGTAAAAACCAATTATAAAGGGGACGGTGGTTTTCAAATTCCAGTGAGCAAAGAGAATGTGTTACACCCTCCTTGGCATCGGAAAGGGGATGGGCAAAGTCATACATAGGATATACGCACCATTTGTCACCTGTTCTGTGGTGATGAGCCTTCATAACACGGTAGATAATGGGATCACGCATATTAAGATTAGGAGAAGCCATATCTATTTTTGCTCTGAGAACTAAAGTGCCGTTATCAAATTCGCCTGCTGTCATACGGGCAAAAAGGTCTTTAGTTTCCTCGATAGGACGGTTTCTGAAGGGACTTTCCTTGCCGGGCTCGGTAAGGGTGCCTCTATACTCTCTTATTTCATCGGGAGTAAGCTCGTCAACATAGGCAAGACCTTTATCAATAAGCTTTAAGGCGCATTCGTAAATATAATCGAAATAGTCCGAAGCATAGTAAACGTTGTCCCAGTTAAAGCCTAACCACTTAATATCTTCTTCAATGGCTTCAACGTACTCGGTATCTTCTTTGGTGGGGTTGGTATCGTCAAGGCGAAGATTACAGGTGCCGCCGTACTTTTCAGCAGTAGAAAAGTCTATGCAGATAGCCTTGGCGTGACCGATGTGAAGATAACCGTTAGGCTCAGGCGGGAAACGTGTCTGAACACGGTTATATACACCTTCTTCTAGGTCCTTGTCTATAAAATCATAAATAAAGTTGGAGGGCTTTTCAGCCACTTCGGGAATGTTGTTTTCTTTGGTTTCCATTTAAATGCCTCCAAAATCACTTAACAGAGGAAATTGCTCTGTCGATTCTTTCCATACATTTATCTTTACCCATTACCTTCATAATACTGCAAAGGTCGGGTGTGTTTCTTCTGCCGGTTATAGCAATTCTCAGTACTGTGGATAAATCGCCTGCGTGACCTTTGTATAAATCGGGATTAGCTTTATATTCCTTTGTTTCACTTGCGAAATTAAGGTCAGGGCAGAGAGATTTTATTTTATCAAACCAAAGCTGTCGGTCATCGCTTTCATCATAAACCTTCTTATAAGCCTCAAGGAAAGCAACAGCATCGGCACATTCGATATTTTCGGGAAGTGTATAATCGGGTGTGAAAAGCTCCTCGAAGAAATAGGAAACGTAGTCCTTAGCTTCCTTCCACTTGGCAATGTCTTTTCTCGGCTTTGCACAGTCTCTGTCAATGGAGAAAACGGCTTCGGTATAGGCAGTATCACTAGTGAGAAGAGCGTAAAAATCGCTGTCAAATTCCTTTGCCCAGCTTGTGATTTTTTCGCTGACTTCTTTTCCTGACATACGGGAAACGATATTCTTGCTTACGTCAAGAAGCTTGTTTTCATCAAAGAGTGCGCCCGAAACACTCATCTTTTTAAGATTAAACTTAAATTCACGATAGGATTTATCGGGATTTGCGCGTCTGAAGTCTTCAAAATCCGAAGCGGCAATGGTCATAAGATATTCTATAACGCAAAGAGCATCAAAGCCTTCTTCAATAAAGAAGTGTACCGCTGCTTCGGGATCTTTTCTCTTGGAAATCTTACGCTTTGCGCCGCCGTCTAACTTCATAATGGGAGAAACGTGAGCAAATTTCGGAACCTTGAAGCCTAAAAGACGGAAAAGCTGAATGTGTTTAGGTACTGATGAAATCCACTCGTCTCCGCGCATAACGTGGGTAGTGTGCATAAGGTGATCGTCAATAGCGTGAGCAAAGTGGTAGGTGGGAATTCCATCTGATTTTAAAAGAACGAAATCCTCATCATTTTCGGGCATTTCGATTTTGCCCTTTATCATATCGTCGAAAATCACCTTGTTTTCTTCGTTTCCGGGAGATTTTAGGCGGATAACAAAGGGAAGACCTGCCTCTACCTTTTCCTTGATTTCATCAAAGGAAAGATTTCTGCATTTAGCCCACTGACCGTGATAGCCGGTTCTTATATTATCTTTTTCCTGTATATTTCTTGTTTCTTCCAATTCTTCTGAAGTACAAAAACAAGGATATGCAAGACCTTGACGGATAAGTTCTTTTACATAGGTCTGATAGATTTCGGCGCGGCGGCTTTGCTGATAGGGGCCGTAAATACCCTTTTCCTCGTTACCGCTTACAAAGCCTTCGTCAATGTTAATGCCAAAACGGTTAAGACCGTCGATAATATTTTCAATACCGCCTTCGATTTCGCGCTTTTTGTCGGTGTCTTCAATACGGGTGAAGAAGATACCGTCGCTGCTAGTGGCGGCAATTCTGTTTACAAGTGAAGTAAAAAGTGTACCGATATGAAGATATCCCGTAGGGCTGGGGGCAATACGAACTACCTTTGCGCCTTCTTTAAGGGTTCTTTCGGGATAAAGAGCTTCGTAGTAATCGGGAGTTTTATCTATTTTGGGCAGTAAAAGATCTGCCAACATTAAATTTTCGGACATTCTAATTCCTCCGCTTATTTGTCTGCTAATTTTTTAAGCTCGTCCATAAAGGATGATATGTCGTTGAAACGGCGGTAAACCGAAACAAAACGAACGTATGCAACTTCGTCAACCTTTTTCATTTTTTCCATTACAAGCTCACCGATATGCTCGGAGGAAACCTCTCTGTCAAGGGTGTTCTGAATAGAAAGCTCGATTTCGTCAATAAGATTTTCCAAGGTTTCAAGAGATACGGGACGCTTCTCGCATGCGCGAAGCAAACCGTTTAAAAGCTTTTCGCGTTTAAAGGGCTCTCTTGATTTATCCTTCTTAATAACGATAATGGGGAGACTTTCAATAAGCTCGTATGTAGTAAAGCGTTTAGCGCATTTAAGACACTCTCTTCTGCGTCTTATACGCTCTCCTTCATCAGTAGGACGGGAGTCAACAACTTTACTTTCTTCAAAGCCGCAATAAGGACATTTCATAACCTATCACCTTTTTCGCACAATTATTAGCTATTATACCACAATATATAGTAAGTTGCAAGAAAAAAATTCACTATTGCAAAGAGGTAAATAAACTGATAAAATATAGATAAATTAAAGTTTTTGAAAGGACGTATTTTATGCTTAAACAATTATCTACTCCCACTTTAGAGGATACCGTTGCTCTTATGCACACAACCTTAGGTGATATAAAAATTCTTCTTTTCCCCGAAGAAGCACCCAAGACTGTAGAAAACTTTGTAACCCATGCAAATAACGGCTACTATAACGGAATTATATTCCACCGTGTAATTAAAGATTTTATGATTCAGGGCGGCGATCCTACAGGCACAGGTATGGGTGGCGAAAGTATTTGGGGCAGAAGTTTTAAGGATGAGTTTTCACCACTTTTACATAACTACAGAGGTGCTCTCTGTATGGCTAATGCAGGTCCCAATACCAACGGCAGTCAGTTCTTTATCGTTCAGGCTCAAACAGTTCCCGAAAATATGCTCGAACAGATGAAAGAGCTTCCCGATTCCTTCCCGCCCGAGTGCGCAGAGGCTTATGCAAAGCTTGGCGGTACTCCTTGGCTTGATTACCGTCACAGCGTGTTCGGTCAGGTTGTTGAAGGAATGGACGTTGTTGATAAAATTGCTAATGCCAAAACAGGCGCAAACGATAAGCCTGTAGAGGAAATTTCCATAATCAGTATTGAAATTCTTTAATAAAAGGAGAAACGTGTATGAAAGGCATTATTTTGGCAGGCGGAAGCGGAACAAGACTTTACCCTCTTACAATGGTAACCTCAAAACAGCTCTTACCGGTTTATGATAAACCGATGATTTACTATCCTCTTTCTACCTTGATGCTTGCGGGAATAAGAGATATTCTCATTATTTCCACACCTACCGACCTTCCTAATTTTAAACGTCTTTTGGGAGACGGAAGCGACTACGGCATTAACCTTTCTTACGCTGAACAGCCCTCTCCCGACGGACTTGCTCAGGCATTTTTAATCGGTGAAGAGTTTATAAACGGCGACGCTTGCGCTATGGTGCTGGGTGATAATATTTTCTACGGAAGCGGTCTTACAAAGCACTTAAGAAATGCGGCAGAGTGCAAAAACGGCGCTACCGTTTTCGGCTACTACGTTGATGATCCCGAACGCTTTGGTATAGTTGAATTTGATGAAAACGGAAAGGCTATTTCCATAGAAGAAAAGCCTGAACATCCTAAGTCAAACTACTGTGTAACAGGGCTTTATTTCTATGATAACCGTGTGGTTGATTTTGCCAAAAAGGTTAAGCCTTCAAAACGCGGTGAGCTTGAAATAACCGACCTTAACAGAATGTACCTTGAGGACGGAACCTTAAACGTGGTGACTTTGGGCAGAGGCTATGCTTGGCTTGATACAGGCACAATGGACGCATTGGCTGATGCTACGGAATTTGTTAAGGTTATTGAGTCCCGTCAGGGTATTCAGATTTCTGCCGTTGAGGAAATTGCCTACGTTAACGGCTGGATAACTAAAGAAAAACTGCTTGATTCAGCCGAGCGTTACGGAAAATCTCCCTACGGTCAGCATTTAAAGAAGGTTGCAGAAGGAAAGATTCGTTACTGATATGTGTAAAATCACTGTGGCTATTCCGGTTTATAACTGCGAAAACACCTTGCAAAAATGTCTTGACAGCGTTATAAATCAGAGCTTTAAGGATATTGAAATTCTGTTAATCAATGACGGAAGCCCCGATAACAGCGAGGAAATCTGTCTTGATTATATGAAGAAAGACGAAAGAATAAAATACATCCGCCGTGAAAACGGCGGATTGGCTAGTGTGCGCAATTTAGCTTTAAGCAAGGCTCAAGGGGAATATCTATGCTTTGTTGACAGCGATGATTATATTGACGCTGACGCTCTTTCTTTTATGTATGAAAAAGCAGAAAAAGAGCAGTGCGATATTGTTCTTTGCGGGTATTTTACCGAAAACGGCGATGCACAGCAAAGGGTGATTTACGTAGGCGAAAAAGGGGATGCGCTTGATTTAAAGGAGCTTAAGGCAAAAAACCTTATTGACCCTGCGTGGAATAAGCTTTATAGACTTGATTTTCTGAAAAAAACAGGCGTAAAATTTCCCGAAGGCGAGTATTACGAGGACACGTTTTTTAATCTTTCTCTTATGCCATTTAATCCGAAAATTACCGTTTATGAGGAATGTTTTTACCATTACGTTTTAAATATGGGAAGCATTACAAGACGGTATAATAAGGAAAAGCTTTCCACCATAAAGGATAGAGCAAGGCTTTTGAAAAGTGTTACAAACGGCATTGACTCTTACTGTGATTTTTACTTTATAAAATGCGTTTTTTCTTCTTTTATTGATATGTTTTTTTCTCTAACAAAAAAGAAAATTAAAGCTGCTATAAAGAAGGAAATAAGCAATGCGGAGTTTAAAAACTGCGCCAAAAATGCTTTTTATAAGGGACGTTCTTCCCGTATTATAATAAAAACCGCGCAAAGCGGCAGGGTAGGGGCAATATATAATTTTTGCAAATTGTCCTTCTTCCTTAAATATAAAATGCAAAAAACTTTTTTAAGGGTGAAAAATAAATGACCGTATCTGTGGCTGTAGCCGCCTATAACGGCGAAAAGTATATAAAAGAACAGCTTGAAAGCATTTTAAATCAGACAGTAAAGCCCCAAGAAGTAATAATATGCGATGACGGTTCAACCGACAGTACCGTGAAAATCTGCAAGGATTTTATAAGTGAAAACCGCCTTGACAATTGGTTTGTCTTTGAAAACGAAGAAAACAAAGGCTATTGCTGTAATTTTTACGGCGCAATAGAAAAATGCAACGGCGACGTTATTTTTCTATGTGATCAAGACGATAAATGGATGGCGCAAAAGGTCGAAAGAATGACATCTGTTTTAAAAGAAAATAAGGATATTGCCGTTCTTTCAAGCAGATATGACGTTATTGACTCAAATGGAAATATAATTGAAAATTCGGGCATAACCTATCTGGGTGAAAAATTTGATTCAAGTATAGAATATCTTGATTTTGATTCCTTTATCGGCTGTTCCTATATACGTGGATTTTCAATGTGCTTTAAAAAGGAAATCAAAGAAAAACTAAAGCCTATTGATTTTAAATCCTTGCTTTCGCATGACTGGTATATTTGTATGCTTGGAATACTGCTTGGAAAAACCGCTGTATTAAACGAAAAACTAGGATACTACAGATACCACTTTAATAACGTTTCCCTATCCGATATGACTAGAAAAACCTTCCTCGGAGACAGAGAAAAACGTAAAAACGGACTTAAGGAGTCTATAGAAGGGCATAATTATCTTTTAGAATTTAATTTAAGTGTGAAAGACAGAAAACAAACGGAAAAATTTATTAAACTTGAAAAGAAAAGACTAAAGTTTTTAAATAAGAAAAATCCGTTTTTGTGGCTTTCCCTTGTGTTTTCGCTGAATCTCTATAAAAGGTACTATAAATCCTTTAAAGGCGGATTACGCGTGTGGCTGGGCGATTTTTGCTACGCCTACAATATAAACTTCAAAAAATGACGAAACGCACAGTTTCGTCATTTTTTAGGATATAGGGATTGGTATTTTGTAGGGGCAATTCACGAATTGCCCGAAATAAGCGGTTGATTCGTGAATCAACCCTACAAAAGTTAGGGAACAAAAAAACCTTCCTCTTTGTTATCAGGGGAAGGTGTATTTTTCTTATAACTTCTTATCTTTTAATGCTGACTCTGTATTATGGATAGCCTTTACTGCGTTGGAGTCGGAATTGGCGATTATATAGGTATATAAGCAGTCGAAAATTGTCAGCTGTGCGATTCGCGAACTCATTGCCAAAAGGGAGTGCTTTGTTTCTGCTGATTTTGTGAAAAGGCAGATATCGGAAACGCTTATTACAGGTGATTCGCCGAAGTTTGTAATGCATATGGTTGTTGCGTTGTTTAACTTTGCGATTTTTAGCGCCTGAACTATGTCGGCGGACTGTCCGGAGTGGGTGATACCTATAGCAACACACTCTTCGTTTAAATGTGACGCTATTATTGCTTGCATATGGTTATCATTACAAGCGGAAGCATTAAGACCTACTCTTAAGAATTTATGCTGAGCATCAACTGCTATAGAAGCGGAATTTCCAAGACCGAAGATTACAATTCTTTTGGAATTCATTATAGCTTTTGCCGCTGCTTCAAGAGATTTTTCATCAAGCACCGAAGCAGTATTCTCAAGGGCGATTTTAATTTCTCCTATCCTTTTAACGAACATATCATAACAGCTGTCACTCTGAACAATCTGCGAATTTTCATTTGAAAGGGTGGAGACCTCCTGAGCTATGGCGAGCTTAAGACCTTGATATCCGCCTACGCCCAGCCTTTTTGCAAAGCGCACAACAGTTGCATCTCCGCAGCCTGTTTCAAGCGCAAATTCCGTTATGGATAAAGGCAAAATAGACTTTGGCTCGGCAATTAAACGGTCGGCGATTTTTCTCTCGCCGGGGCCCATTTCACCGTACAAAGAACGTATTGTAAGAAGTATTGATTTCATAAAAAATCACACCTTTATGCGAAAATAATTTCCAAAACAAAGCAAATAAACGAAAACCAAAATAAGAAAAATGAAAAATTTTTTCAAAAATCCCTTGATTTTTTTAAAAAACAGTAGTAAAATAAAATGGTAATAGAGTGGGTTGGCTTTGGGTTTAGATACTTACATTTTATTATACCACAAACCCATGAAAAAAGAAAGGGGAAATTTTATGCTAAGTTACAAGGTAAAAATCGGCTTGGTTGCTATGCGTAGAAACACTACAGACCGTCCGAGAGGCACGTTCCTTACATGGTACTCTGCCGAGCAAAGAGGAAAACGTTTTACCGAGTATATTGAAAAGAATTTTTCGAGTGAGAACGTTGAGTTCGTTGACAACAAGGGAATAGGAATAGCCGACCTTGTTTTTGATAACGAAAGCGCAGCGCAGGTAATCGAGCGCTTTAAAGCAGAAAAGGTTGACGCAGTTATGATCATTAACTGCAACTTCGGTAATGAAGAGGCTGCCGCTGATATAGCAAAGGAGCTAGGAGTTCCCACACTTTTATGGGCGCCCCTTGATGATGAATATTACGTTGACGGTATGCGTCCTACCGATTCCCAGTGCGGACTTTTCGGGGTATCCCGTCAGTTCCAGCGTTATCACATTCCTTTCTCTCATCTTCCTTGTTGCAGGGTAGAGAGCGATGAATTTAAAGAGGGCTTTGACAGCTTTGTAAGAGTTGCCTGTATGGTGAAAAACTTCAAGGGCCTTCGCATCGGTCAGATAGGCTCCCGTCCTTCTCCCTTCTTCTCGGTTATCTGGAATGAAGGCGAACTTATGGAAAAGTTCGGCGTAAGAGTAATTGCTCTTAACTTTGCTATAATTGAGCAGAGAATGGCTACAGCCGATGAACTTTATGCCGATGAAATCAAAGAGTATGAAAATTACTTCCTCAAGGGCTTTACTCTTGATGATTTAACTCCTAATTACATACATAATATGGCAAAACTTGCCGCTGTATATAAGCATCTTTACGAGGAATTTGACCTTGACGTAATTTCTGCTGAGTGCTGGACTGCAACTCCCGTTATGTTTGACGGACTTGCTCCTTGCGCTGTTTACGGATTGCTTAATGATTTAGGATATATGGTTTCCTGCGAAAGCGATATGCATTGCGCTCTTACCATGGTGCTTTTAAAATCCGCTGCACTTGGCAAAGGTAAACCCTTATTTGGCGAATTTACCGTAAGACATCCCGAAAATAAAAATGCCGAGCTTTTATGGCATTGCGGACCCTTCCCGCTTAGTGAAAAGGCTGAAAGCGGTATTGACAGCAATGCGCGTCTTGTTAATCAGCGCGAATGGTTCAGAGGAAAGGACGGCACCTATACCGTAGCCCGTATGGATCAGGAAAGCGGAAACTATATGATTCTTCCTTTACTTTGCAAGACCACCGAAGGACCCCAGACTCACGGTACTTATATTTGGGGCGAATTTAATGACCTTCAGGCTGTTGAAGACCGTCTTCTCGACGGACCTTACATTCACCACTTTGTTGAGATTATGGGTGACTACAGAAAAGAAATCAATGAATTCTGTAAATACTTCCCTAATCTGAGCGTAGATAAATCTGTTAATTAATAAAAAAGGAGATATAATTATGCAATACCAGATGAATGAATTTTTGTTTGCAATGATTCTCACCGAGCTTGAGGATGCTGTAGGCAAAGAAAACTGCTCCACAAGAGCAATTGATAAGGTAACACACAGTGTTGACTATTACTGGCTTTCACGTATGTGGGCTGACAGAGGCTGTCGTATGCCCGAGGCTGACATCGTTGTTTGCCCCGAAAATGCGACGGAAGTTTCCAAGGTTTTAAAAATCGCTAACTACTATAAGCTCCCCGTAACTACTTGGGGTGCAGGCGGCGGTACTCAGGGCGGCGCTATTCCCGTTTGCGGTGGTATTATCCTTGATACCAAGAGAATGAACAAGATTTATGAAGTTAATACCGAAGGTATGTATATCGAATGCGGCACAGGCGCTATCTATAAGCACATTGAATGGGCTGCAAACGAAGTTGGTAAGGCTACAATGCACTATCCTTCTTCTCTTACCTGTTCTACAGTAGGCGGCTTCCTCGCTCACAGAGGTATCGGTGTTGTTTCTACCAAATACGGTAAAATCGACGATATGGTACTTAAGATGGAGGTTGTTCTTCCTAACGGTGATATTATTGAAACCTGTTCTGCTCCTAAACACGCAGCAGGTCCCGACCTTAACCAGATTTTCATTGGTTCCGAAGGAACTCTCGGTATTATTACTAAGGCTCAGATTCGTATTTTCGACCAGCCTGAAGAGAGACGTTTCAGAGGCTTCTTATTCCAGGATATGACAGGCGCTTTCAAGGCTTCCCGCGAACTTCTTCAGAAATTCAAGCCCTCGGTTATGCGTCTTTATGACGAGGCTGAAACCGCTTCTCTTATTAAGAAAATCGTTGGTGTTGAGCGCAAGAGCGCATTTATGAACATTGCTTACGAAGGCGTTAAGGAAATGGTTGAGGTTGAAGAAAAGATTCTTCTTGAAACCTTTGCTAAGTACGGCGCAGAAGACCTTGGCAGTGAATACGGTGAAAAATGGTGGAAGGAAAAGATTACATTCTTCTATCCCGGTCATATGATGGACATTCCTCAGATGTTCGGTACTATGGATACCATTGCTCCTTACGGCAAAATCGAGGAAATTTATTGGGCTATGAAGGCTGCAATCGAAAAAGAATTCCCGCAGGCTAAATTTATTGCTCACTTCTCTCACTGGTATGAGTGGGGCGCAATGGTTTATGACCGTTTCATTATCGAAGGCAAAGACGTTCCTCAGGATCCCGTTGAGGCTCTTAGACTCCATCAGAGAGTATGGACTACCGGTGTTCGTACCGCAATCGCTCACGGCGGTGTAGTTAATGACCACCACGGCGTTGGTATCAAGCTCGGACGTCTTATGAAGGAACAGTATGGCCCCGCTATGCAGGTATTTGAAGGCATTAAGAAACAGTTAGACCCCAACGGAATTATGAATCCGTTCAAGCTTGGTCTTTAATCACGATAGGAGGTAATTAGTTATGATTATGTCAGAAAAAGGAAAACAGCACGTTGATTCCTGCCGTTTTTGTTGGATGTGTCACCACATTTGTCCTATCGGTAACGCTACCGGTCAGGAAAGAAACACCGCAAGAGCAAGAGCTCTCGGTATCTCCCTTGTAAACCGTGAAGCTATTGACCTTAGCGAAATTATGGACAACATTTTTGAATGCGGTTGCTGCGGCGCTTGTGTTAAAGAATGTGTAACAGGTTGGGATCCTGTTATGTTTACTAAAGAAACCCGTCTCCATGCTGCTATGGAGGATAAACTCCCCGAATACATAAACGTATTGGTTGATAACTGTCTTGAAAAGGGTAACGCTTACGGCATTACCGAAATTGATGCAGAACTCAAAAAGGCTATTGCTAACCATTCTGCTAAGACCGATATTCTTCTTTTCCTCGGCGCTGACGCTATCTACAAAGCACCCGATTGCGCTGTAAAGGCTATCAAGGTTCTTGAAAAAGCAGGCGTTGACTTCACCGTACTTGAAAACGAAGCAAACAGCGGCGCTCAGCTTGAATATCTTATCAGCGCTGCTAACGAAACCAAGGAAGTTATGAATAACTGCGCGAAGGCTCTTAACGGCTTCAAGACCGTTGTTGCATACGATCCTCAGGATGCTAAGGTATTAAAGCGCGAATATAAGGAATGGGATATCGCTCTTACTGCTGAAGTTAAGACCTTTACTTCCTTTGTTGCCGCACTTATTAAAGATGGAGCATTAGTAGCTTCAAACAGCGGTAAAAAGGTTGTTTATCAGGATCCCTTCCAGCTTTCCCGTGACCTTCTCGAAACAGAAGAAGCAAGAGAAATTATTAATGCTTACGCTGTTTGCGAAGAAATGCTCTGCAACAGAAAAGACACTATGTGGGCAGGTAACATTCTTATGCGTGAGTGGATGCCTGACGTTATGGATAAGGTTGCTCTTGCTCGTATCTTCAACGCAAAATGCGTAAATGCAGATACAATTGTTACAGCTTCTGTCAGCGAATACGTATCTTTAAAATCCGTAGAAAGCGACGTAGAAATCCTTTCTATCGAAGATCTTATTTTAGGCTAAATGAATTTTGGAGTATAATCCGCAATTAAATGCGGATTTGCTCCGTTTTTAAGGTGATAAAAATGTTAGTTAATTTTAAAACTATAATTGATATGGCAGAGAAGGGAAACTTCTGTATCCCTGCTTTTAATACCTATAATATTGAAACCGTTATGGGCGTTATTGCCGCTGCCGAAGAATTAAAGGCTCCCGTTATTATTCAGGTTTATCCCCGTCTTCTTATGGAAGAGGTTGGTTACTACCTTGCTCCCGTTATCCGCGCTGCTGCCGAAAAAGCAAGTGTTCCCGTATGCTTCCACCTTGACCACGGCCCTCATGAACTTGCAGTTCAGAGAGCTCTTCGTTGGGGCGCAAGCGGTATTATGTATGACGGAAGCGTTCATCCCTTTGAGGAAAATGTAGAAAATACAAAGCATATAGTTGAAATTTGCGATACCGTTGACGTTCAGGTTGAAGGTGAACTCGGTCACGTAGGAAGCGTAAATGACGATGCTATGGAAGAATATACCGATCCCGCTGAAGCTGCTGAGTACGTTAAGAAAACAGGCGTAACCGCTCTTGCTGTTTTGGTTGGTAATGCTCACGGTCACTATAAAAAGACTCCTTGTCTTGATATTGAACGTATTAAGAATATTAGAGAAGCAACAGGCGGTATTCCCCTTGTTCTTCACGGCGGTTCCGGTATTCCTGACGATCAGGTTAAAGCCGCTATTAATGCAGGTATCAGAAAGATGAACATTGGTACAGACGTGTGCTGTGCATTTGCCGACGGTACTCTTGCTTCCCTTAATGATCCTAAGAGAAGTCTTGCAGTTGACCTCTTTATGAAACCCGCTATTGAGTCTGTTAAGGCTTTGGCTCTTGACAAGATTAAACTTGTTGGTGCAGACGGAAAGGCGTAAGATATGAGTAAAATCGTCGGAATCGGCGCTTGTGTAATGGATACCCTCATTACAGTGCCCAATTATCCTCAAGAAGATACCAAGCTTCGCGCCACCTCAAGTAAAATTGCAGGGGGCGGCCCTACTGCAACAGGCATTGTTGCCGCTTCTAAGCTTTCGGAAAGTGCTGCATATATCGGAGTACTTTCAACCGATAACGGCGGAAGATTTTTAAAGGATGATTTTATCAAGTATGGCGTAAACGTAGATAATATCGACCTTATCGACGGTTACCGTTCCTTTACTTCTGTAATCTGGCTTGCTGAAGATTCTGCCAGCAGAACCTGTGTATTTGATAAAGGAAATCTTCCTCCATTAAAGCTTGATGATAAAAAATGCGAAGCTATAAAAAATGCTCAGGTGCTTATGATAGACGGCAATGAAATGGATGCCGCTGAAGAAGGCTGTAAGGTAGCCCGTGAAAACGGCACTACAGTACTTTACGACTGCGGAGGTCTTTATCAGGGTGTTGAGCGTCTTTTAAAACTTACTGATGTTATGATTCCTTCTGAGGAATTCGCTCTAGGTCATACAAAAACCGAGGACGTAAAGGATGCAGCTACTAAGCTTTTTGAACTGTATAATCCCAAGGTTGTTGTTATTACAAGAGGTAAGAAGGGCGGACTTCTTTATGACGGTAAAGAATTCTTCGAATATCCTGCATTCCTTGTAAAAGCTGTTGACTCCAACGGAAGCGGTGACGTTTTCCATGGCGCTTTTGCGGCTGCTCTTTGCAAGGGATACGACTATAAGAAGGCTTGTATCTTCTCCAGCGCAGTATCTGCCATTAAATGCACAGGCTACGGCGCAAGAGAAAGTGTTCCTTCTTTTGATACCGTTAAATCTTTTTTAAAGGAGAAAAATTATGAACTTTAAAAAATCCTATAAACCCGCTATCGGCTATACTCCCATTTGTAAAATAGGCGAGTGCAGTCTTAAAAAACTTGAATTTGGTATTATTGAGCTTGATGCAGGAATGTCTCTTAACTTTAATACCGAAGATAAAGAAACTGCTTTCATTATGCTACAGGGCCATTGTGACGTTTCCTTTGGTGATACCAAATGGGAAAACATTGGTAACAGAATGACTGTTTTTGAAAACAGAAAGGCAGAAAGCTTTTATATGCCTATAAATCAGGAGCTTACCATTACTGCAATTGACCATATAAAGATTGCTGTTTGCGCTACTCCTGTTAAGGAAAAAACCGAGCCTCAGGTACTTAGAGAAGACCACGTTGTATTAAAGCTTCTCGGCGAAGTTCCCTTCCAGAGAGAAACAAGCTTTATAATTGACGGCAATTCTAACGCTAAGGTGCTTACCATTGGTGAAGCATACGTAACCGAAGGTAACTGGGCAGGTTTCCCCCTCATAAACACGATGAAGACAATATGCCTGTAGAGTGTATTGCAGAAGAAATTTATTATTTCCTCTTTGATCCCGAGCAGGGCTTTGGTGTGCAGTGTCTTTATACTGCTGACGGCGAAATCGACGAAGCTTACAGAGTAAAGAATGACGAGCTGGTTGAATTCCCCAAAGGCTACCACACCACAGTTGCAACCCCCGGCTATCAGACATATTTCTTATGGCTTATGGCAGGCGATTATCAGGGCTTTAACAGAAGCAACGACCCTGAACACGATTGGATAGCAAACAGATAATAAAACATAGCCAAAGCCGTACTTAGAGTACGGCTTTTCGGCATCGTGAGGTATAATTATGATTACTCTAAAAAATGAAGTATTGACCGTTTTAATAGACGAAATGGGCGCTCAGATAAGAAGCGTAAAGAAAAATGATATAGAATATATGTGGCAGGCTGACCCTCAGATTTGGAAGGCTACTGCGCCCCTTATGTTCCCCATTTGCGGCGGACTTAAGGATGATAAATTTATTTATGAAGGAAAAGAGTACATTCTTCCTAAACACGGTTTTGGCAGAAATATGCTTTTCACCGTTGAAAAGGCTGACGATACAAATGCTGTTTTCTGCTTAAAGGCTAATGAGGAAAGCAGAAAAATGTATCCCTTTGAGTTTGAACTCCGCCTTATCTATAATATTGAAAACGATGCCCTTACCCTTAAGTATGAGGTTAAGAATGCTGGGGAGAATACTATGTATTTTGCCATTGGTTCTCACGAAGCCTACTACACCCCCGAGGGTATTGAGGATTACGATATTGTGTTCCCTGAAAAAGAAACCTTAAACAGCGTGATGGTTGACGGCACACTTTTGCAGGATCACACATTGCCTATTATCAAAAATACTAACGTTCTTCCTCTTTACGATAAGTATTTCCTTGTGGATTGCCTTGTGTTTAAGGAAGTAAAATCCAAGAGCCTTCTTCTTCGTAACCGCAGAAAAGGAAAATGCATTAAGGTTGATTTCCCCGATGCTCCTTATCTTGTTTTATGGCATCCCCACGGCGCACCCTTTATATGCGTTGAGCCATGGAGCGGTATTCCCGATGATTTCCACAGCGATTATAATCTTGCTCACAAGGAAGGTATTACTGCTTTAGCTAAGGGCGAAATTTATACAGCAACCCACACCATTACTTACATAGGTGAAGAATAATGACTATTGAAAAAATAAGAGGACTTAATCCTCATATAAAGATATATACTACCCGTGATAAAGAATTTTCAGAGTTTGGTGAGAAGCTTTCGGGATTTGATACCTCTGAAATTATAAAAGCGGCTCAGGAATATACTTTCCCCGAAGAAGGCAGTGTTTATGAAGCATCCAGCGATGCTTTTGAAAAACTTCAGATAGCAAAGGAAATTACCGAAAAATGCTTTGGCGAATTAAAAGCGCAAATAGGCTATTGCTATGGTCATAGCAGTTTCCTTAATGCATTTGAATGGCACACAAGCAGTGAAGTGAATATTGCCGTTACAGACCTTATTTTAATTCTTGCTAAAAGAAGCGATATGAGGGACGGTAAAATTGATTCATCTTGCGCAAAGGTGTTCTTTGTGGAAAAAGGCGAAATTATAGAAGTATATGCCACTTCCTTACATTTTTGTCCGTGTCAGGTAACAAAAAGCGGATTCGGCTGCGTTGTGGCTTTGCCTGAAGGCACTAACACTCCGCTGGATAAAGAACCTGCCGAAAATCCCCTTATGTTCCGCAAAAACAAATGGATAATTGCTCATACCGAAAACGCTCCCTTAATAGCAAGAGGTGTGGTTGCCGGTGTTAGCGGAGAAAACATCGAAATTATAGGTGAATAATAATGAAATATTTGCTTGGAATTGACTTTGGCGGCGGTTCGTCAAAGGCAACACTTATTGATACACAGGGTACTATCGTTGCAGAAAGTTCTGCCGAATATCCTACCTATTATCCTGTACTTGGCGCTTGTGAACAATCCCCTGCGGATTGGTGCAATGCACTTAATGAAAATATTAATGCACTACTTAAAAAAAGCGGTATTGATGCATCGGATATTCTTGCTGTTTCCATTGACTCAGCTACCCATACGGCACTTCTTTGTGATAAAGATTATAAACCCCTTAGAAATGCTATCCATTGGACCGATACACGTTCTCGTAAACAGGCTAAATATTTAAAGGATAACTACGGAGATTTTATATTCTCAAAAAGTTTTCATAAGCCCGATACTATCTGGACTATGCCCGAAATTCTTTGGGTTAAAGAAAATGAACCCGAAATTTTTGATAAAATCGGTTCGGTTTTCTTCGAAAAGGATTATATCCGCTATACTTTAACGGGTGTTTATTGCACCGATTATATTGATGCTCAGGGCAGCATGCTTTTTGATTGCAATACTATGACTTGGTCAAAGGAGCTTTGTGATTTAATCGGGCTGGACGTAAATATTTTACCCGCTGTAAAAGCTCCTACCGACATTATCGGAACGGTTACCAAAGAAGCTTCAAAGCAAACGGGACTCAAAGAGGGTACAACCGTAATTTGCGGTACTACCGACACGGTTATGGAGGTTTTTGCTTCGGGTGCAGTAAATAAAGGAGACGTTACTGTTAAACTTGCTACTGCAGGCAGAGTGTGTGTAATTACCGATAAGCCCTATCCCCATCAGCATCTTGTAAACTATTCCCATATTACTGGGGGACTTTGGTATCCCGGTACTGCTACAAAGGCGGCGGCATCCTCTTACCGTTGGTACAGAGATACCTTCGGCGGTAACTATAACGAATTAAACGTAGGAGCCGAAAAGGTTCCCATAGGCTGTGAAGGTCTTATTTACCACCCCTATATTAACGGTGAGCTTACTCCTTACGCAGATCCGCTTCTTTGCGGAAGCTTTACGGGAATTCGCGCTACCCATACCAAAGGTCATTTTACAAGAAGTGTTCTTGAAGGTGTTGCGCTTTCACTCCTTCATTCCAAAAAGACCTTAAAGGAAATCGGAATTGAAGTTGGTGAAAAGGGCACTATTATAGGCGGCGGCGCAAAGGGTGACCTATGGCGTCAGATAACCGCTGACTGTCTTGATATGGAATTAACCCTTACCGAAAGCAGTGATTCTTCTTTGGGTTCTGCTATGCTTGCAGGCGTGGCTGTGGGCGTTTTCGCTTCTGCTGAAGAAGCGGTTAAAAAGTGTATTAAGCCTATAGGCGTAACAAAGCCTATAAAGGAAAATACCGAAAAATACGAAAAACTTTTCGAAGAGTACGTAGCTATTCATGATGCTCTTGCTCCTATTTACGATAAAAGAGAAATATGAAGATATTAGTATGTGTAAAACAAGCGCAAAACGGAGAACTTAATCCCTTTGATGCGGTAGCTTATGAAGCGGCGCTAAGAATAAAGGGCGCTGATGATGAAGTAATACTTCTTAGTATGGCGCCCGAAAAGAGCAAGGAAATGCTCCTTTCTTTAACCCGCCTCGGCGCAAAAAAAGCCTATCTTTTAAATGATAGGGCTTTTGCAGGGGCTGATACTCTTGCGACGGCTTATACCTTAAGTCTTGCTGTAAAAAAAATAGAGCCTGACCTTGTTATTTGCGGCAGACAGACTATTGACGGCGATACTGCGCAAACAGGTCCGTCTTTGGCTATAACTGCAGGACTTAATCTTATAACCAATGTTCTCGATATTATTGAAACGAATGGCAAAATCACCTGTAAAACAAGAGACGAGGGCGCAAGGACTGTGGATTATCCTGCGCTTATTACGGTTGAACGTTTTTGCTCTCTGCGTTTTCCCTCTATACGTTCAAAGGTGGGCGAGGTTATCACTTTAAGTGCTGCTGACCTTGATGCAGATATTTCAAGATGCGGTTTAAAGGGCTCTCCTACAAAGGTGCTTAAGACCTTTGAAAATGAGGAGGGCAGAAGAAAATGCACCTTTATTACTCCCGATAAACTCCATAGCGTTATAAATGATGCGAGAGAAAAGGGAAGGGCGCGACTAAAGAAGAAAGAGCTTAGCGAAAAGAAACTTAATGAAGTGTGGATTATTGGCGAAAAGCCGCGTGAAATGGCTGAAACAATCAGCGATAATATTCGCGTTATAGAGCCTGATACTGCAAAAAACATTGCCGATTTAATCAGAAAAGAAAATCCGTCGGTGGTGCTTTGGGCAAGTGATTCATACAGTAAAGCTACAGCGCCTCAGGTGGCAGCTTTGCTTAAGACGGGACTTTGCGCCGACTGTACCGCCCTTGAAACCGACGGGGATAATCTTTTTATGTACCGTCCTGCTTTTTCGGGCAATATTATTGCTAAAATTTCTTGCGAGACAAGACCTCAAATGGCAACCGTAAGAACTGTTGATACCGAGGGCGCTGATATGATGGTCGCTTTAGGACTTGGAGCGGTACATTTTAAGGAAAAGGTTTTCACATTTGCCGAAAAATACGGCGCAGAAATGGGCGCAAGTCGCGGTGCGGTTGATGCTGACGTTATGCCCTATGAAAATCAAATAGGCCTTACGGGAAAATCTGTTAGCCCTGCAGTATATGTAGCAGTAGGTATTTCGGGCGCAGTTCACCATATAGAAGGAATGAAGCGTTCGGGTACTGTAATTGCCATAAATAAGGACAAAGATGCTCCTATATTTGATTATGCAGATTACGGTATAATAGCGGATGCCCAAGAAATTTTGTAAATTTGTACGATTTGAAAATTTTTTGTACGATTTGCTATTGAAATAATTTTTATTTTCCTTTAAAATAACCTCGAAGGAGTGATAAAAATGAAAAAAGTATTGTTACTCGGTGACTCTATAAGGGGCGGTTATGCTATGTCGGTAAAGGCTTCCTTAGAGGGAAAGGCTGAGGTAGTATATCCTGCTGACAGCGCACGTTTTGCGGCTTATACCTTGCGTACATTAAGTGATGACAGAGATCATTATAAAGGCGAACAAATTGACGTTATACATTGGAATTGCGGTCTTTGGGACTGTCTCCGTCAATTTGGTGAGGAGCCTAATACCCCTATTGATGTGTATGAATATTTCATTGACAGAATATGCACTCGTATGAAATTTTTGTTCCCTGAGGCGAAAATCGTTTTTGCAACCTCTACAAAGGTGCTTGAGCATAGACTGAATAAAAATATTTTCTGCCGTTATAACAGCGAAATTGACGCATATAACGAGGTGGCTGTAAGGGTTGTAAAAAAACACGGATTTTTGGTGGATGACCTTAATGCAGTATCTAAAGCACTTCCAGAGGAAGCACATTCCGACGGTGTTCACTACTATACAAGTATGGGAACAAAGGCATTCACAATGCAGGTAATTGAGAGCATAAAACCGCTTCTTAATATAGAAGAAGAAATTGAATATAAAGAGGTTCTCCATTCCTCAGCCGTTCACGGATTTTAAAAACAAAAAACCCGAAGGATTAAATTCCTTCGGGTTAATTTTTTTGTCTTTAGAACAGACCGCTGATTACTCCGTTTTCGTCAACGTCGATTTTTTCTGCGGCGGGAACCTTGGGAAGTCCAGGCATTGTCATAATGTCGCCTGTAAGAGCAACTATGAAGCCTGCGCCTGCGCTTACCTTAATATTACGAACTGTAATATCAAAGCCTGTGGGAGCGCCTAACTTTGTCATATCGTCGGAGAAGCTGTACTGTGTTTTTGCCATACAAACGGGCATATTGGAGAAACCGAGTTCAGTCAGCTTTGCGATTTCCTTTTTAGCGGCAGGAGCAAAGATTACGTTGTCACCGCCGTAAATTCTGGTAACTATAGCGCGAATCTTATCTTCAATTGAAAGATTGTCTTCATAGCAGAAGGTGAAATCGTTATCGGTCTCACATAGACGGGCAACTTCATCAGCAAGTTCAATACCGCCCTTAGAACCTTCGGCGCAAACCTTAGAACAAATAGCCTTTATACCAAGCTTGGCGCAACTGTCAATAACAAGCTGAACTTCGGCATCGGTATCTGTGGGGAAGCGGTTAACAGCAACCACACAGGGAAGCTTATAAACGTTTTTAATGTTACTTGCGTGACGCATAAGGTTAGGCATACCCTTTTCGAGCGCTTCAAGATTTTCTTCCTTAAGGTCGGTTTTTGCAACTCCGCCGTTCATCTTAAGAGCGCGGATAGTAGCAACAAGAACAACTGCGCTGGGTTTGAGACCACCGAAACGGCACTTGATATCAAGGAACTTTTCAGCACCGAGGTCAGCGCCAAAGCCTGCTTCGGTAATTGCATAGTCGCCCAACTTCATTGCCATTTTTGTGGCGATAATAGAGTTGCAACCGTGAGCAATGTTAGCGAAGGGGCCGCCGTGAACAAGAGCAGGAGTGCCCTCTAAGGTTTGTACAAGGTTGGGCTTTAAAGCATCCTTAAGCAGTGCGGTCATAGCGCCTTGAGCATTAAGCTGACCTGCAGTAACAGGTTTATCGTCATAGGTATAGCCTACGATAATCTTAGAGAGTCTTTCCTTTAAATCGGTAATGGAATTGGAAAGGCAAAGAACAGCCATAATTTCACTTGCTACGGTAATATCAAAGCCGTCCTCTCTGGGAACACCGTTAACCTTGCCGCCAAGACCGTCTGTTACAAAACGAAGCTGACGGTCATTCATATCAACACATCTCTTCCAGGTGATGCGTCTTACGTCAATGCCAAGAGCATTTCCCTGATGAATGTGGTTATCGAGCATTGCGGCAAGAAGGTTGTTTGCAGCGCCGATAGCGTGGAAGTCGCCTGTAAAGTGAAGGTTAATATCTTCCATTGGTACAACCTGAGCATATCCGCCGCCTGCAGCACCGCCCTTAACACCGAATACAGGGCCTAAAGAGGGCTCACGAAGAGCAACTACTACGTTTCTGCCGGTTGCACGCATAGCGTCGGCAAGACCTATGGTAGTAGTGGTTTTGCCTTCGCCTGCAGGGGTGGGGTTAATAGCGGTAACAAGAATAAGTTTACCGTTTTCACGGGATTCATCCTTAAGGAGTGATAAATCAATTTTTGCCTTATATTTGCCGTACTGTTCAAGTTTTTCATCAGGAATACCTGCAGTTGTGGCAATTTCAGTTATAGGACGAAGCTCGACTTCCTGAGCAATTTCAATATCGCTTTTCATATTAAGCACCTCTTATTTAAAGTATTTAACAGCGCTGCGGAACATACCCATATCAAAGTTTCCGTCAACGTTTTTATAAAGTCCGTTTCCGATACGCTCGCTGTGACCCATCTTACCAAGGACTCTGCCGTCGGGACTTGTGATACCTTCAATAGCAAAGCAGGAGTTGTTGGGATTAAAGCGAATATCTGCGGTGGGATTACCGCTAAGATCAACATACTGTGTAGCAATTTGTCCGTTTTCTGCAAGTTTCTTTGCAAGTTCATCGCTAACAAGGAAACGGCCTTCACCGTGAGAAATCGGAACGGTGTAAATATCGTCAACCTGAGTTTCCATAAGCCAAGGAGACTTGTTGGAAGCAATACGGGTTTGAACAAGACGTGACTGGTGTCTGCCAATGGTGTTATAGGTAAGGGTAGGACAGGTTTCGTCGGTGTCAATAATCTTGCCGAAAGGAACAAGACCTAACTTAACGAGAGCCTGGAAGCCGTTACAGATACCTGCCATAAGACCGTCACGGTTATTAAGAAGCTCGTTAACCTCTTCCATAATGGCGGGGTTTCTAAAGAATGCAGTAATAAACTTACCGGAACCGTCGGGTTCGTCACCGCCTGAGAAACCGCCGGGGATAAATACTATCTGAGACTCTCTCATCTTCTTAGCAAAGGTATCAACCGAGTCAGCAACACTCTGTGCAGAAAGGTTGTTTATAACGAAGATTTCAGGCTCAGCCCCTGCGGAAGACAGAGCTTTTGCAGTATCGTATTCACAGTTAGTACCGGGGAATACGGGGATAAGCACCTTAGGACGAGCAACGCTGAATTTAGGCTTAGCATACTCTTTAGCGCTAAAGGAGAACTTCTCGGGTGCTTCGTTTTTGTGGTCAATGTTACAGGGATAAACCTTTTCAAGAACGTTTTCATAGGTTTCCTGAAGAGCGTCAAGGTCAACAACTTCGTCTTTATGAACAAGCTTTGCTTCATTAGTGGTATAACCGAGAACGGTACCGATTTCGGTGTCATCTTTAAGTTCAACTACAAAGGAAGCATAGCTGTATGCGAAAATATCTTCAATGTTGATATAATCTGCAAATTTAAAGCCTATCTTATTACCGATAGCCATTTTCATAACAGCTTCTGCAATACCGCCGATTCCGGGGGTGTAAATTGCATTAACCTTGCCTTCATCAACAAGCTTTCTTACCTTGGCGAAAAGCTCAATAAGAGAAGCGGGATCGGGAAGGTTGTCCTTGTTATATTTGCAGGTAAGAAGAACTACCTTGCTTCCTGCTTTTTTGAATTCGGGAGAAACAATGCTTTCAACCTGCTCGGTGGTAACAGCAAAGGAAACGAGGGTAGGGGGAACGTCAATGTGCTCAAATGTACCGCTCATAGAGTCCTTACCGCCGATAGCGGCAATGCCGAGTTCCTTCTGCGCTTTGAAAGCGCCGAGAAGCGCTGCAAGAGGTTTGCCCCAACGCTTTGCATCCTTACCGGGACGCTCAAAGTATTCCTGGAAGGTAAGATAAACTTCATTAAAGGAAGCGCCGGCGGCAATAAGCTTACATACAGATTCAACAACAGCCATATAAGCGCCGTGATAGGGGCTCTTTTCGGTAATAAAGGGGTTGTAGCCCCAAGCCATAAGAGAACAGGTGTCGGTGTGGCGGTTTTCAACAGAAACCTTGTTTACCATAGCCTGAATAGGAGTTTGCTGATATTTTCCGCCAAAGGGCATAAGTACTGTACCTGCGCCTATGGTTGAGTCGAAACGCTCACTAAGACCGCGCTTTGAACAGATATTAAGGTCACTTGCGATTTTTTCGTAATTTTCGGTGAAGGAGCCTTCGATTTTCTTGTCAAAGTTTTCAATTTTAGCGGGAGCTATATTAATATGCTTTTCAGCGCCGTTGGAATTAAGGAATTCTCTGCTGATGTTAACTATATCCTTGCCGTTCCAGTACATAACAAGTCTGGGTTCAGCCTTTACTGTTGCAACTACAGTTGCTTCAAGGTTTTCTTCATTTGCAAGAGCGATAAACTTATCAACGTTTTCCTTTTCAACAACAACAGCCATTCTTTCCTGAGACTCACTGATTGCAAGTTCAGTACCGTCAAGACCGTCGTACTTCTTGGGAACAGCGTTAAGATTAATTTCAATACCGTCGGCAAGTTCACCGATAGCAACCGAAACACCGCCTGCGCCAAAGTCATTACAACGCTTGATAAGACGGGTAGCGTCTTTTCTTCTGAAAAGTCGCTGTAACTTTCTTTCTTCGGGAGCATTACCCTTTTGAACCTCTGCGCCGCAGCTTTCAAGAGATTCAATGGTATGAGATTTTGAAGAACCTGTAGCACCGCCGCAACCGTCACGGCCTGTTCTGCCGCCGAGAAGTATGATAACGTCACCGTCACAGGGAACTTCGCGTCTTACGTTTTCTTCGGGAGCGGCGCCTACTACAGCACCGATTTCCATACGCTTAGCGGTATAACCGTCGTGATAAATTTCGTCAACCTGACCTGTAGCAAGTCCGATCTGGTTACCGTAGGAGCTGTATCCTGCAGCAGCGGTAGTAACTATTTTTCTCTGAGGAAGTTTACCCTCTAAGGTATCTTTACGACTTGCAAGGGGATTGCCTGCGCCAGTTACACGCATAGCGGCATAAACGTAGCTTCTGCCTGAAAGGGGATCGCGGATAGCACCGCCTATACAGGTAGCGGCACCGCCGAAAGGTTCAATTTCGGTGGGATGATTGTGGGTTTCGTTCTTAAAGAGAAGTAACCAAGGCTCTTTTTTGCCGTCGATAGTAACGTCGATCTTAACGGTACAAGCATTGATTTCTTCGGACTCGTCAAGTCTATCCAGCTTTCCTTGTTTCTTTAAGTATTTAGCGGCAATAGTACCTATGTCCATAAGATTTATGGGCTTGGTTCTGCCGAGTTCTTTTCTTACATCAAGATATTCTTCAAAGGTTTTCTGTAAAAGTTCATCCTCGAATTTAGCTTCGTCAATGGTGGTAAGGAAGGTGGTGTGACGGCAATGGTCAGACCAATAGGTGTCAATCATTTTGATTTCGGTGATTGTGGGGTCTCTGTCCTCACTTTTAAAGTAACTCTGACAGAATTTAAGGTCGTCAAGGTCCATAGCAAGTCCGTTTTCCTTTAAGAATTCCTTAAGACCGTCTTCATCTAAAGCATTAAAGCCGTCAAGAGTGCGAACGGTGGTAGGAATTTCGTATTCACGCTTAAGGGTGGAAACTGTGCTAAGAGAAGCTTCTCTGCTTTCAACGGGGTTGATAAGATGCTTCTTGATAGCGGCTTTTTCCTCGTCACTTAAATTTCCTTCAATAATATAAACCTTTGCAGTACGAACGTCGGGACGGTCAGCCTTTGAAATAATCTGAATACACTGTGCGGCAGAGTCAGCGCGCTGGTCAAACTGACCGGGGAGATATTCAACTGCAAAACAGAATGCACCGTCAGCATAGTTTAATTCATCATAGGTGTCATCAAGCTGAGGCTCGGAGAAAACTGTACTGATACATTTTTTGAAGAGCTCTTCTTCAATATTTTCAACGTCATAGCGGTTAAGTACTCTGACGCTTTCGGCAGATTTGATGCCTAAGAATGAGCGGATATCACCTAAAAGAGAATCAGCTTCACCGGCAAGACCTGCTTTTTTTTCTACATAAATGCGGTAAACCATAATCTATCCATCCTATTATTTTAATGCTTTAAGTGCTCTTGCACCAATGTCACTTCGCTTGTATGCATTTTCAAAGTGAACCTTTTCGGTTTCTTTGTATGCCTTTTCAATGGCGGCTTTAAGGTCGGGAGCAACTGCGCTCACTCCTAAAACTCTTCCGCCTGCGGAAAGAACGGTATCTCCGTCCTTTTTAGCACCCGCATATATTACGGTAGCCTCAATATCGCTGTCAACGGTAATGGGGAAGCCGCTCTGATATTTCTGGGGATATCCTTCACTTGCCATAACAACACAGCAAGCGGCGGCATCTTTAAATTTAACATCACATTCGTGAAGAGTGCCGTTGGTACAGGCTAACATAATTTCAAAAAGGTCGCTTTCAAGTAAAGGAAGCACAACCTGAGTTTCGGGATCACCGAAACGGCAGTTGTATTCAATAACCTTGGGACCGTTTTCGGTAATCATAAGACCGAAGAAGAGACAGCCTTTAAAGGTGCGGCCTTCCTTTTCCATAGCGCGTATGGTGGGAATGAAGATTTCATCCATACAAACCTTTGCTACGTCATCTGTGTAATAAGGATTGGGAGCAATAGTACCCATACCGCCTGTGTTAAGTCCCATATCACCGTCTTTAGCGCGTTTATGGTCCATAGCGGAAACCATGGGAACAAGGGTTTTGCCGTCTGTAAAGGCAAGAACCGAAACCTCGGGGCCGGTAAGGAATTCTTCGATAACAATGTTATTGCCCGAAGCACCGAAGATTTTGTCCTCCATAATTGAATGAATAGCATCCTCTGCTTCTTTTCTTGTTTCGGCAATAATTACGCCCTTGCCGAGCGCAAGTCCGTCAGCCTTAATAACGGTGGGAAGGGGAGCGGTTTTAATATATTCAAGAGCTTCTTCCATATTGTTATATACACCGTAAGCGGCGGTGGGGATACCGTACTTTTTCATAAGATTTTTTGAAAAAACCTTACTGCCTTCGATAATTGCGGCATCCTTGTTTGGACCAAAGCAGGCAATTCCAACGCTGTTTAAAGCATCAACCATACCTGCAACCAACGGATCATCAGGAGCAACTACAACGTAGTCGATTTTATTCTCTTTTGCAAAATTGCAAATTTCATCAATCTGAGTAACGGGAATGGGAACGAGAGTGGCTTCTTTCATACCGCCGTTTCCGGGAATAGCAAAAATTTCATCAATTTTTGCGCTTTCCTTTAATTTCTTAATAATGGTATGCTCTCTTCCGCCGCTACCAATAACAGCAACTTTCATATTTTTATCTCCTATAGATTATTAGTGGTGGAAAAGTCTCATACCGGTAAATGCCATAGAGATTCCGTATTTGTTACAGCAATCAATAACAACGTCGTCTCTTATAGAACCGCCGGGTTCTGCAATATAGGAAACACCGCTCTTCTTAGCGCGTTCAATATTATCATCAAAGGGGAAGAAAGCGTCACTGCCAAGTGCTACACCGCTGATAGAGTCAAGATAAGCTCTCTGCTCTTCCATAGTGAAGCGTTCGGGCTGAGTGGTAAAGTACTTCTGCCAGTTTCCGTCTGCGCAAACGTCCTCTTCGTTCTGGTTAATGTAACCGTCGATAACGTTGTCTCTGTCAGGTCTGCCAAGAGTATCCTTAAAGGGAAGGTTTAATACCTTGTCGTGCTGACGTAAGAACCAAGTATCAGCCTTACCGCCTGCAAGACGGGTACAATGAACACGTGACTGCTGACCTGCGCCAACACCGATAGCCTGTCCGTCAACAGCAAAGCATACAGAGTTAGACTGAGTGTATTTAAGGGTAATAAGAGAAATAATAAGATCTCTTATTGCGCTTTCGGGCATTTCCTTTTTGTCGGTAACAATGTTTGAAAGGAGTTCTTTGTTTATCTTGAACTCGTTTCTGCCCTGTTCAAAGGTAATGCCGTAAACCTGCTTGTGCTCAATGGGAGCAGGAACAAAATCAGGGTCAATTTTTACAATATTATAGGTGCCTTTTCTCTTGGATTTTAAGATTTCAAGAGCTTCGGGCTCGTAGCCGGGAGCAATAATACCGTCGCTTACCTCTCTTTTAATCATAAGAGCGGTAGTAACGTCACAAACGTCGCTAAGCGCTACCCAGTCACCAAAGGAACACATTCTGTCGGTACCTCTTGCTCTTGCATAAGCACAGGCAAGGGGAGACTCGTCAAGACCTTCAATATCGTCAACAAAACAAGCCTTTTTAAGTTTATCGGAAAGGGGAAGACCGATAGCGGCAGAGGTGGGGCTAACGTGCTTAAAGGAAGTAACTGCAGGCATACCAAGTGCTTCTTTAAGTTCCTTTACAAGCTGCCAGGAATTAAAAGCATCAAGGAAGTTGATGTAGCCGGGACGTCCGTTTAAAATTTCAATAGGAAGCTCACTTCCGTCGTGCATAAATATTTTTGCGGGTTTCTGGTTGGGGTTACAACCGTATTTAAGTTCGAACTCTTTCATAGTAGCCTCCAAATTATTTATTCTTATTTATAATGATGTTAGTTGCTTCGCCTGTTTCGAGAGAAACCTGACGAACGAAAAGGGAAACCTTATTGTCTTCATTAAGGCTGTTCCATACCATATCGGCTAAATCCTGTGCGGTGTTGGGAAGAACAACTGCTTCGGGTTCGCCGTAGAAGGAAGGAATGGGATTGCCGTCACACTTATAGGTGTGAATGAAATGACCTTTGCTCTGAATGGGAGAATAAGAGAAGGTGTATCTCTGACAAGCATCGGGATTTCCGTCGGCACTCTTTAAAATAGACATTTTATAGGTAAAATCTGCTTTGTCAAAATCATAGTAGCATATACCTGAAATTCTGGGAGTAAAGTTAGGAGCATCGGGCTCGAACTCACGGGTGTTAAGAGCAGCCTCGAATGCGAAAGGATCACTTGCATCATTTGTAACAAAATCATAAATGGTGTTGGTCTGGTCACCGTTGGTAATGATATCAATATCACCGTATGCAAGATAAGGATTATAAATTATAAGGCTTGGGTCGGTAAGTTTGCTTTCGTCAAAAGCCTTTGTACGCATACCGTTTTCGAATTCTTCGAAAATACGGTTACGGCTGTTTTCACTTCTGCCCATAATGAAATAAGCAATAAGTGCACTTTTTCCGTCAGCAGATTTGCCTATAACGATACCTCTGCCGGGATAAGAATTTTCTTTAAGAAGATTTTCAAGATTAAAAATATTGCTCATAATTATTGCTCCTTTACGAAGGTTTTGCTGATTTTTTCAACGGCTTCGGGAAGAATTTTCCATTCAGCCTGTTCCATAACGCGTTTTTGTAAAATTTCGGGGGTGTCACCCTCTTCGACGGCAACAGCCTTTTGAAGAATGATTTTACCGCCGTCGGGAATTTCGTTTACAAAATGTACCGTTGCGCCCGTAACCTTAACTCCGTAGCTTAATGCGGCTTCGTGAACCTTAAGGCCGTAAAAACCTTCACCGCAGAAGGAAGGAATAAGAGAAGGGTGTACATTTAATATACGGTTTTCGTATTTCTTAGTGAATTTTTCACTTAAAATACACATAAAACCTGCAAGTACGATTAAATCGGTGCGATTTTTTTCTAAGGCGTCTATTATTTCGTCCTCAAAATGCTCATTGCCCTTTTTCTCGATAACCAAAGTATCAATACCAAAGTTTTTCGCACGTGTAAGAGCAAATGCATCGGGCTTGTTTGAAATAACAAGGGTGATTTCACCGCTGTTTATAATACCGCTCTTTTGTGCATCGATAAGCGCTTGAAGATTTGTGCCGCCGCCCGAAACAAGAACAGCTATACGGGCTTTTACCATAACTCTACCTCTGTTTCGCTTTTAACGATTTCACCGATTACGTAAGCATCTTCTCCGTTTGCTTTAAGGATTTCTACTGCCTTTTCGGCATCCTCTTTGTTTACTACGGCGATCATACCTACGCCCATATTAAAGGTGTTGAACATATCTCTTTCGGGGATGTTGCCAACCTTTTCAATGTATTTGAAAATAGGAAGAACTTTAACGTCGCTCTTTTTGATTTTAGCGCCAAAGCCTTCGGGAAGACTTCTCGGAATATTCTCATAGAAACCGCCGCCTGTGATGTGAGATACAGACTTAACGGTAATTTCCTTCATAAGAGCAAGCATACTCTTAACGTAAATCTTGGTGGGGGTAAGTAGGGTTTCGCCAAGACTCTTGCCGCCAAGCTCTTCAACGGGAGCGGTAAGGTCGGCATTTTCAATATCGAATACCTTTCTTACAAGAGAGAAACCGTTGGAGTGAACACCTGTAGAAGCAAGAGCGATAATTACGTCGCCTTCCTTAACGGAGTTTTTATCAAGTATTTTGGATTTATCAACAACACCGGTGCAATATCCTGCAAGGTCATAATCCTCTTCGGGCATAAGACCGGGATGCTCTGCAGTTTCACCGCCGATAAGAGCGCAGCCTGCCTGAACACAGCCTTCTGCTACACCGCCTACGATATCGGCAATCTTTTCGGGGAAGTTTTTGCCGCAAGCAATATAGTCAAGGAAGAAGAGGGGCTTTGCACCGCAACAGATAATATCATTTGCGCACATAGCAACACAGTCGATACCGATAGTATCGTGTTTATCAAGAAGCATAGCAAGTTTGATTTTTGTGCCAACACCGTCGGTACCGCTTACCAAAACGGGCTCGGTTATACCGGTAAGGTCTAAGCCGAAGCAACCGCCAAAGCCGCCTACGTCGTCTAAACAACCTTCATTTTTTGTACGGGCAATGTGCTTTTTCATAAGCTCTACAGATTTGTAACCTGCGGTAATATCAACACCTGCTGCCTTGTAACTTTCGCTGAAACTACTATTCATAATTTTACTCCTTATCATGCCGATTTTTTTAAAATCGACGGTATTTAATATGATTTTTTATACTTTTAAAAACAACGAATTCTCCGATTTTCATCGGAGAAGGGTTGTTTACATATACTGCTTTGATATAATATCGTTTTTCTCAAGCACCTTAGCGGCTGCACTTGCTCTTTGCTCGTCAAGTTTTTTGGCTAAAGCTTCGTCACCTACAGCAATAATTTGAGCGGCAAGAAGTGCTGCGTTTGCGGCACCGTCAATTGCAACGGTTGCAACTGGAATGCCGGAGGGCATCTGTACGGTGGAAAGAAGAGCGTCAAGTCCGTCAAGAGTAGAGGACTTAACGGGAATACCGATAACGGGCAGAGTGGTGGCGGCAGCAACAGCACCTGCTAAGTGGGCTGCTTTTCCTGCGGCGCAAATAATGGCGCCAAAGCCGTTGGCTCTTGCATTTTCGGTAAATTCTCTAACCTGTACGGGTGTACGGTGTGCGGAATATACGTGAACCTCAAAAGGAACGTTAAGTTCTTTTAAAGTATCCATAGCTTTTTGTACTACGGGAAGGTCGCTGTCGCTTCCCATAAGAATTCCTACTTTTTTCATAGCTTTCTCCTATCCGCTTTTATACAAAACAGGGCAGTCCCGTAAAAATGCGGAACTGCCCAGACGGTCGACATAAAACACTTAATGCTCCCATGCGGTAAACCGCTAATCCGTCAGTTGCAAAAAGCTTGTATTTTTATTACAAAGTAATTATATAATATTTACATTTATATGTCAAGAAATTATGATGTAAAATTATGGCGAAATAAATCAACTTTTTTTGTGTGATTTTTCAAAATAATACTTGTTTTAAGTTACAGTATATGTTATTATGCAATTAGAAAAAATTCTCGAAGGAGGAAATTAAAATGGATAACGAAAAAATGCTTAAAGAAGCGCTTGAACAGGGTATTGAGTACTACAAAAAGGGCAGAGTTCTTGTTTGGCACGATGAGTTCGACGGTGATAAAATTGACACTGATAAGTGGGTTTTCCATCGTACTATGAGTACTGCAGACAGAATTTACGATAACTCTGAAAAAAACTGCCGTGTTGAAAACGGTCAGATTCATATGCAGGCGCACCGTACCGACGATCCCGAGCATCCCTTTACTTTAAGCGAAGGCCTTACCACAAAGTTCACTATGAACTGGAAGTACGGCTATCTTGAAATGCGTGGAAAGGCACCTTACCGTCACGGCGCATGGCCTTCCTTCTGGACACAGTCTTCTACCGTTTTCCAGACTACTCCTTGGATGGCTGAAGCTGATATTTTTGAAGTATTTTCCAATGACAGCGGACTTTCTTCTGCTCTTCATAAATGGGGTTATTCAAAACATTGCTCCGTTGGCGGAGGATGGTACAAGGTGGGCGAACCCGAAACCATAAATGATGAATACCATATTTACGGTTATGAATGGAATCCCGAATATATGGCATTTTTCGTAGATGGTAAAGAGCAATGGCGTACTCCCATTGATGCTGTTAACGGCAACTTTAAATATGATGTAATCGACGGTACAATGGGCTTCCATGACTTCCAGTTTATTATCTTTAATAACGAACTGTTTACCGAGGGAAGCAGTTGGAAACCTGACGGCTGGGCAATTAATGATGATGACCAGTTCCCCATTGATTACTATATTGACTGGGTAAGACTTTATCAGAATCCCGAAAAGGAAGAGCTTAAATTAAAGCCCGAAATTGATGAAGCTTTGGCTCAGAAAAAAGCCGAAGAAGAGGCTAAAGCACAGCAGTAAAACAACACTAATATCCACAAAATCAGCAGTTTTTAATTGTGAAAACTGCTGATTTTTTTATTTTTTAAAAATTCTTTGTCACATTTCGCCCCTTTTGTTTCGTTTATATATATATATATAGAAGCGGTTGAAAAAACGTTGAAGGCTAAAAATAAATGTGATATAATTATAATGCAAAAAGAACACAGAGAATCGTTCCTTTGTAGTCTGGTTTTAGAACACAAAAGAACCGCTCCCCCTTGTGTTCGAAACAAATGTTTAAGATATTGAGGAGGCAAGAGAACCGTCCCTTTGTCTCTCTTTAAGGAGTATTTTATGAAAATCGTTAAAAACAATTGTGAGATTATAAATTCAAAAGAAATATATCTCCACGATGCAGTTTTTTGTGGAATAAAATATGATTATGCAACCAAAAAAATATTTGTAGAATACGAGTTGGACGGATATAATAAGCATATGAAATATAAAAAAATGGTGTTTTGTAATGTCGTTGCATTTGAAATGACTGCTTGTGAAATATGGGGAAGGTCTCCGCATATTTTTGATTTTGAAATTTCAAATGAAAATGCTTTAACGAAAAGAATATTGCAATCCATTTCAGGTGTTTCAAGTAAGATAGAAAAAAGTTTCGAAACAAAATTAACCTTTTCATCTGGCGATAAATTATTAGTTGTTTGTGAATATATAATATTTGAATGAGACAGGCAATCAGGTGACGGTTCTTCTGTGTTGGCTTCTCCTCGAGGAGAAGGCTGATAAATATCGTGCGAAAGTTTTAGCACACAAAAGAACCGTCCCCTTGTGTTTAAAGAACCGTCCCCCTTGTGTTTTCGCAAAGTTTTGTTATGGGAAATAAAATAAACTTGAATACCGAAAATGCAATTACCGAAGAAATTAACGGCGGACTTTATGTTTATATTCCAAATGATCAAACGAGACTGTTTCTAAAAAGCGACGGAATTTATGAATATTACTTTAGATGTAGCGAAAAAGTCTCCAAAGAAGACCTTTTAAAAATGGCTCACTCAATAGAGTAAAAATAAAAACGACCGAGAGGTCGTTTTTATTTACGGGTAATATTCAGTTTTGGGTAGTTATTAAAAATCTTTCGATTAATAATTTTCTTTTCTTACTTCAAAGTAAGATTCGGGATGTGCGCAAACGGGGCAAACCTTAGGAGCCTTAAGACCTACTACGATGTGACCGCAGTTACGGCATTCCCAAACGGTAACGCTGCTCTTTTCAAATACAGCTTTGGTTTCAACGTTCTTAAGAAGTGCGCGATATCTTTCTTCGTGAGCCTTTTCGATAGCGGCAACAGCTCTGAATTTATATGCGAGAGCGGTGAAGCCTTCTTCTTCAGCCTCTTTAGCGAAGGTATCGTACATATCGGTCCACTCATAGTTTTCGCCTTCAGCAGCAGCCAAAAGGTTAGCAGCGGTGTCACCAAGACCGCCGAGCTCTTTAAACCACATTTTAGCGTGTTCTTTTTCGTTTTCAGCAGTCTTTAAGAAAAGAGCTGCAATCTGCTCATAGCCTTCTTTTTTAGCAACAGAAGCGAAGTAGGTGTACTTGTTTCTTGCCTGAGATTCGCCTGCGAAAGCAGCCTGTAAATTTTTTTCGGTTTTTGTTCCTTTGAGTTCCATAAGTTTATCTCCTTTAAAAAAATTGTTTATTTTATTATAACCGAATATTCGGTATTTAGCAATTACTTTTTATACAGTTCTTGCATAGATAATCAAGATTTAAGTTGTATGAAATAACGTCTTCGCCAATGCTTTTTTTTAGATGTTCTAAAAAGTCGGGAATAACAACGTCCTTCACCGATTTGCAGTTTTTACATATTAAATGGTCGTGAAGGACGGGGGAGCGGTCAAATAAATCAGCAGAATCGGGAATTTTTACCTTTCCGATTTCACCGCCGGCATACAGAGCATTCAAATTGTTATATACAGTAGCAAGAGCTATGCCCGGCATTTTCTCTCGTGCTAGTATATAAATCTCGTCAGCCGATAAATGACCATGCATATTTTTAACTATGTCTAAAATAAGACTTCGCTGTTTGGTTAGTAACATGAGCGCCTCCTTTGTTTAAGAATTAGAATTATTCTAAATCTAATTATACATGTTTCTAAAGGTTTGTCAATAGTTTTTTAAAAAAAGTTGAAAAATTTTTCAAAAAATGTATAATTACATTGCGGAAAGGATGAAAAAACTATGTTTTACGATAAAAAAGTATATATACCTACAGAGTACTGCGACTATACAATAAGGCTTGGATACTGCCAGTCATTTTTTCTTTTGCAAAACGCTATGATAGACGGCTTTGAGGTTTATGATTGCGGTAACAAAGGACTGGGTGAAAAATGTAATGCTTATTGGGCGGTTACAAAAACAAAGCTTAGTATCCATAAAAGAGCAGGTTGGGGAGAAGTAATAAATGTAAAATCCCATTATATAAATGATGGAAAGCTAAGGGTAAATATAATTACAAAGGCTTATGATAAAGAGGGTAATCTTTTGCTAGAGGGCGCACAGGAGCTGTGTGTATTAGATAAAGACACCCACAGAGTAAAACGTCTTAGCGATACCTGTTTGCCGACTCCCGAAATAGAGGCGCCTCTTACTGCATTTGAAAAATTTACACTCCCCGAAGATGCTATTTCTTTCTATGAACTGACAGTAAGAAGTCAGCATATAGATATGTCACGTCATGTTAACAATATAGAATATATACGAATGGCTCTTGATTTATTCACCGTAGATGAACTTATTGAAAATGATATAAGCGATATACAGGTGCATTATATGGGAGAATGCAGAGAAGGGGAAAAGCTTTGCTGTCAACGTTTTGATGAAGGTAATATAAGTTACGTGACTATTAGTAAAGAAAACAAAAAATGCTTTGAAATGAAAATAATCTACTTTTCGGGTGTTGCGGTTAGGGATTAATTGGTTTTTCAGATAAATTTGCACTCTTTCTTGCTGTAAAACCTTGTAAGACACAAAGTATTACTGCGTTTTTACAACTTCGAAATAGAAGCAAATTTATTCTTACAAAACTGCAAAGCACCTTAAAAGGATAAATTTTTAGTGGTATAAAAGGCGAAAAGCCGCGGTAACGCTGACGCGTACCGTGGCTTTTTAACACATTAGGCCGCAAAAATTTGCTTTTTAAGGCATTTCATCCCTAATCGCAACACCTGTTTGACGGATTATTTTTTATTCTGTTCTCGGTATTGTTTAGGGGAGATTTTCATTTTTTCTTTAAAGGCTTTTGAAAATGCCGCCAAATCGCCGTAACCGGTTTTTTCTGCAATTTCGCTTATGCTGAGTGTGGATTGTTTTAATATTTCACAGGCGGCGGATATTCTGTAATTGTCTATATACTCTTTGGGAGATATGCCTACTTCCTTTTTGAAAAGAGAGCAAAAGTAACTTCTGTTTAAATTAAGATGCTCTGCTACGTTACTTACGCTGATTTTTTGAATATAATGCCTGTGAATTAAATTAAGCGCATTTGTTATATATTTGCTATAGTGTTTTAAAGTGGGTTTATCGGTATCTAAAAGTGATATGATTTTCCATATAAGACTTACGGCATAGGCGTTTTGCCCGTGCTCCATATTTTTTATAGTCAGAAACTCTAAAAAAATATCCCTTAATTTTTCGTTGTGAATTACTCCTGTTTCAAAAGCGTTTGGTAATTTTTCGGTGCAGTTAAAGTCTATCCATATACTTTCCCAGCCGTTGTCGTTATAGCAACTATAGTCAACAAGGTCGCCTCGGTGCATTATCAGCATATCGTTTTCTTTTGGAGTGTAACTGCCGTAGGGACTTTCAAAACTGCCTTCTCCCGATAAAATAAACTGGAAGACAAAATGCTTTCTTCTGAAGGGGCCGTAAATATGACCGATTGTGCATTTTGAATGACCTATATTTAAGGGTTCTATGCTTGAATACGGTCCTGTCTTTTGCACAAATGAATAGTAGTATATTAGGTTTTCTACTGTGTTTTTCGTTTGCATAAAAACCCTCCTAATTTCATTCTATGTAACATTATAACAAAAAACTCAACAATTTGTAAATAAATTGTTTATAAAATATAACAAAATGACAAACACTTGTTACATAATACTATGGGATTAGTGAGAAGAGGATTATATAATTAGGATGTATAAATATTTTCTTGGAGAGTGAATGATATGAAAAAGATACTTGCTACTGTGTGTACCTTTGCATTATTGCTGGGATGCATAACAGTACCTTTGACTGTAAATGCCGAAGCGACTATTAATTCTGTTGAAATTAAAGAAAATGAAGCGTATGTCTTTGATTTTAGTAGTACTGCCAGCGCAACTGAAAACTCAGAAGCTGCTACGGGGGATACCGGGATAGGCTACTACGGCTGGGGCTGGGATATTAAAGATAATGAGGGAAATAAAGCGCTTCAGGGTATTAACGTAAGCGGAAGAACTTGGTCAACAGGCGGCGGTTACCGTCTTCATACCAAATTATCTGACCATACCTACGGTTTTTATGCCTTAGAGACTTCTTCTAAATATGTTGTGTCCTTTAAGATTCGTGTGCTTTCTTCCCCTGTTAGTATTGCAGGAAGTAACGCAACCAATACAACTACCTTAAATTTGGGTTATAACACAAGCTATAATCCTAATGCCAGCGGTCTTGGCAGTTGTTACGTTAACGGTATGAGTACAAAAATAAAAGTAATGGAATCGTTAATCGACAGCAATACATATACTCTTTATGATGCCGACGGCAAAGCCACCGAGTATCCTTGTGATGATACCTGGCGTACCGTTACATATTTCATAAACACTCCTGAGTCCTTTAAAAATGACAATGCACTTGCTTTTTATAATGCAAATTTTCACGGCACTACTTATGAAATTGATGATGTTTCGGTTACTAAAATAGGCGCTGATTTCGGTATTATTTCCCTTTATGATGAATATTCAAATAGGGAAGAAATGAAATTAGGCAAAATCGGTGAAGCGTTTACTTTGCCCGATATATCTGATCGCGCTCAGCAAGTAAGCCACGAGTTTATAGGCTGGTACATTGACGAAAATCGCACCCAAAAGGCAGAAAATATAACCTTTAAATCAGATGTGCAAAAATTATATTCTGCATGGAAATCTCCTGTTAGTATTACCTTTGTTGATAAGGTTAATAATACCACAAGCACTATAACAGGCATTGCGGGAGAAAGCTTTGCTTATCCCCAAAGTCCCACCTATCCCACCGATGAAAAATGGTTTAACGGTTGGTACACCGATGAACAATACAAGGTTAAACACACCTCCGGTGCTTTCGGTTACGTTGACCTAACCCTTTATGCATATTTCGAAGGCTACGATTCTTTTGAAAGAATGATAGATTATTCTGCTTATACCGTAAGAAAAGGCCAAAACAGTTGGAGTTATACCACCGATTCTCCGGCATATCAGTCTGTGGTAAAGGATGCTTCTGCAACAGGCGGAGCATATCTTAATTTCCACTGTGATGCAAATACGGCAGGGCCCTGGCTTGGCAGCTACACCCTTACCCTTACCGAAAGCGGTGTTTATGACAGATCGGGCGTTAATAACGTAAAATTCCCCGAAAACGCAACCTATAAAGCAACTGTGCGTATGCGTGTAAACGAGCTTTCGGGTATGCAGGGAAAGTTTTTTGTTAGCTACGGTATAAGCAATAATAACGCATTGGATGCCGCAAAAAATAATCATAAAGTGTTGCTTTCAGGGGTAAAAGAGACCGAGGATTTTGAAATATTCGAGCTTTATTTTACTACTCCCAATGAATATATCGAAAGCAGTGATATGTGCTTTTTGGGATTTACTGCAGGCGGAAACGTAGAGCTTGATTATGATATAGACTATATTTTACTTGAAAGAGTAAGTAAGGTTGAATTTTATACGGTAGAAAACGGTGTAAGTGAATATAGAGATTTTGCTTACTATCAACCGGGAGAATATATCACATTTCCTATCGTGATTTCCGAAGAAGGCTACAGCGAAAGCGACAATACGGCTGTTACCTATGATTCCTATATTAACGCTTGGTACACAGATGAAGCTTTAAGCGTTATAGCAGATGAGTCACCACGCATTAAAAATAATGATATCGTTTTTTATGCTGATTCTACTACCAAAACGTCAAATACAGATAATCAAATAGGTTTCTGCGGCTTTGACCTTTATGAAGAAGATATTGAGGGTACGGGAATACCCCTTGATTCGAAACTTAGTATTACCGAAGAAGAACGCAGTTCCGGCAATTCAAGTCTTAAAGCAAAGGGTAACGGTGTATTTGAGGTAAGAAACGCTAATACCTTTAGCCTTACCGATAAAACCACCTATAATATTACCTTCTCTTATAAAGCTGATAAGGATTCTAAAATCAGCTTTGGACTTGGCGAAATGTATAATATAGAGAAGCACTATGCTCTTGCCGAATACGAAGTAAAGGCAACTGATACTTGGGAAAAGGTTACTTTGCAGATGACTGCAGATTTCGGCATTGAAGATTATAGTAATAGTGCTTATGCTTTGGTTGGTATAATTGAAACTGAAGGCGAGGTTTATATTGATACACTTTCCGTTTCGAGTTTAATTGGCGGTATAGGTGCCCTTAAGCTTAAAGAGAGTGTGGCAACAAAGGAAAACACTCAGGCAATAAGGGTTATGTTTACCTATAAAGCGGCAGACAGCGCCGATGAGATAATGATAGACGGTGCTGTTCAAACCGTTAAATCACGTGGTATTTTGATTAAAGATGCTTTAGGTTCTGCTGAGCTTATAAAAGAAAACTTAGGAAACGGTAAAGTATTCGGTAGCGCTAAAAACAGCGGTATGGAAAACTGCTGGAGCTACAATACCGTTAATCAAAACCTAACCTTTAGTAACTATATTAAAAATTTCGACATTGATGATGACAGAAAAATAAGTGCAAGAGGATATATCGAGCTTAATGACGGCAGAGTTTTTTATAGTGATATAATCACAGCCTGTGTTAAGGATATAACTGAAGGAAGCGGACTTGAGATAGAAGAGGGCGCCGATATAAGAAACGGAAAACTCACACATTCTTCCGCTACTGCTTCTTCTATAACCTCGGCAAACTCATATCAGGCAATGAATGATTATTATTTCTATTTGCCTGAAGGTACCGAAATTCGCGGTGAAGAATTTGCAGTATTCTGCTATGATCCCTTCTTTAAGGTCAGCGGAAGTCTTACTCCCTCTTATGTGAAGGAATATGTTATGCAAAAAAGCGAATATGTTCGTATAAGCGCAAAGGGCAATATAAACGATTTGGAAATTTACGTTCCCTCTGACGTTGCGGCTTTAATCGAAAAGGGAAGTAAAGAATATCTTTCTTATGATATGGAAGCCCTTAAAATGAGTGAAAATATAAAAATAGTAAATGACGGTGCAGTAAATTACGTATTTGTTACCGACCTTCATCATTCAAAGGGGGCAAGTAACAGAAACGATATGATTCGTCAGATGAACACTTTAACTAAGTTTGCTAATGATAACGATTCAATTGATTTCGTTGTGGTAGGCGGCGATATTACTAACGGCATGTTTGCTACAAAACAGGATGCAATAGAAAATACTCAGGATATTTTAAATCCCTTGAAGGACTGCAATAAGCCTGTGTTTGTTGCCTTCGGTAATCACGACGATAACTCTTATCACGTAGAGTCGGCTAAGGAGTATTATCCTGAAAGAATTATAAGCGACTACGATTGGAGTAAGAATATACTTGATGAATATTGTCCCGAAACAATAGTTAAGGACAGTAAGTATAGTGATTCCAAATATTATTACTATGACCTTCCCGAAAAGAAAACAAGAATTATAGTTCTTGATAGCGTTGACGCTCGAAATACTTATGATGAAAACGGCGTTATTACCGAGCTTAATCCGCATCAGCCGGAAAACACAATAGTTTCTCGCCACTATAAAACAGGATATTCCTACTGGGGATATGATATAGAGCAGATTAAATGGCTAGGCAGTGAAGCTATGACGGCGGAGGAAGACTGGAACTACGTTTATCTTTCCCATATGGGTATTGACGGCGCTATGAACAGCTATGGTAATACTATGTTTGAGTCAAAGTACCTCAGAGAAATGATAGCGGCATATCAAAATAAAACGGTATATAGCAATGAAACTATAGGCACCTTTGATTTCAGCCAAACTACCGGTAAAATTACCGTTATGAGCTTTGGACATCAGCACATTGAGCTTATTCATTATGATGAGGATATTGACCTTTGGCAGATTTCTACCGCCAGTGCAAACATCACCGCATACACTAACGGCGGCAATATAACTCAGTCCAACAGCGAAATACTGGCAGGAAGCAGTATAAACTCCAAAAGCTATGCTTGGAGCTGGTACTATAGAGCAAAAGGCAGTCCCAGTGAATACAGCTTTGATATTATAAGCGCCGACGAAAATAAAGTAATGAAATTTGCTTTCGGTTGCGGCTCTGATAAAACTATGTACTATAAAAAATGATTTTTTGACCTCTGTGAAAACAGAGGTCTTTTTTTCTTGTTAAAAGGAAGAAATTGTAGTATAATAAGAAAAAACAGAAAGGACGGGCTTTATGGAAAACTATATTCGTGCATTTTTTACCATTGTTAGAATTTTAATTCCTATACTATCCGTTATTCTGGTTTTTTGCTGTGCAAACGGTCTTCTTTCAAAAAGAAAAAGAGGATATAACGTTGTGCTTTTGACCGATGATATGAAGGAAAGTCAGCTTTCGGACGGCGAATATATTATAGGCAGCGATGAAGACTGTGATGTTGTTATGGACAAAACAGAAGATAAGCATCTTGTTATATCTGTTTCGGGTAAAAACTTTTCCTTAAGACCGCTCTTTAAAAATAAAGTTGGCATAAATAGGCATAGCGTAAGAGAAGAAACTGCTTTTTTGCCCGATGACCTTTTGAGTGCAAACGATAGGGAGTTTTCCTTAATAATTAAAAAACATAGGGGCAAAAGTCTTTTTGACGGACGGCTTTATAAAGCGGCATCCCTTTGCTGTCTGACTCTTATACAGTTTTTTGTTACCCTTTCTCTGTGCTTTTCTTTTAGTGAAAAAATAATTTTTACTTCCGCTGTCTTTTTAGCTCTCATTTTTGGAGAATGGATATATTTTGCAGTAACAAGGTTTAAAGGGGCTTTTGTTGAAATTCCCGTTTTGTTTTTGGTTACTTTAGGACTTAGCGTGGCAGCCCACCGAGGAACGTCAGCTCTTATTAAACAGTTTATATGCCTGATTCTAGGTATTATCGGCTCTTTAATTCTTTCTAAAATAATAGTTTCGTCAAAACGCGCTATAAAGTTAAGATTTGTCGCCTTTATACTCGGCGGAATACTTTTCGGCGCAAACCTTTTCTTTGGCGTGATTTATAACGGCGCACAAAACTGGCTTAATATCGGCGGCTTTTCCTTCCAGCCTTCCGAATTTATAAAGGTAGCACTTATATTTATGAGCGGCGCTTCGGTTGAAAAGCTAAGCAGTATAAAGGATATATCCCTTTTTGCCGTCTTTTCGGTTTTCTGTCTTGGCTCACTTTTCTATCTTAGCGACTTTGGTACGGCTCTTATTTATGCTGTAGTATTTTTTACGGTTATCGCCATTCGTCTTTGCAGCGTAAAGCTAATTGCTGTATTATCGGCTTTGGCTGTACTATGCGGCGGAGCTGTTATAATTTTGTTCCCTTATGTAGCAAAGCGTATTTTCTCCTTTGGAAAAGCCTTTGAAAATGCTTATGACAGCGGTTATCAGCAGACAAGAGCAATGATAGCTACAGCTTCGGGCGGTCTTTTCGGAGTAGGCGGCGGAAAAGGTACACTTATAAACGTGGCGGCTTCAGATACCGATATAGTTTTTGGACTTATAAGCGAAGAATTCGGACTTATTGTTTCTCTTTGCGCGTTGGCGGTATTTATAGTTTTTGTGCTTTATTCCATAAGAGTACTGACAAACTCAAAAAGCACCTATTATTCCGTAACCGCCTGTGCGACGGCAGTTTTACTGCTTACCCAAACTGCTCTTAACGTTTTCGGCACACTTGATATGCTGCCCTTTACGGGCGTGACTCTGCCTTTTATAAGCAACGGCGGTTCGTCACTTTTATCCTGCCTTGCGCTGACAGCGTTTTTAAGAACACCTTTAATTCAGTCGAATGGAGGTAAAGAACAATGATAAAAGCAAGATTCAGAGCTAATATAGTGCGTGTAATACTTCTTTTGTTCTTGATTTTATGCGCTGTTTTTATCTTTAAATATACTTCATCGGCAGAGAATTGGGCGTTTTTTCAAACAAACAGCCACGTTTATACGGGCGGAAAGTTGACTCAAGCGGGTGAAATTACCGACAGACAAGGACGCGTACTTTCTAAAACCGAGGATGAAGAGCGAGTATATAATAAAAATAAAGATATAAGAAAAGCTACCATTCATGTTGTAGGCGACCATGAGGGTTATATAAGCACAGGCGTTACAAACGCATTAAAGGACAGGCTTGTGGGTTATTCCCTTGTTAACGGTGTTTACACCTATTCGGGAAAGGGCAATAATGCAAATCTTACCATAGATGCAAATATAAGCGTCGCCGCTATGAAAGCCCTTGGAAACAGCGCAGGCTGTGTTGGTGTGTGTAACTATAAAACGGGCGAAGTGCTTTGTATGGTAAGCACTCCTACCTACGATATAGAAAATATTAAGGAATACGAAAAGGCGAAAAATGGTGAGCTTGGCAGCGTATTTATGAACAGATTTATTTCTTCTGCCTATACACCGGGTTCTACCTTTAAAATTGTTACTGCCGCTGCCGCTATAGAAACCCTTTTTGAAGCGGCATACACTACCGATTTTATGTGTGACTACGGAACGGTTATCGAGGGGGAAAAGCTTAACTGCCTCGGCAAACACAAAAACGTTACTTTAGAAAGGGCTTTTTCTCATTCCTGTAATGCATATTTTTCTAATATGGCGCTTACTGTTGGTAAAACCACAATGACTAAGTATGCCGAAAAATTCGGCTTTAATGAAACCTTTACCATTGACGGAATAAAGTGCGCAAGGTCAAGCTACTCGGTAAAAAACTCGAGAAATATTGATTTCGGCTGGTCGGGAATAGGTCAGCATACCAACCTTTGCAATCCCGTTCAGTATCTTTGTATGGTTAGCGCTATCGCCAACGGCGGTGAGTATAAGGAGCCCTTTATGGTAAACAGTATTACCACTTCAAACGGTAAGCTGCTTTATGAAGCAAAACCAAAAACGGTGCGTATGATTAAAAAGGATACTGCCAATAAGCTTAATGCCCTTATGGATTTTGCGGTAAAGGATAATTACGGAAAATCTACCTTCGGAACCCTTGACGTATGCGGAAAAACGGGAACTGCCGAAGTTGGTAAAAAAATGGAAAATTCACTTTTTGTGGGCTTTTGTAAGGACGAAAATCTGCCCCTTGCCTTTGTGGTGATTGCCGAAGGCGATGAAAACGGCAGAAAAAGCGCTATGAGTATTGCAAATAAAACCTTGCAGGCTGCTAAAAAAGAACTTATAAAATAATTTTTGCCCGAACAGTACTTAGCTGTTCGGGTTTCTTTTTGGATAAAATTATCGTTTTTCGATAATAAATTGTTGACAAACAATAAATGGTAGTGTATAATATAGCCATAAAAGGAAGAAAGAGGTAATCTTTATGTGGAACAGCAATAAATCAATAACACTTTCCTTGGTGGTTTGCTTTGCAGTTAGTATAATGCTGGTTTTTGGCGTGTTCTTCTTACCGATTTTACTTAAAATGTATTTTGGGGATTTTGAACTTGCATCTGATCACAGACTTTTCTTTATGTATAAATCGGTGCTTATTTGCTATTACGTTTGTTTGCTTCCTGCCTTTACGGCTTTATACTCTCTTATTAAAATGCTTTTTTCAATAAGAAGGGAAGAGATATTTACCGACGCTAACATAAAACGCTTAAGGATACTTTCGTGGTGCTGTTTTGCAGTTTCCTTTGTTACTGTTATCGGTTTTATTTTCTATCGCCCTCTTATAATAATATCCATAGCGGCAGGCTTTATCGGGCTTATTATCCGAGTCATTAAAAACGTTATGTGCTCTGCTAAAATTTTAAGAGAAGAAAATGATTTGACCATATAGGAGTAAAAAATGATTACTGTAAATCTTGATGTTATTCTTGCAAAAAGAAAAATCAGCTCTGCCGCATTGGCTGAAAAAATCGGCATTACTCAGGCAAATCTTTCAATTCTTAAAACGGGAAAGGCGAAAGCTATTCGTTTTTCAACTTTAGAAAGTATTTGCAAAGAGCTTAACTGTCAACCCGGCGAAATTCTGTCTTTTGAGGAGGATTAATATGTATAACGAAAATAGTATTTATGAAATGGAAAAGATACCACCGGTATATAACGGCTTTTTAATGAAGGGTAAGGATAGAGTTTTTTCCCTTCTGATTGCGCTGCTTATCGTTCCTTTTGTGGTGCTAACTTTGTGGGGCGGCTTTAATCTCGGTTATACGCTATCGGTTTTCGCTTTCATTATTCTTTTCAGCGTTTATCTCTTTAGTAAAAGTGTAAAATTCAAGTTTTTCCCCTATATCTGTCTTTTAATGTCGCTGATTTCAGCAACGGTGTTTACCTATTCATCCGATAATGCAGTAAGATTTTTCCTATTTACGCTATTAACTTTAAGCGTGTTTATATGGCTTTCCTATTTGGGCGGATATGATATGTCTGATGATTACAGTCTTGTTTCGGCTGTGGCAATAGGCATTTTCGGTTCGGCATTCGGTAGTATCGGAAAAAGTCTCAGTAGCGTTTTTTACAGCGAGAACAATAAGAAAAAGGGAGCAGGAAAGATAATTGCAGGCGTTGCCTGTGCTGTGCCCGCTATGTTTATACTTGTGCTTTTGCTTCGTTCCTCAGATGCCGCATTTGACGGTCTGCTTTCAAAAATCGGTGATGCTTTCGGAAATTTAGGCGACCTTATTTTCAAGATAAACGTAGGACTTTTGTTCTTTCCCTTTGCTGTGTCTCTTGGTATCGGTCTTGCTAAAAATAAGAGAGAGCAAGGAAAGTGGTGCATAAACGGTAAAATGGATAAAGTCTTCACCGTTTCCTTTTTATCGGCAATATCACTGGTTTACGTTGCCTACATATTCTCACAGTTTGCATATTTCTTTAATGCATTTAAGGGACTTCTTCCCGAAGGTATTACCTATGCTTCCTATGCAAGACGTGGCTTTTTTGAAATGTCGGTAATTGCCGCTATAAACTTTATCTTTATAAGCCTTGCTTCAGTGCTGACACGAAAAAAGGAAAACGGAAAGAGAAGCTCTCTTTTAAATGGGATTATAGTTTTTATCGGCGTGTTTACTCTTTTACTTATTGCTACCGCGCTTTCAAAAATGATTCTTTATATCAAAAGCTTTGGTATGACCAGACTGAGAATTTTAACCAGCGCCTTTATGGTGTTTTTGGCTCTGCTCTTTATAGCTGTTATTTTACGTGCATTTATAAGAAAGATTCCCGTAATAAAAACCGGTATTATAGCCGCAACTGTTATTCTGCTTATATTAGGCTTTGCTGACGTTGATAAAACCGTAGCGCAGTATAATCTTTACGCCTATGAGCAAAAATATACCGAAAGCCTTGACGTAGAGGCTCTTGGAGATTTGGGCTACGGCGCTGTGCCTACTCTTTACGAAATATTCAAAGGAGAAGAGTACGAAACAGAGCTTCGTTTTAAAGCAAGAGAAGAGCTTTTCGAAAAGGTAGAAATGATGTATGAATTTGAAGTGACCGACGCAAAGAAGGAATATAAAATAAAAGCAAATGCGGGAAGCTTTAACATTTCAAAATATAAGGCACAAAAGACTCTTGATAAGTTCTTGGGCAAATAAATCAAAAAGGGAGGCTAGCCTCCCTTTTTATATTACAATAATATAGTAATTTGAATATGGCTGAAAACAAAAAAATCAAAACTCCTCTTTTTCATATTGTAAATAGAGGAAAAGACGGTGTAGCGTGGTACTACGGCGTGCTTATCCGTGCAACAGCGGTTGTTGCGGCTCTTATTGTATCGGGCGTAATAATAATGCTTCTTTCGGGCAAAAATCCTATAGCTGTTTACGCTTCTATGTTTAACGGCGCTTTCGGTACCGAGAGACGTATATGGAATCTTTTGCAAAACGTTGCAATTCTTCTTTGTATTTCTCTTGCTGTTACCCCTGCATTTAAAATGAAGTTCTGGAACTGCGGCGCCGAAGGACAGGTGCTTATCGGCGGTCTTGCTACAGTTTCGGTTATGATGTTCTTGGGTGATAAAATGCCCCTTCCTTTACTTATTCTTGTAATGATAGCCGCAAGTGTCATTGCAGGTATGATTTGGGCGCTTGTTCCTGCAGTTTTCAAGGCTCTCTTTAATACAAACGAAACCCTCTTTACCCTTATGATGAACTATGTTGCAATTCAGCTTGTTGCATATTTCTTAAAGGTTTTCGTTAAGGACGGTTCGGGCGTACTTACTCCTATGCCGCAGTTTGGTCTTCCCGTAATCGGCAAATATCAGTTCTTACTTAATATTATTATTGTGGCTTTGCTTACTGTAGTGGCTTATATTTATCTTAAATATTCAAAGCAGGGGTATGAAATCTCTGTTGTTGGTGAAAGCGAAAACACTGCAAAATACATCGGTATCGGTGTTAAAAAGGTTATTATCCGTACCCTTATGGTATCGGGTGCTATTTGCGGTATAGCAGGTTTACTTCTTGTTGGCGGTACAAATCATACCATAAGCACAACCACCGTTGACGGCAGAGGCTTTACTGCAATTATGGTATCTTGGCTTGCTAAGTTTAATCCGTTTTATATGGTGCTGACCTCCTTCCTTATCGTATTCCTTGACAGAGGCGCAGGTCAGGTTTCCACCGATTTCAGAATTCCTCAAACAATTTCCGATATTGTAACGGGCATAATTCTTTTGTTTATTATCGGTTGCGAATTTTTCCTTCGTTATAAAATTGTTTTCACAAAACGTGTAAAGGAGGAAGGCTAAATGGTAGCGTTTTTAATTAGTGCGATAAGACTTGGTATGATGCTTCTTTTCGGCTCTACCGGTGAAACCATAACCGAAAAATCGGGACATCTTAATCTTGGTCTTCCCGGCGTTATGTGTGTTGGCGCTTCCTGCGGTTGCTATGCAGAGTATATTTATTTAAGTAATTGCGGCGAAAACGTAATACCCGTTCTTGCTGTGCTTATTCCTATGTTAGCAACCTTTATCGGCGGCGCATTTATGGGACTTATTTTCAGCTTCCTTACCGTTACGTTAAGAGCTAACCAAAACGTAACCGGTCTTGCTCTTACCACTCTCGGTGTGGGCATATCCGACTTTATGATAGATAAAACCGGCGATATTTATATCAAAGGCGCTCTCTATTTCAAGGCTTCTCTTCCTTTTGCCGATAAGCTTGGTTGGTTCGGTAAGGTGTTCCTATCTCACGGTATATTAACCTATCTTGCTATAGTTGTAGCGCTTGTTACAGCTTACGTGCTAAACCGTACAAAGTTAGGACTTCACCTTCGTGCAGTTGGTGAGAACCCTGCAACAGCCGATGCTGCAGGCATAAACGTTTTACGTTACAGATATCTTGCTACCTGTATTGGCGGCGGTATTGCAGGCTTTGGCGGTCTTTCCTTCGTTATGGACTATCTTAACGGTAACTGGGAATATGTAATTGACGATATCGGTTGGCTTGCCGTTGCTCTTGTTATCTTTACTGTATGGAAGCCTAACCTTGCAATTTTCGGCTCCCTTATTTTCGGCGGTCTCTACGTTGCAAGTAGCTATATTACAGGTATCAGCTTTGCGGGTAAAGAGCTTTTCAAAATGCTCCCTTATATTGTAACTATTATCGTACTTATATTTACAAGTATGAGAAGCCGTAAAAAGAATCAACCCCCCGAAAGTCTTGGTATAAACTATTTCAGAGAAGAACGTTAATAAAGGAGAAACTATTATGGAAATTGATGTTGGAAATATTTGGGAAGGCTATTCGCTGGAAGGTCTTAAAATAAAAGAAACAGACGCTAAATTTTATAACGTAAAGGAAGAGCCTTTTAAAATTTACGGACTACACGATCCCAAAAATTCTTATAGACGTATTCCCGATGACGTGCTTAAAAATGCCACCGGTATTACGGGACATCACGCTAATACTACAGGTGTCAGAGTACGCTTTTGTACCGATTCAAAATACGTTGGTATTCGCTCTAAATTCAAAAAAACCGTACTTGCAACTCCCCACATTACCCGTCTTGCTGAAACAGGCTTTGACATTTATGTAGAGGAAGACGGCAGAGACGTTTACGCAGGTAGCTATTATCCGCCTAAGGATGCATTCGAGGGTTATGAAGGTGTTAAAACCTTTGATGACAACAGAATGCGCCAAATAACCATTTATTTTCCCATTGCAAATGAGGTTTTAGATTTTGAGGTTGCCTTGCAGGAAACTGCAACCGTTAAAGCTCCTAATCCTTATAAGCACGAGAAACCCGTACTTTTCTACGGTTCATCCATAACCCACGGCTTTGCCGCATCCCGTCCCGGTATGACCTACGTTGCTCAGGTGGGCAGAATGTTAAAGGCAGATATTATGAATTTCGGTTTTTCGGGAAACGCGAAGGGCGAACCTGCTTTGGCAGAGTTTTTCGCAACTCTTAATATGTCGGCTTTTGTACTTGACTATGACCACAATGCGCCAAGCGTTGAGCATCTCATAAATACTCATTATGCTTTTTATGAAATTATAAGAAAGGCAAACCCCGACGTTCCCATTATTTTCGTTACAAAGCCTGATGCCTCTAAGCATACCTCTGAATTTGACCTTGCCCGTAAGGACGTTATTATGAAAAATTATCTTACAGCCAGGGAAAATGGAGATAAGAAGGTTTACTTTATCGACGGTAACGCCTTCTTTATTGAGGGCGACAGAATGGATTATACCGTTGACGGCTGTCATCCTAACGATTTGGGCGAAAGAAAAATGGCAGGCTATATCGGTAGCGTTTTAAACGAACTTCTTAACAAATAAGTATAAATTAAACTCCTTTGCACAAAATAAATGCAAAGGAGTTTTTTTATGAAAATAACTGTAAAAGAATATAACCAAATGGTAAAAAAACAGTCGCCAAATTCTCCCCATCTTAAAAATTTTATATGGGCGTTTTTGGTAGGCGGAATTATATGCTCGATGGGTGAAGTGTTTTTCCATATTTTTAAAAACCTTGGAATAGAGGAAGAAAATGCCCGACTTTTAGCATCGGTCACCCTTATTTTCGAAGCGGCAATACTCACAGGCCTCGGTGTTTTTGACAAAATCGCCAAAAGGGCAGGGGCAGGAACTCTCGTTCCCATAACGGGCTTTGCTAATGCCGTCGTTTCTCCCGCTATAGAATTTAAAAAGGAGGGGTTAGTCTTGGGAGTTGGAGCAAAAATGTTTACCATTGCAGGCCCCGTTATTGTGTATGGTACTGTGGCATCGGTTGTTTATGGGATTATTTATTGGATAACTACTTTGTTCTAACAAAAAAGGCTTGACCAAAAGAGCGGGTTTCTTAAGGACAGTTACCTTCGATAAAAACGGAATTTGGCACACAAATTCCCTGCTTGTAACAGTATAAGACAAAAAACTACCCGAAGAAGAGAAAGCAAAACTCTTTTTCGGGTAGTCCTTTTTATATAGTGATATTCTGTGCCTTTTGCACAGAGTGGTATTTCCCTTTCGGGAAGTGAT
>JAZSPU010000042.1:0-6084 GCA_045537575.1 Acutalibacteraceae bacterium
TATTCATACTGCTTCCGATCCTACCGTTGAATGTATGATGATTCCCGATATGTCACTTGCAGTTGCCGAGCAGTTCGCTTTGCAGAATAAGGACGTATTGGTGCTTCTTACCGATATGACAAACTATGCTGACGCTATGAAGGAAATCGCTATTACACAAGAACAGGTTCCCTCTAACCGAGGCTACCCCGGTGACCTTTATTCTCAGCTTGCCGCCCGTTACGAAAAGGCGGTTGACTTTGCCGATTCGGGCTCAATAACCGTTTTGGCAGTTACTACAATGCCGGGTGATGACGTTACCCATCCCGTTCCCGATAATACAGGCTATATTACCGAAGGTCAGTATTATCTTAAGGGCGGCAGAATTGAACCCTTCGGTTCGCTTTCTCGTTTAAAGCAAAACGTAAACGGCAAAACCAGACGCGACCATCGTGCTCTTATGGATGCTATGATTCGTATGTATTCTTCCTATAAAGAAACGGTAGAAAAGAAGAATATGGGCTTTGCTATGAGCCGTTGGGATGAAAAGCTTTTAAAATACGGTGTGCTTTTTGAAGAAAAGTTGATGGACTTGTCGGTGAATTTATCCCTTGAAGATGCTCTTGATTTGGGTTGGGAAATTTTAGCCGATTGCTTCGAAAGAGACGAAACCGGAATTAAGTCAGACCTTACTGATGAATTTTGGCCTAAAAAGTAAGGAGGACTGACGTTTTGGCAAAAATCAAATTAACAAAAAACGAGTTAAAGGTACAAAAGGACGCTCTTAAAATGTACCGCAGATATTTGCCGACTCTAACACTTAAAAAACAACAACTCCAATCTGAAATTCGTACTATTGAAGAAAGCGCAAAGGCTGTGAGAAAAGAAAGAGAAAATCTTGAAAAAGGTTTTAGTGATTGGATTGCTGTTTTCAGCGAAAAGGATGCGTTCCCAAAGGGGATAATTACCGTAAGTAATATCCGAAAGGGTATGGGCAATATTGCAGGTGTTGATATTCCCACCTATGAGGGAGCCGACTTTAAAAGAGGAGATTATGATTTATACTATACTCCTTTATGGGTGGATATCGCCGCAAACCATATGGAAAAGGCAATGTCCCTTGATTTAGAGGCGCAGGTGTTGGACGAACAGGTACGGCTTTTAGAAAAAGAGCTTCGTGCAACCTCTCAGAGAGTTAATCTGTTCGAAAAGGTTAAAATTCCCGAGACACAGGAGAATATAAGAAAAATATCTGTATATCTTGCTGACCAGCAGGTTAGCGCAGTAGTGCGTTCAAAAATTTCAAAACGCAAAATAGCCATTAGAGATTCTGTGGCTTTAAAAGGGCAGGGTGATTTAGTATGATCGTGCCTATGAAAAAGGTTTCTCTTATAATATTTTCGGATAAAAGGGAAGAAACACTTAAAAAACTTCGCAAACTGGGACTTCTTCATATCGAAATAAGTGATGGCTCAGGCGAAAAGTTAAATGAGCTTAAAGCTCGTCTTTCTTTGCTTAACAGCGCTATATTCAGTATAGGAAAGCCTAAAAAGAAGGTTGCGGTTAAAACTGCTGATTACTTAGAGGCTATAAAAATAGCAAAGGAAATAGAAAAACTTAATAATGATAAGAAGGAATATTTGGCGCAACGCCTTTCCCTTAATACCGAGCTTGAACGGGTAAGGGCTTGGGGTAATATTGAACCTGAAAAGATAGAGGCTTTAGCTGAAAAAGGCTTTGACCTTTCATTTTATGAAATGAGCCAGGCAGAGTATAGCGCCCTTGGTGAAGAGATAAAAACCGTAAGTCTTCTTAAAACAAAATCATCTGTAAAATTTATGGTGATAAGCTCAAAAACTTCTGATGAAGAAAAGGTTATGGATTCTCTGAAGGCTTATAAATTTGAATTACCCAAGGAAACATCTGCCGCACTTCTCAAGAAAATAGAAGAATTAAGCGCAAAAATAAATGCAATAGATGAAAAAATTCTTTCTTTTTCAGGTCATGTCGGCAGTTTAAAGGATGCTGTAAAAAACTGCGAAAAGGATATAGAATTTCAGGTTTATGCAACAGGAATGACCGATGAGGCTTTAAGAGAAGGTAAAAGTAATCTTTCGGTGGCGCATTTTAATGGCTATATCGAGGCTGAAAATCTTGATAAATTAAAGTCAGCTGCAAAGGAAAATTCTTGGGGACTTGTGTCAGATGAGCCTGACGAGGAAGATAACGTACCTACAAAGCTTAAAAACAATAAATTTGTGAGTCTTATTTATCCTCTTACCGATTTTCTCGGTACTGTTCCGGGGTATTTTGAATATGATATTTCGGCTTGGTTTTTATTCTTTATACTCATATTCTTCGGTATTATCTTCGGTGACGGCGGTTATGGTCTGTTTATATGCGCAGTTGCCGCTATCCCGATTATTAAAGCCCTAATTACACGGAAAAAGATTTCGCCCACCTTCTTGCTTGTAGGTCTTTTCGGACTTTCAACTATTCTTTGGGGCACCCTTACGTGTACTTGGTTCGGTCTTTCGGTGGAACAACTCCCAGCTTGGCTTAAAGCATTGTCCGTACCCGTTATATCAAATGTCTATGCCGATAAAATCTGGACACTTCCTTGGACGGCTGACGGGGTAGGGCTTACCTCTGCACAGAATTTGCAGATTTTCTGCTTTACACTTGCTTTAATTCAGCTTACCATAGCGCATATAAAGGGCGTGTGCAGAAATATAAAGTCACTAAAAATGCTTGGTGATATAGGTTCTATATTACAGCTTATAGGAATTTATTATCTTGTATTAAGCCTTGTGGTAAATCCCGAAGTTTTCAGCTTCGGTCTGGTTGTAGGCGGAGTACCTATAGGAAAGGTTGCAATAATTCTTATAGCTGTGGGATTCTTGCTTAGCTTTATATTTGCAAACTATCAGGGAAATATCATTAAATCCATACTGGCAAGTATGACCAATATAGTATCGGTTCTGCTTGGTGTGGTTAACGTATTTTCAGATATAGTTTCATATATAAGACTTTGGGCTGTTGGACTTGCAGGCGCCGCAATATCGGCTACCGTAAATGAACTTGCAGGGCCGCTTCTTGGTAATTTTATGTTTATGATACTTGCAATTATTTTGCTTGTGTTCGGACACGGACTTAATATGATACTGAATATTTTGTCGGTTATCGTACACGGTATCAGACTTAATACCCTTGAATTCTCCTCGCATCTTGATATGTCGTGGAGTGGGCATAAATTTAAACCCTTTGAAGAATAATTTTAAATTATAAGGAGAATTATTATGAATTTAGGAACATTAGGTACAGCGTTAGTTATGGGCATTGCCGCTATAGGCTCTGCTATAGGTATCGGTATTGCAGGTCAAGCATCAATCGGTGCTTGGAAAAAGTGCTATATGAACAATAAGGCAGCGCCCTTTATCCTTACGGTATTTGCAGGCGCACCCCTTACACAGACCATCTACGGCTTTCTTTTGATGCAGCAGATGAAGACTGCAGCAGCCGATCCCGCTTTCCTTTTCGGATTAGGAATTGCATCGGGTATCGCAATGGCTGCTTCTGCCGTTTTCCAAGGTAAAGCAGGTGCCGCAGGCGCTGATGCTTTGGCTGAATCAGGAAAAGGCTTTTCACAGTACATTACCGTTGTAGGTCTTTGTGAAACTGTAGCGCTCTTCGCACTGGTATTCAGTATGGTTGCGTTGGGATAAAAAAATCAACCTCGGTGAAAACCGAGGTTATTTTTTTGTAGGGAAAAGGGCTGTGCTTCGCACAGAGGGGTACTGTCGCGTTGCGACAGAGGGAAAAGGGAACAGGGAAAAGGGAGGCTTCTCCTTGAGGAGAGGCTCCGTCGAAGACGGTGGTGAGGTGTAGGAGCGGATGCCCTTCATCCGTCCGTTCCCCTAATCCCTAACCCCCGTATCGCAACGCGATACCCCTAAATTATCTTGACAATATTTTGGCGGTTTGGTAAAATTATATTTAACAGTATAAGGGGAGATGTTTGTGTGTCTAAAGTAATTCTTTTTCAGGGTGACTCTATAACCGATTGCGGCAGAGATAAGGCTAAACCAAATTCTATAGGAACAGGATATGCTAATCTTGTCACCGCTTCATTAGGTTATGACTGTCCCAATGAATATGTTTTTTTAAACAGGGGAATAGGCGGTAACCGAATTGTTGACCTTTATGCAAGAATAAAGAGCGACTTTATAAATTTAAAGCCTGACATAGCCAGTATTTATATCGGTGTTAATGATACCTGGCACGAAATTGGCAGTAAAAACGGTGTTGCAACCGAAAAGTTTGAAAAAATTTACACTATGATGATTGAAGAAATAAAGGAAGCGCTTCCAAGCATTAAGCTTATAATTATTTCTCCTTTTGTTTTAGAGGGTAGCGGTACTGTTGATAAGGATAACCCCGAAAAGTTTGAATTTTTTAAAAAAGACGTTGCCGAAAAGTCTGAGGTATGCCGTAAAGTAGCAGAGAAATACGGACTTGCTTTAATCGAGCTTCAGCCCGTTTTTGACGAAGCCTTAAAGAAGGCCCCCGCTGATTATTGGACTATGGACGGCGTTCATCCCAACCCATCCGGTCACGAAATAATAAAAAGACTCTGGCTTGAAGCCTTTAATGAGGTTAACTAATGGAACTTGTTTTACTAACGGCTTTAGGTGTTGGTGGCGCTACCGTTTTCGGAGCCATAATTGGATTTATCTTTAAGAAAATTACTCATAAAATTTCCGATATTGCTCTTTCCTTTGCAGCAGGCATAATGCTCGCAGCATCGGTTATCGGACTTATTCTGCCGTCATTAGAGTATGGCGGAAAATACGGTATAATAATAACCATTGTGGGCATTTTTGCAGGTGCGTTTTGTCTTAATCTTATGGACAAGCTTATTCCTCATATGCACTCTATGCTCGGTGTAGATACCGAACACCATAATAACGCTAATATCGATAAGGTTATGCTTTTTATATTGGCTATAGCAATACACAATTTGCCTGAAGGTATTGCCGCAGGCGTTGGCTTTGGAAGTGAAAACACCTCAAAGGCATTGTTTATTGCCCTTGGTATTGCTTTGCAGAATATTCCCGAGGGTATGATTATAATCTGGCCTATGCTTGGTGCAGGTGTTCCTCCTAAAAGAACCTTCATATGCGCTTTGGCTACGGGAATTGTGGAGGTAATAGGTACCTTTATAGGCTATTTTGCAGTATCTGTCGCACAGTTTATATTGCCTTTTGCACTTGCTTTTGCAGGCGGCACTATGCTTTACGTTATCAGTGATGAAATGTTGCTTGAAACTCATCACGACGGTAATCAACGTGGGGCAACCTATGCGCTTCTTATAGGCTTTTCAATAATGCTTATTAGTGAAGCTTTTCTTGGAGGCTAACAATGGAAGAATAACGTTCCGGATAGGTCAGGGCTTCGGCATTATTGCCGTAATCTTAGGCTTTATTTAAAAAAGGGAACAGGTTGGAAGAGAAAAGGAGAAACAATGAGAGACGATATTTGTACCATACCTATAAGCGAAGTCTTTGAGGTTAATGACGGCTGTCCTATTTGTAGAATGTATAATACTGTAGAGGAGAGAATCGTTACTTACATAATGGGTGCCGCTATGATGGAGCCCGACGTTCGTACAGTTACCAATAAAACAGGCTTTTGCGAAAAGCATTACCGTAATATGATGGGAAAACGCGGAAGATTACAACTTGCTCTTATGCTTGAATCCCATATTGACAGCATAAATAATACTGCCCTTAATAAAGGTCTTTTAAAGGGCGCAAAGGCAAAGGGTGAAAAGGTGAGACGCATTACCGATTCCTGCTTTATATGTGATAAAATAGAGTGGGGTATGAGCAGAATGATTGAAACCCTTTACCGTTGCTATGAAACCGATATGGATTTCAGAAAAATGTTCAACGAGCAGAGTATGTTCTGTTTGCCTCATTTCGAACTTTTGGAGAGTCTTGCCGATAAAAAGAAGATGAAATCCTATTTCGGCGAATTTAATAAAAATCTTACCCGCATTACCGAAGAGTATTCAAAAAATCTTCATAAGGATTTAAAGCATTA
>JAZSPU010000035.1:0-25999 GCA_045537575.1 Acutalibacteraceae bacterium
AAGACCGCTTGGCCTCCGACTTTGTTTAAGGAATGCTTAAAGCACGGTATTGTCCCCTTTATCATTGAAGATAAAATTAAAATGTTCTATTATCGCGGACTAAACGAATGGAATCAGGAAAAGGGCTACCTTACCGATACCTGCCTCTCCGCACAAGATACGTTTAAGAACTATTTGGATTATTTTAGAATTAAATACTAAAACATTTTAACTTTTCCTTTCGCGAATAAAATATGAAGCGTTTTCATATTATTAATCAAGTCCTTTAGGGAGTTGATTATATGAAAAATTTTTCGTATGAAAGGGCGGCGGAGCTTGGACGGTATATAGTTGAAACGGGGGCAACCGTAAGGCAGACCGCCACCGTTTTTAACGTAAGCAAATCCACCGTACATAAAGACGTAACAGACCGCTTAAAAGCCTTTATGCCCGACCTTTATAAACAGGTGGCTAAGGTTTTAAAGAAAAACAAAGATGAACGGCATATACGCGGAGGTATAGCCACAAGAGAAAAATATTTAATGTGCAAAAAACCGTAAATCCTTACGGTTTTTTCTCTTTTTTTGAGTTTTATAAAAAAACACTTGATTTTTTCTTTCCTTTGTGGTATTATACTTTGGCAACATTATTTAATGCGCTGTTAGCTCAGCTGGATAGAGCGTTTGGCTACGGACCAAAAGGCCAGGAGTTCGAATCTCTTACAGCGCGCCAAAGACAAGTCTTTTGACTTGTCTTTTTTCTTTATATACCCCAGCATTGAAATTTTTCCTATTTTATGGTATAGTTATGTTGAAAGTAGGTGCGATATGAGGAAAATTAAAATTATTGCTGTTTTTTTGGCTATTTGTTTTTTACTTTCGGGTTGTTCCTTTGCCTCGGATTTTTCCAACATAATAAACAGCGGTAAAATTATTGAAGATATTGAAAATTCTGCCTATTTTGGATTTTCTAACGGCGCAATATTAAAGGAAGACAATGAGCAGTACATAAGCGCCGCCTTTTTCGATGATTATACCTGCCAGTATAGGTATCTTAGAAGCGATATTTACTATAACGCTCTTACTATAGAAGAACAGCAGGTTTATTTAGCCCTTGAATATGCTCTGGAAAACAGTTACTCAAATATTTTAGTTGATTCTCTTCTTGTTCAGAGTGTTGACGATATTATAAAAATAGCCGAATACCTTTCGCTTGATTCTCCCCTGCTTGAACAAAATCTGCGTTTTGAAGGGGGAACCTTTACTTCCTCCATCCCTGTGGAAATCACAGATTTTTACACAGGTCATGCCGCCTTTGACGGATATTACATAACCATATTCAATTTTTCCGCCGAGCACCTTAACAAAAAGCTATTAGCGGTTGAGGCTGTAAAAGACGTTATAAAAAGCCTTCCCGAAAATCTTTCAGACTATCAGAAGGCGGAGCATCTATATAAAATTTTAGCGCAAAACGTTGAGTATCAAAAATACGAGAACGATGACGGAAAAACCGACGTATTTCCCTATCTTTACGATGCTATTATTACGGGAGCCACCCAATGCGACGGCTTTGCAAACGGTCTTTCACTTCTTTTAAATCTAGCAGGGATTGAAGCGGCTGAAAAAATGTATAGCAGCGAAGAAGAAATAGGCCACACCTGGACAGCCTTTAAAATCGACGGAAAATGGTACAATGCCGATGCTTCCTCCGATGAGCTTATCCCAAAAAAGAACAGTAGTATGGGCAGCGGACTTTACTTTGCATTCAGCGATGAACTTCGCACCTACTCAGAGGATTACGATGACGTTATCCCCGAATGTGAGGAAAGCTATTATATGAATCCCGACAGCACTATTCAGGACTTAAGCGATAATTCCTTTGTAAGCACAGTTATTTCTTGCTATAACTTACGGCAACCCGACTGGGCGTTTATTCTTGTAAAGAACTGCCCCGAAGACGCACTTAAAAAGCAAATTCAAAGCTGCGCCAATTCTACCCTAACAACTGTTTATTGGTCAACACTTGACCTTGCAAACGGATATACCGCCGTACTTGTTTACGGCAGCGGAATGTTTTAAAAAGAAAAATCCCGAAGAAGATTTCTCTTCTTCGGGATTTGTTTTGCTTAATTATTCGCCCATTACAACGATCTTTAAGCCCTTCATGCTGATGTTCATTTCCATTGCCTCGTTAATGTCGGCAAGTGCATATTTGTGGCTTAAGAGTTCTTCAACAGGGAGGCCGTCCTTCTGTGCTTCCTTAAGCACTTCGCAAGCCTGAATCCAGTCCTTAGCCTGATAGGTCCAAGAACCGATAACCTTGATTTCCTTGTTGCAGATGTCAAGGTGAGGATTATAGGTGGTATCACCGTTATCAACGAAGAAACCGAGTTCGCACATACTACCGCCGCGACGAACATACTTCCAGATGGTGCTTGCAGCCTTGGGAGAACCGGTGCACTGGAATGCCATTTCAGCACCTGTGCCGGAAATTTCCATAACCTTAGCGATAGCATCTTCTTCCATAAAGTTTACGGTGTAAGCAGCGCCGAGCTTCTTAGCCATTTCAAGTCTCTGATTGTCGCCGTCAACAGCGATAATGTTTCTAACACCCATGGTACGAACCATAGCGAGAAGTAAAAGACCGATAGGTCCGCAACCCTGAACGAGAACGTAAGAGCCCTGCTTGAAGTTGAAGATCTGTTTAGCCTGCTCAACAGCGTGAACGATAACTGCTGTGGGTTCGATAAGAGTACGGAGATCAACGTCCATATCGCTTACGTTGAAGATAACGCCGCCTGCATTAACCTTGATATACTCGCCGAACCAACCGTTGAACTTCTTGTAAGCTGCTTCACCGGGCATAAGACCAAAGATTTCGCCGCCGGGGCAAAGATGAATATGTTCGGGATCGTTCTTACAGGTGTCACAAACACCGCAGGGTTTAAGACCTGTAACGATTTTGTCGCCAACCTTAAGGGGTTTGCCGTAATAGTCGGTAGTAACGTTTTTACCAAGCTTTACAACAGTACCTGTACCCTCGTGACCGAGCTCAACAGGAATGTAACCGAAGGGATCGCCCTTGTATTCGTGTACGTCGGTACCGCAAATACCGGTCTGCTCAACCTTTACGAGCACTTCGTCGTCGCCGATTTCGGGTACGGGAAGAGTGAAAATATCAATCTTCTTAGCACCGGTTAATACGGCAACTCTTGCTTCTTTAGGAATGTTGAATTCTGCCATAGTGATAATCTCCTTTATAAAATTATTTAGTATGTTAACATTTTAACACATATTTAAGAAAATTGCAATTCCTTTATATTGACTTTTTTACTTATTAATTTGCAGTTTTAAAAAATACTTTTAATATAAGCGGTGGGAGAAAAACCGGTAACGTTTTTAAAGGCGCGGGTAAAACTGTGTATGCCCGAATATCTTAAAATATCGGCAATTTCGCTGACGCTCATTTCTCCCTCGCGCAAAAGTTTTTTTGCTTCTTCGATTTTTGCGCAAGAAAGGTATTGCATAGGGCTTTTGCCTGTGTTTTTCTTAAATATAAAGGAAAGCTTTGATTTTCCCATAAAAAAGTGAGCGCAAACGTCTTCAAGACATACGTTTTCGTAAATCTTGCCGTCCAAATAATTTTTAATTAAAGCCACCGTGGAATTATCACCCATGCGTCGGGCTTCCTCACTTTCCAAAAGCTTATTGCCGCCTGTTCCGCCACGGATAAGCTTTATTAAAAATTCTTCAAGATATGCCGCCATAAGCTGAGTGGAACCGAAAACTTCGCCCGAAAAATCTATGGCGTGACGGTTTTTAAAATCACCCTGTACTTCGCCTAAAGCGTTCTTTGCCTCTTTAAGAAAAAGTGATAAAAGCTTTTTAGAGTTATCGTCTAAATCAAAGGTTTTTTTATGGAAAAAGGACATAGCGGGACTGTCTGTTAAAAAGGTTACCACAAACATATTATTAGGCACCTTTTTATTTGAAATATGGCTGTGTACGTCATTTGGACAATGGAATATTGCCTGACCTGCCGTAAGAGTCTGACCTAAGCCGTCTGTAACAGCAACTATTTCGCCCTTATCAACGTAAACTATTTCCCAAAAATCGTGCTGTTCGGGGGCGTGGTAAAATTCCTTGCCGTGCTCAAAGTAATATATACTTATAAAGCCTGTTATTTCAATTTCTTTTTTTACCGTATTTCTCTTTTCCATAACTACCTCGGAAGAAATGTTAAATTAAATGTACCTTTTGCTAACTACTTTAGGTTATTTTTATTGTATAATCAAAATATATTAAAGTCAATGAAAATTTTTTGTTAAATTCCTTGGAGGCTTTATATGAAGAAACTTAAATTTATTGACAGCCCGCGGTACAACATTTTGGTGTATGTGCTTTGCTTTTTGATGATACTGCTTTGTCTGGGCTTTTGCTCAACCAGTAAAACGATTTTTCTTTCTCCCGTAACAAGCGCCTTAAATATGAGCCGAAGCGCCTTTACGGTTGCCGATACCTTCCGCTTTATTTCGGCTGCTGTTGTCAATGCTTTTTTTGGAGCGTTGGTAACAAAATTCGGCACCAAAAAGCTTATTATCGCAGGACTGCTTTTCCTCATAGCCTCTATGCTGTTATTTGCTTTTTCAACCACGCTTTCCGGCTTTTATCTTGCGGGTACCTTCCTTGGTATCGGCTTTTCCTGGACCAGCACCTCTATGGTGGGTTCAATAATCAGACGCAGAGCCGAAAAAAACGTGGGTACGGTTATGGGCATTGTTCTTGCTGCTAACGGTTTTGGCGGAACACTTGCAACCAATATTTTGTCCCCCATTATCCAAAGCAGCGTTTTCGGTTACAGAAAGGCTTATATTTTAATAGCCTGTCTTGTAGGCGTGGTTTTTCTTCTTTTTCTCTTTCTTTATACCGATAGTAGCAAATCGGCTTTGCACAAGGATAACAAAACCACTAAAAAAACCGCAGATTTTGAAGGTATCGGAATTAAAGATGCTTTAAAAAAGCCTTACTTTTATATGATTTGCTGCTTTGTTTTTCTTTCCTGCCTCGTTCTTCAAGGTCTTGTTGTTTCCTATGCTGCTGTTTTGGAGGATATCGGTCTTTCAAAGGGAATGGTAACTACAATCATCAGTATTTATACCTTTTCTCTTGCCTTTTCAAAAATTTTAAGCGGAACACTTTATGATAAATTAGGACTTAAAACAGCGGTTTTCGTTTCTCTTGTTTGCGGTATTTTAAATATTACTGCTCTGCTTACTATCGGGAACACCCTATTTGGAAAGGTTATTGCCGTTATAAGCGCTTTGTTATTTGCTCTTTCTCTTCCCTTGGAAACGGTTATGCTGCCGATTTATGCTGGTGAATTTTTCGGACTTAAATCCTATAACGATGTATTGGGAATTTTCGTTTCCATCTCATATTTAGGAATGGCTATCGGCGCTCCTGCTATGAATATTTTTTATGACGTTTTTGGCAATTACACTTTAGCGCTTGTTTTGTTACTTATTATTTTGATTATTATAAGCTTTATTTTCCTTATAGCAATAAAGCTTTCGTATAAACATAAAAAACAACTTGAAAGGATGTAAAACTATGAAATTTTTAATGATTGGCGCACATCAGGACGACAACGAATTTCGTTGCGGAGGTATTACTCCAAAGCTCAAGGCACTAGGTCACGACGTAAGATTTTTAAGCCTTTGTAACGGCAGCGGCGGTCACCACATTATGACTCCCGAGGAAACCGTTGCAAGACGAGCAGGAGAATCTGCACAGGTAGCAGAGCTTCTCGGTATTCAGTATGACGTATGGACCGATATGAACGACTGCTCTCTTGAACCTACTCTTGAAAACAGAAGAAGACTTATCCGCTATATAAGAAACTATAATCCCGACGTTATTATCACCCACCGCGCAAACGACTATCACGCCGACCACCGCGCTGCAGGTATTTTGGTGCAGGACGCTTCTTATATGCTTATCGTTCCTCACGAATGTCCCGACACCCCCGCTATGACCGATACTCCTCTTATTCTTTATTATGAGGATCGCTTTACAAATCCCGATTTTGAACTCGCTCTTATTGTTCCTACCGACGACGTACACGATATTAAACTTAAGATAGCCGACATTAACGTATCTCAGGTTTATGAGTGGCTCCCCTATACTAATCACGAAGAAGTTCCCGAGGGAAAAGAAGAGCGCTTCGAGTGGCTTAAGGGTATTGATTTAACCGAAGACACCACCGACGAAGAGGTTATGGCTGCTCGCAGAGGATACGCTGTACGTAACGCAAAAACAGCCGCACGTTTCAGAAAAGAGCTTATTGAAATCTACGGCGAAGAAAAGGGCAGAAAAATCAAAACTGCAGAAGCCTTTGCACACTGCCCCTACGGCGCACCTCTTAGTGACGAAATAAAAGAATTGTTTAAGAATCTTTAATAAAAAAAGAACTGTGCATGGGCACAGTTCTTTTTTTAGGGAATAGGGAGTAGGGGTGTCGCGTTGCGACACAGGGAATAGGGGGGTTGTGCTTCGCACAGAGGGATTAGGGAAAAGGGCAGAGGGAAAAGGGGAAAGAAATTAATTTCTTGTATTTTATTTTTTTCTGTGATATACTAAATACGCCACACATTTGAATACGCACATTGTTAGGGGAATACTAGGTAAAAATGTATTCTCTCTCCCTGACTTTGTGCAGATGTGTGGCAACATTGAGAGAAGCGTTTTTCGGTGCATCTCTTAATGGGATGCACTTTTTTATTATAAAGGAGTTATTATTATGGAATCTCTGGTTTTTATTTGCCACCCTGACGAAAACGGTGTTTATAGAATTGGAGACAGATATATTAATCTTGTGCAATATAAAAACCCCTACTCAAAATTTGACAACACCATAATTTGTCCTATCTGCAACGCCTATCAAATTAAAAGTTATGAATACGTCTGCGGTGTTTGCGGTTATAAATACTGTTTTTATAGTGAGGAAAATGCAGAGGAATTCGTGAAACAAAATAAAGAAAAAATAGAATATTTAAAAAAGAATTACGGACGAAATTATTAAACTTCGCACAGTTTAAACGGGAGGGCACAGAGACCCTCCCCTACAAAACAACCACCTATTCCCTCTGTGCGAAGCACAGCCCTATTCCCTACTCCCTAAAAAAACAGCCTTTATTAAGGCTGTTTTTTTATACACGGCATTATGCCTTTTTCTACTATATCAATAACCGCGTACGAAGGAAAGGAATCGCGCGGAAAGGAAAGGGACCCCGGATTAACAATATATAGTCCGTCGTCATATGCTGAAAGAGAGCAGTGTGTGTGTCCGAAAAGCGCAAGGGCGCAATTGTTTTCTCTGGCTGTTTCTTTTAGCTTTTCAAGGGTATATTTTACACCGTACTTGTGGCCGTGGGTGAAAAATATTCGCTTATTGTTAACGGTTGCAATACCTTCCGATTTATAAGGAGATGCAATATCGCAGTTGCCCGAAACAACGTGAAAATTTTTATCTTTAAACTGCTCTTTAACAGCATCAATATCATTTGTATTGTCGCCGAGAAAAAATACTTCCTTTATATCGCTATGAAAGGAAAGCACCGAAAGGATATTTTTAATATTTCCGTGAGTATCCGATAAAACCAAAATTTTCATTTTTATCCTCCGTCATATAAAGCTCTGAATTTTCATATTTTTTAGGGGGTGAATTTTTAATGGGCTATGATATAGAAAAAATGATAGAAAGCGCCAAAAAAGGCGAGACAGATAAGATTCTTAACAGTTTAAGCAAAAGTGATGCCGAAAGGTTTAAACAGCTTATTGCCGATAAGGAAGCTACCCAAAAACTTCTTGGCAGCGAGCAGGCCAAAAAATTACTTGAGATGTTGAAAAGAGGCGGTTTGGGTGGATGATTTAAGCACGGCGCTGGGCGAACTTTTAAATAATCCCGAGACCGTATCTAAAATAGGAGAAATGGCTAAAAATCTCTTCCCCGAGCAAGAGGTAAAAAGCGACGAGTCTTCTGTTGATATGATGAAAATAATGTCGCTGATAAATAAATTTAAAAACACCGGCGAGAACGAAAATCAACGGCTTTTACTGGCTCTTAAACCGCATTTAAGCGATGAAAGACAGAAAAAGGTTGACGTGGCAGTAAAAATTTTAAAGCTTCTTGAACTAATGCCCATTTTGTCGGAAAGCGGCTTACTTGAAAATTTTTTGTAGGAACGGGGAGAAGCTATGACAGAATTTGAACGGGCGAAACAGGAAGCAATTTTAAGAGTACAAAAAATGAACGAAAGCTACCGCCAAAAAATCTCACAGGATAAAAAGGAGCCTCAAAAAAAGGAACACAACGCACTTGATATAATGAAGCTTATCCGCTTTGATTCGGTAAAAAGCGATCCTGACCGTCTTTTGCTTTTGGGGGTTCTCCTTCTTCTTTCCATGGAAAAGACCGACGAAAAACTGCTTTATGCCCTGCTTTATATTATGATTTAAAGGCGAAAGGCTTTGTCAAGTATAAAAAGAGTTACAAAGTTATTACAGCTTTGAAACAATTATGAAGTTATGTAAACCAAGAAGCCAAAAAAGTTATTAAAGTTTTGCACAGAGATATACACAATTTTGCCCGATTTTTTTAAAAAATCCCTTTAAATCAAGGCTTTACTGTTCAAAATTCGGTGCATAACTTTAATAACACCGATGAAAAGCATAATATTGTAATTGTATTATGTAAACTAAAAGCACTAAATAATGAAAAAATTTACATAGAAAAATGTCAAAAATTTGTTTACTTTTTACAAAAGATGTGATAAAATTGGGATGTCAAAAAAAGGAGTAGATTCTGATGAAGACAAAAAGAATAATAGCTTTGCTCTTGGCAGTGGTTTTTCTGCTGTGCGGACTTTGCAGCTGCAGCGAAAAGGAAACCTTGACAGTTGATGAAATAAGCGAAAGGCTTAACGAGCTTTGTTTTGTAAACGTAGATAATTATGAAGTAAGTAAAGCTGATATTGAAAACCGTTTTAACTTTGACGGCAATAAACTCAGCGACTATTCGGTAAGGCTGTGTGACAGCGAAGAAAAATTCATTTGCGTAGCTGTGCTTTCCTTAAAAAACAGCGAAGATAAAAAAGAGCTTACCGATACCTTTAGCGCGGTTGCTAAAAACACCGCTTCTTCCTATGGCACCCTTAACGCTTCAGAATATACAAAAATTCAAAAAAGACTTTTTTACGAATATAACGACATAATTATTTTTATTGTTGCAGACGATTACACAGCGCCGGAAAATTATCTTAAGGAAATCGGCGCAAAACCAATAGCATAAAAAAAGCAAAAAACCGAGGCAATACCTCGGTTTTTTTATACCCATAAATTAGGGTGAGGTCTCACTGCCCTCTCCTAAAGTGTCGTCCGACGGCGTTTCATTAGAGGAAATATCGCTTGACACCTCACTTGAGGTATCACTTGAAATATCAGAAGAAATGTCGCTTTCGGTATCGCTCGATACAGCCGTGCTGTTATCATCAGTAATACTTTCGTCCTTTACAGGCTCGTCACTGGGCTCATCATCCTTTTCAGAGACATAATTGCCCGTTGCCTTAAACCATTTGGTTTTATCTACTCCATTTTCCGAAAAGTAGTCTTCAGGACTTATATTATCATATAAAAACGCCCTTAACACCTTTCCTGCAAATTCATAATTATAATAAACGGTGGACGCGCCCGCGCCCTTGTAGTTATCGTCTATAATATATTCGTTATGGGGTATGCGGGATTGCTCAATTTTAGGACGGCGCAGTAAAAATGCACCGAGAGACAGCATTTCGGAATTGGTAAGGGAAGTTTTTATATAGGGAGCAAGCTTATTTACAATAGCAGGATATTTTAAAGGATTGGTATTCAGCGCCTTTTCAAAAAGAAGATTTAATACAAGACGCTGTCGTTCGGTTCTTCCAAAATCGTTATTACTGCCAAAAGAATTTTTTGCATGGCGGATACGGGAATAGGCAACCGCTTGAACACCGTTTAATTTTTGTTTGCCTGTTTCTCTTACAAAATAATCATTGGGATTAAGGTTTAAATATATGCATTGCTCATTTATCATAGCGTTAATGCCCAGCTTTGCGGTCAATTCATCCTTTGTTATCTCTACCTCGATTCCTCCCAGCGCGTCAATAATATCTGCCATTGAGTAGAAGTTAACGGTAGCGTAATCCTTTATATCAAGACCGTAAAGGGTATTAAGCGTTTTAACTGCAAGGGCGGGACCTCCCGAAGCGTAAGCAGAATTTATTTTACCGTAAGTGGTACCGCCGTTTTTTTCTATAGGAACAAGACTGTCACGCATAATTGATACAAGCTTTATTTTATTATTCCTTTTATTTATGCTTAAAATCATTATGGAGTCGCTTCTGCCCGAAAAATCGTCAAGCTTTCTGGTATCCACGCCAAAAAGGGCAATATTTATAACCTTTTTGTCTATAGTTTTGCTAAAACCCAAATCGGAAAATTCATTTTTGTTAAAATCTCTGTCGCGGTTTATTCTTGCCATAACCACCGCCCCGTAACAAAAAATAACTGCTACAAAAACTGCAAGAAAAAGGACAAACAGCCTTAGAAAAATATGCTTTTTCTTGGGGCTTTTTTTATTTTTGGAACGGGAAGAATAACTGTTAAGGTCAATCTTTTTACTCATATTATCAGTCCTTTAGCAAATAGCTTTATAAATATCACCTTTTTTAAGTTTTGTGATTTCTGCTGCTTTTTTAGCGGCAGAAGAAGTACTGTCGCCCTTTTTTATAAAATCTTTTGCAAGGCTTATTGCTTCCTCTAAAGTATAGGTGCGCTCAATTTCCTTTGCGCCCGAAACAATTATAACAAATTCGCCCTTAGGCTCTTTTTCGCTATACATTTCTAAGGCTTCGCTAAATTTTACGCGAATAACCTCTTCGTGAATTTTGGTAAGCTCTCTCACAAGGGCAATTTCTCTGTCGCCTAAATATTCCAGCATATCCCTAAGGGTTGCAATTAGCTTGTGGGGAGCCTCATAGAATATCATTGTTCGTTTTTCTGTTTTAAGTTCTGCAAGATGGGCGCGCCTACCGGGCTTATTCATAGTAAGAAAGCCTTCAAAGGTAAATCTTCCAGACGGCATACCGGATATGGCAAGTGCCGTTATAACAGCGCTGGGACCGGGGACAGATTCAACGGGAATACCGTTTTCGTGAGCCAGTCGCACCATATCTTCACCGGGGTCGGATATAGCAGGCATACCCGCATCGGTCACAAGAGCGCAGTTTTCCCCGCTAAGCAGTCGAAAGATAATTTCGCCGCCCCTCTCCTTTTTATTGTGTTCATAGTAAGAAAGCATCGGTTTTTTGATGCCTAAATGATTAAGAAGCTTGACGGTAACCCGCGTATCCTCGGCAGCTATAAAATCCACCGTTGAAAGTATATCTGACGCACGGGGACTTAAATCCCCCAAATTCCCTATGGGAGTACCTACAAGATAAAGTTTGCCTATCATATTGCACCTCGAAAAAAGTTTACTTTCTTATTTTATCACAAATAAGAAAGCAACTCAATAACCAAAAGTTAAAATAAGCCTCAGCTTTTTTTAAACTCTTTCTATAAAATTTTTTAGTTTCTTCATAAGACCTTCTTTATCGGAAAAATAGCTCATTCCGTGTCCTGCATCCTCTACCGAAAAAAATTCTTTTTCATTTTCGTAAAGGTCAAAGCACTCCTTAGTCATACTATAAGGAACAAAAGCATCTGCCTTCGAATGAATAAAGAATATGGGGATTTTTGCCTTTTTCAGCTGTGCTTTTACGTCTGTTTCATCTAAATTTACTTTTTCGTAAATCATTCCGCCCAGCTTTATGAAAAAATAAATAATTTTTTTGGGCAGCTTCATTTCGCTTATAACCTTTTGTATAATCTCTTTAGCCGAAGAAAAGGCGCTGTCGCTTATTACTCCCCTTACTCTGTCGGGAAGTTTTTCGCCTGCCGCCATAAGCACGGTAGAAGCCCCCATTGATACTCCGCAAAGCACAATTTTTTCGCTTTCGGTTATATTAGTTTTTGCATATTCTATCCATCTTAAACAGTCGTTTTTTTCTTTTATGCCCATTGTGAGAAATTTTCCTTCACTTTTTTCGTGGGCGCGCTGAGAAACAAGCAAAAGACTGTATCCCATTTTATTGTAAAAATCAAACACCCCTGCGCTGTCTCTAAAGGGAGAGCTTCTGTAGCCGTGGAAAAATATTATAAGGGGAGCTTTTTTGTTTTCCGCTTCATAAAATCTTGCAAAAAGGGTTTTGTTGTCATCACTTTTTATTTTAACCTCTTTAAAAGGTCTGCTTTTGTTATAATTTATCCTTTGAATAAGCTCTTCCTTAAAGGGTAAATACTGTTTTGTATTGGGAAAATAAGTATCCGAGTCTTTTTTACTTTCTACCCTGTGAAGACCTGCATAAAAACTAATATAAGAGATTATAAAAAAGCATATTAAAAGATTTAAAGCCGCAAAAATTATCCAAAACATATTATTTCTCCTTATCCTCTGATAATGAAAAAATAAACCTTTCTTAATGGCTAATTGTGAACAAATTGTAAACTTTTTATGACCGACTCATTGTGACATAATTCGACAGCGTCTATAAGTATAATAAAAGAAAAAAACAAAACGGAGGAAAAAACATATGAAAAAAGCAAAAACCTGTTGTTTTATTCAAAACAATCATTCTTTTTTTGAGGAAAAAGATGCAGAAAAAGCAAGAAGCGAGAAAATTAAAGAAAAAATTAAGGAGCAAATAGATTTTTTAATCGAAAAAGAGCAAGTGAGTGAATTTTTCACAGGAATGGAAGCGGGCGCAGATCTTTTTTACGCCGATTACATTCTTTCAAAAAAAAAGGGAAAAGATATAAAGCTTCACTGTGTAATTCCTTTTGAAGAGCAGGCTGTTTCATATAGTGAAAATGAAAGGGATCTTTATTTTGACGTTGCAAAAAAAAGCGACAGCGAAACTTTGCTGAGTAAAAAAAGAGAGTACGGTTGCCGAGAAAAAAGAGACAGCTATATGACAGAAAAAAGCGATATTGTCATTTTGCTTTGCGATATGAAATCTTCTGCCGAAATTTTAAGCCTTCAAAAAATAGAAAAAAACAAGCAAATTATTATCATTGATCCTATTAATTCTAACCATAACGCGAGTTTTAAGTGCATAGAGTGACCACACACTAACTTTTTAAAAAGCCCCTGTAATGAAAATTACGGGGGTTTTTTGATGTTTTGTTATATTATTATATAATAAACTATTGAAATATTTATTTTTTATGTTATAATATATACGTATATCTATATTTTATATTACATTTTAGAAAGGTGAGGCTGTATGAAAGTTGAATCTGTTCAAGATATATGGGAATTAGTCTGCGCAGAAATGAAAAAGAATTTATCCGAAATAGCCTTTGATGTATGGCTTAAAGACCTTCACCCCATTGAACTTAAAAACGGTGAATTTATTCTCGGTATATATTCTGCCTATAAAAAGAACATTGTAGAATCTAATTATATTGAATCCATTCACAAGCACTTAAAGGACATTATGGGCTTTGAGGTTGCCGTAACAATTTTAGTAGAGGACGAAAGCGGACAGGTTGTTGCTCCCTCTAAACCTATTAGTGACGGCTCTTTTGAATCGGAATACACCTTTGATAATTTTATTGTGGGCTCCACAAACCGTTTTGCTCACGCAGCAAGTATGGCGGTGGCAGATAATCCCAATATTATCTATAACCCCCTTATTATTTACGGACGAAGCGGTGTTGGTAAAACACATCTTCTTTTAGCTATCAAAAATCATATCAGAAAAAAATATCCTACAAAGCAGATAGAATACATAAGATGCGAGGATTTTACAAATCAGCTTATCTCCGCACTTCATGAAGGCTCTTTAGGTCTGGGCACACTTGATAGTTTTAGAAACCGTTTTCGTACCACCGATATTCTCTTAATCGACGATATTCAGTTTATTGCAGGTAAAAATCAGACACAGGAAGAATTTTTCAATACCTTCAATACCCTTTATCAGAATAAAAAGCAGATAGTTGTTACCTGTGACCGTCCGCCCAAGGATATAAAGCTTCTTGACGACAGACTCCGTTCCCGTTTTGAAAGCGGTCTTATTGCTGATATTACTCCCCCCGACTTTGAAACCAAGGTTGGTATTATCCAAAATAAAAAACAGCAGCTCGGTATTGAAATTCCCGAAAATATTGTTTATTACATTGCCGAACACATTCAGGATAATACCCGTCAGCTTGAAGGGGTTGTAAAGAAAATTCAGGCTCTTATTTTAATAGACCAAAAGGTTCCCACCCTTTCAATTGTTCAGGGCTTTATTAAAGAGGTTGTAAGCGATACCCGTCCCGAGCCTATTAAAATTGAGCAGATTATAACCGAGGTTGCAAGAACCTATAACGTAAGCGAAGGGGATATTCTCTCCACCAGAAGAACTGCCGACCTTGTAAAAGCAAGACAGGTTGCTATGTATATAGCCAGAGAAACAACCGAGCTTCCCTATTCCGCTATAGGCGAATCCTTTGGAAAAAATCATACAACAGTTCTTTATACCGAGAAAAAGGTTAAGGAACTTATGAAAGAAAATCCTTACGAAAAAACTGTTATTGAGGACATAATTAAGAATTTAAAATCAGAATAATTATGAACAAAGTTAACAGTAATTGACAGTAAGTAATAAACTGGTCTGTTTAAAACTTAAAAACGGCGTAAATTATGCACATTTTATTAAATTTTCAATTAACAGCGGTTTTTCTTTATTTTAAAGACTTGAAGGCACTTACTGACAGAACTGACAGCTATATTAAGACTGTTATATATTTTATATTTTTCTCTTAGGAAAATTTTCTTTTTTTAAAAATTTTGAAAGAAGGTAAACAAAATGATTTTTTCAGTAGAACGTAACGTTTTTCTTGATGCGGTAACAAAGCTTTCCCGCGTTGTTTCTTCTAAAACTGCCTATCCTGAACTTGAAGGTATTTTAATTTCTGCTGAACAGGGCAAAATCACCTTAATTGCATATAATCTTGAAATGAGTATGCAAAAGGAAATTTATGCAAGAACAGAAGAGGACGGAGATATCGTTCTTTCTGCCAGAATTTTAGGCGATATTTTCAAAAGACTTAACGGTCCTACAGTACAGATTTCAACAGACGATAAAAATATCTGCCATATAACCTGTTCAAGCGCAGTTTTTGATATTCCGGGAATGGATGCTATGAACTATCCCGAAACTCCTTCTTTTGCCGACGGTAAAGATTTCAGCTTAAAAGGAGAAACCCTTTTTGATATGACAGAGGGAACATCCTTTGCAGTTGCTCCCGTAGAAGGAACAAGACCTGTTTTAATGGGTATTAATATTTCTCTTAATGAAGGAAATTTAAAATTTGTTGCTATTGACGGCTATAGACTTGCAATTCGTCAGACAAAAATTGATAATAACGGCGAATTTAATTTTATCATACCCGGCACTATGCTTAATGAAGTAGTTCGTCTTATTTCTGATAAAGAACAGGATGTCCCCATTAGCGTTGGTTCAAAAATGATTTCCTTTAATATTGACGGCTATAAGGTTATCTGCCGTTTGATAGAAGGAGAATTTGTTAATTATCAAAGAACAATTCCTGCTTCCCATAAGCAAAAAATAGTTGTTATGGTAAGAGATATACTTTCTGTGTTTGACAGAATTTCTCTTTTAATAAGCGATTCCTTCTCAACTCCCGTAAGATGTATTTTAAATGAAGAGCATATAAACTTCTCCTGCTCAACAGCAGTAGGTAAGGTTAATGAAACCTATGAGGTTGACCTTGAAGGAGAACCTTTTGAAATAGGTCTTTCTTCCCGTTATCTTACAGAAGCTTTAAAGGCAGTAGAAGATGATATGGTTCAAATTAAATTTGATTCTTCTAAACAGGGTGTTGTAATTGAACCTCTTCAGGGTGACGATTATATGTATATGATAATGCCTATGAGGTTAAAGTAATGCAGGAAAAAATTATAACTATAAAAGAAGAATTTATAAGACTTGATTCTTTAATGAAGCTTTCCGATATGGTAGTAACGGGCGGTCACGCAAAAATAGTTATTCAAAACGGAGAGGTAAAGGTAAACGGCGAAGTTTGCACCCAAAGAGGTAAAAAAATAAGAGAAGGAGACTTTTTCACCTTTGAAGGTGTAAAGGTAACTGTAAAAAAATGCTGATAAAAGAAATCGGCGGAAAAAATTTCAGAAATCTTTCTCCTTTTAATATTACTCCTCATAAAAATATGAACGTTATATGCGGTGAAAATGCTCAGGGTAAAACAAATTTACTTGAAGCTATCTGGCTTTTTACGGGAGCAAAAAGCTTTCGTACAAATAAAGATATTGAACTTATTAACAAAGATGAAGTAAAAAGCCGTATAAATATTAAATATGAGTCCGAGCAAATAGAAAAGGAATCAGAGATTCTTATAGAAAACAGAAGAAAAGCCAGTATTAACGGTAAAAAGCTTTCTTCACCATCCTTACTTGCGGGAAATTTTTGCGCAATAGTATTTTCCCCCGACGATTTAACCTTAATATCCGGTTCTCCCGAAAAGAGAAGAAGATTTCTAGATGTTGCAATATCACAGATTTATCCTAAATATCTTGAAATTTTAAAAAGATACGTAAGGGCTCTTTCTCAGCGAAATTATCTTTTAAAGGAAATAAAGGCGGGAAAAAGCGAAAGGGATATGCTTCTTCCCTTTGAAGAAGAACTAGCTCTTTCGGGAAGCAATATTATAAAGTACAGAATAAGATATTTAGAAATTGCTCAGGATTACATAACAGAGATTTATAAAGGAATTTCTTCCTATAAAGAATCCTTCAGGGTTGAATATCTTCCCGTTTGTTCTCCTGAAAAATTAAAAGAAAAACTTATTCTTTCAAGAAATGACGATATATTAAGCGGTTTTACTTCTATTGGTCCCCACAGAGATGATTTAGATTTTAAAATTGACGAAATGTCGGTAAGAAATTTTGGATCCCAAGGGCAAAAGAGAAGTGTTGCATTGTCTTTAAAGCTTAGCGAAGCAGAGGTATTAAAAAAGATTACGGGTGAATATCCTGTAGCTCTGCTTGATGACGTTATGAGTGAACTGGACCCTGCAAGGCAAAATTACGTCCTTAATCATATAAGTAAGCTACAGGTTTTCTTAACCTGCTGCGACCCTGCTAATATAATAAATCTCAGTAAGGGAAATATTTATGAAATAAAAGACGGAAATATTTTTCTAAAGGAAGAAAAATAAAAAATGTATATTCATTTAGGACAGGATACTCTTGTTAAAAAAAGTGACATAATAGGAATTTTTGACCTTGATACTGCAACGGTATCAAAAAGAACAAGAGATTACTTAAACAAAGCTGAAAAAAAAGGAATGGTAGTTAATGTCAGTACCGAACTTCCAAAATCCTTTATAGTTTGTCAGCATGGCGATGAAAAGAAAATATATATTTCACAAATCTCAACAGCTACACTACTGAAAAGAAGTGAAGTTGATTTTGAAAACTCATTCTATTAAAAGAGAGGAAATAAACATGAGCGAAGAAATTAAAGCACCTTTAATTAATGAATATGATGAAAATTCCATACAGGTGCTGGAGGGACTTGAAGCCGTTCGAAAGAGACCGGGTATGTATATCGGTTCAACCGGAGAACGCGGTCTTCACCATCTTGTTTATGAAATTGTTGATAACTCTATCGACGAAGCCTTGGCAGGATTCTGTGATAAAATCACAGTTACCCTTCTTGACGGCGGTATTGTTAAAGTAGAGGATAACGGACGCGGTATTCCTACGGGTATAAATCCTCAAAAGGGTATTCCTACAGTTACCGTTGTATTTACAATTCTTCATGCAGGCGGTAAATTCGGCGGAAACGGATATAAGGTTTCAGGCGGTCTGCACGGTGTTGGTGCGTCTGTTGTTAACGCTCTTTCCTCTTGGCTTGAGGTAGAGGTTAAGGACGGCAAAAACGTTCATAAACAGCGCTATGAAAAGGGTAATATTGTAACCGACCTTGAAATTATCGGCGAAACCAATGAAACGGGTACTACAGTTACCTTTAAACCCGATCCTTCTATATTTACCGATACAACAACCTATGATTACGATATTCTTAAAAACAGACTTCGTGAGCAGTCCTTCCTTAATGCAGGAATAAGGGTTGTTTTAGAGGATAAGAGATCTGACGTATATGATCCTAAAACCGACGAATTTTATTATGAAGGCGGTATAAAATCCTACGTTGAATATCTTCTTGAAGGAATGAAAAAGGAAAGTCTAAATAGCGAGGTTATCTATCTTAACTGTGAAAAGGATGACCAGACTGCTGAAATATCTCTTATCTGGTCAACTGCTTATGACAGTAAGGTTATGTCCTTTGCAAATACCCTTCATACTATAGACGGCGGTACACACGAGCAGGGCTTTAGACAGGCTCTTACAAATACCGTTAATAGATATGCCTTTGATTTTAAGCATCTTAAGGAAGGTAATGCAAGACTTAAGGCTGAAGATATTATTGAAGGCGTTGTAGCCGTTGTTTCAGTAAAGCTTAGTGATGCTCAGTTTGAAAGTCAGACTAAAGCAAAGCTTGGTAATACCTCTATTGGTAAGGTTGTAAGAGACCTTGTAAACGATAAGCTTTATCAGTTTTTGGAGGAGCATCCTCAAGAAGCAAAAATTATTATTGAAAAATCTATTGCTTCCTCTAATGCAAGAGAAGCTGCACAAAAAGCAAGAGAAGCAAGTAGAAATAAATCGGGCTTTGGTAATAAAACAAGAATGCCCGAAAAACTTACCGACTGTATTTCGGATGACGCTACAAAAACCGAAATATTTATCGTCGAGGGTGATTCTGCAGGCGGCAGCGCAGTAGAAGGCAGAAACTCAACCTATCAGGCAATTCTTCCTCTTTGGGGTAAAATGCTTAACGTAGAAAAGGCAAGAGACGACAAGGTTTACGGAAATGATAAGTTAACCCCCGTTATAGTTGCTCTCGGTACGGGAATCGGCGAAAACTTTGATATTGAAAAACTTCGTTATGATAAAATTGTTATTATGGCCGATGCCGACGTTGACGGTAGCCACATAAGAACACTTCTTTTAACCTTTTTCTTCCGTTATATGCCTCAGCTTATTGAAACGGGCCACGTGTATTTAGCACAGCCTCCCCTTTTCAGAGTAAGCAAGGGTAAACAGCACTTTGATGCATTTACTGATGAAGAAAAGGCAGAGTATATTGAAAAGCTTGGCGGTACAGCCGACGTTCAGCGTTATAAAGGTCTTGGTGAAATGGATCCCGATCAGCTTTGGGAAACTACCCTTAATCCCGAAACAAGAACCTTCTTAAGAGTAACTATGAATGATGCTGAAATTGCCGACGCCACCTTTACAATGCTTATGGGTGACGAGGTTGAACCCAGAAAACAGTTTATTGAAGAAAATGCGGTATTTGCTACCGATCTCGATATTTAAAGAAAGGGGAGAATTAAAATGGCTAAACAGGAAAAAGTATATTGGCCAAGTAGTGAAGAAACTAACATTGTGCCTGTAGAAATTGTTGATGAAGTCAAGGGCAGTATGCTGCAGTACGGTATGTCTGTTCTTGTGGGCCGTGCTCTTCCCGATGTAAGAGACGGTCTTAAACCCGTTCACAGAAGAATCCTTTATACAATGTACGAAAACGGACTAACCCCCGATAAAGCCTACAGAAAATGCGCCGATACAGTTGGTGCTGTGCTTGGTAGATACCATCCCCACGGTGACTCCTCGGTATATGACGCTATGGTTCGTATGGCGCAGGATTTTTCCCTTCGTTATCCTTTAATTGACGGTCACGGAAACTTCGGTAATATCGACGGCTACCCTGCAGCTGCTTACCGTTATACAGAATCTAAAATGAACCGTCTTTCTCTCCATATGCTTGATGATATTGAGAAGGATACAGTTGATTTTGCTCCTAACTATGATGACAGACTTAAAGAACCTACCGTTCTTCCCGTTCGTTTCCCTCAGCTTTTAGTTAACGGCTCTTCCGGTATTGCCTTTGGTATGGCAACCGAAATTCCTCCCCATAATCTTGCAGAGGTTATTGACGGTATGTGCTGTCTTATTGATAACCCCGATGCAGATTTATCTGAACTTTGTGAGCATATTAAGGGCCCCGATTTTCCCACCGGCGGTATTATTATGGGCAGAAGCGGTATAAGAGCCGCATATGCTACCGGAAAGGGTAAAATTATTGTTCGCGGTAAGGCAGAAATTGAAGAACTTTCTAACGGAAAGTTTAGAATTGTTATTACAGAAATTCCCTACAAGGTTAGAAAGAAAGACCTTGTTAAAAAGATTTATGACCTTGCTAACGAAAAACGTATTGAAGGAATTGATGACGTTGTTGACTATTCCTCAAAAAGAGACGGCGGTATCAGAATAGTTGTTGATATTAAGCGTGACGCTAATCCTCAGGTTATTCTTAATAAACTTTATTCCTATACCGAACTTCAAACCACCTTCGGCGCAAACCTTATTGCAATAGTTAACGGTAAACCTCAGATTTTAACACTTAAGGAAATGCTTCAAAACAGTATTGACTTCCAGTGTGAAATTGTTGAAAGAAAAACCCGTTATGATATGAAAAAGGCGGCTGAAAGAGCCCATATTTTAGAAGGCTTAAAGACTGCCCTTGATTTCATTGACGAGGTTATTGCAATTATTAGAAGTAGTGCCGACGTTGCTACCGCTAAGAATAATTTAAGTGAGCGCTTCGGTCTTGATGATATTCAGACTACTGCTATAGTACAGATGCAGCTTGGAAAACTTGCTAATCTTGAAAAACAAAAGATTCTTGATGAACTGGCTGAAAAACTTGCTTTCATTAAAGAATGTGAAGCTATTCTTTCCAGTAAAGAAAGAATCCTTGATATTGTTAAAACCGAGTCTCTTAATCTTCGCGATAAGTATAGCGACGAAAGACGCAGTGAAATTTCTGCCGTTTCGGGCGAGGTTGATATTGAAGACCTTATTCCCGAAGAGGAATGTGTTATCACTAAAACAGTTAACGGCTATATTAAGCGTATGGCTGTTGATACCTATTCCGTTCAGCATAAAGGCGGCAGAGGTAAAATGGGTATGAAGACAAGAGAAGACGATATGATCGAAAATATGATGACCTGTTCGTCTCACGATTTCATTATGCTCTTTACCAACTTCGGACGTGTTTATAAACTTAAAGCCTATGAAATTCCCGAGGCTACTAGCACAAACAGTAAGGGTATGAACGTAATTAACCTTATCCCCTTACAGCCTGAAGAAAAACTCTCAATGGTGCTTTCCTGCGCCGAGGCAGATGACGATAGCTTTATCTGTATGGTTACCAGAAAGGGAACTATTAAGAGAACTAAAATTACGGATTTCCGTAATATCAGAAAAACCGGTATTATTGCTATTGAGCTTAACGAGGGTGACGAACTATCCTTCGTAAGTTTGACTGACGGCAATAAGGATATTTACGTTGCTACTAAAAAAGGCCGCGGCATACGCTTTGAGGAAACTCAGGTTCGTCCTATGGGCAGAACTGCTTGCGGTGTAAGAGCAATTAAACTAAGCGCAGATGATGAAGTTGTTTCAATGGATATCTGTGATGAAAACAGCGTTCTTCTCACCGTTACCGAAACCGGCTACGGCAGAAAGACTCCTATTACCGACTACCGCGTTCAAAGTAGAGGCGGTAAGGGTACAACCAACTACCGTACCGAAAAATACGGCGACGTTGCAAAGGTTATCTGCGTAACTGATGAAGATGACGTTATTATGATTTCCTCCGACGGTATTATTATAAGAATTCCCGTTTGTGAGATTTCCACCTTCTCCCGTCCGGCAAAGGGCGTAAGGGTTATGAGAGTAGAGGACGGTTCAAAGGTACTTTCCGTTGCAACTGCAACCCATGATGAAGAAGAGGTTAACGCTTCTCCCGAAGCTCCTGATGCAGATGCGGGAACGGTTGAACCCGAAAAAGAAACTGAAGATACTGCGGCAGAGGAGTAAAAAATGACCTTTCCATATGCCGATTCAAAGCAACTAGCTAAAAAGAACGAGAAGTCAGCCATAAAAAAAGCAGCCAATATAACGGGTTTTGCCTTTTTTATGCTGACCTCGGTTATGGTTTTTTGGAGTGTGCCTGTCACAGCTTTAGTAGAACTTGTGGCAAACCGCCCCGATTTAGTATTAAAACATTTCAGCGATCCCACAATAGTGCAGGTTATTCAGATAGTTGTATCCGGCATTGCCTTCACCTTCCCTTTTATCATTTATTCAAAAATGATGGGGGAAAGACTAAGCGATATAGCCCTTTATAAAAAGCCTGAAAATAAAAAGCTACTTTTCCCTCTTGTGCTTTTGGGCCTTGGTGTCTGCGGCTTTTCAAATGCAGTTGTTTCGGGCGCAGGCGCAATTCTTCAAAACTTCGGCTTTAGCTATGACGTAGCAAGTACCGAAAACCCCACTAATATTTTCGGTATAATTCTTTCCTTTGTTGCTACCGCCGTTACTCCCGCTTTGGTTGAGGAATTTGCAATGCGCGGCGCGGTAATGGGCGCTCTTAGAAAATTCGGTGACAGCTTCGCCGTTATTACTTCAGCCCTGATTTTCGGTCTTATGCACGGTAATCTTGTGCAGATTCCTTTCGCCTTTATTTTAGGGCTCTTCTTCGGCTTTGCGGTAATCAAAACGGGCACCGTCTGGACAGCAGTAATAATTCACTTTTTAAATAACCTTTTCAGTATTTCCTTTAGTTATATTTTAAGTAATTCAAAGGGTACGGTAGTGTGGTTTGCAAATATCTTTTATTTTGTCATACTTTTAGCACTCGGTTTTGTAGGCTTTTATCTCTATTATAAACAGGGCGAGGAAAATTTCTCCCTTGATAATAAAACCGAAAACCTTACAGTATCCGAGAAACTAAAAAGCTTCCTCACCGCACCCTGCATAATAATATCCTTTGTTATTGTTTTGCTTGAATCATTTTTCGTATATAAAGCCTGATGTTTCACGTGAAACAGGTGTCGCGTTGCGACACAGGGATTAGGAAATAGGGATTAGGGAACATTAAAAAATCCCGATGTTTCACGTGAAACATCGGGATTAAAAATATATTATTGACATCTTGTAGGGGACGATGCCCACATCGTCCCGAAACATCCCAACATCCCATCAAATCTCAACGTCAACAACGTAGGGGCGGATGCCCACATCCGCCCGTCTTCAAAAGGAGACCGCCATGGATTTGCCGATTCGTAAAACAATTCGATTACCCGATTATGATTACAACGAAAACGGCGCATATTTCATTACAATATGTACCAAAGACCGTGTTCCTTGCCTTTCCGAAGTCAACAACGTAGGGGACGATGCCCACATCGTCCCGCAAATCATATTAAAAAATCACGGACGCATTGTTGAAAAAATATATAAAAAATATCCCCGAAATTGATAAATATGTTATAATACCCGATCATATTCATTTTATATTGCGAATTAATAACGGGACGATGTGGGCATCGTCCCCTACAAAAACTATTCCCTCGTCCCTATCCCCTAAAACACGATGCGTTATGCATCGTGTTTTAATAATGACAAAAACCCAAAATATATCACCACCGCTACTGTGACGTATGCGCCGACAAATAAAATGTCGGCGTTTATTTTGTTTAATAAGGAATACGCGCAGGAACATACCGCTAAACTTAATGCTACGGGGAATAAAATTTCCGAAATTATTTTGATTTTCGCCTTGGTTACGCCTATAAGCTTAAAGAAATTAAGGGAAAAGGTCAAAATGTTGCTTAAATACATTATATATATAAAGCCTGTCATAGAGGTTTTCGGTACAAATATACTTATTAGTATAATTCGCAATAGACTATCCCCTACACTAGTTCTAAAGGTAAAGTTCTGTCGGTCAAGTCCTTTTAAAATGCCGTCGCATATGCAGTCGCAATACATAAGCGGTGTAAGGGGCGCTAAAACCTTTATTAAATATCCCGAATCAGCATCGCTGTATATTAAATTTCCAATTCTTTCTCCGCCAAAGAAAAATATCCCCCCGAATATGATTCCTATTATTAGAGTGAGCTTTATGCTTCGCTCAACGTCTCTTTTTATTATTTTTGGTTGCTTTTTAACCAGCGCTTCGCTCATTTCGGGAATAAGCAGAGTTGAAAAGGCGTTTAAAACCGTTGACGGAAAGAAAAGCACCGGCAAAGCCATTCCTTTAAGGGAGCCGAAAAGAGAAAGCGAATGTGAGTACTGCCCCCCTGCTTTAAGTAAAGCCTTTGGCATTATTATGTTCTCTGCCGTTCGCAGTAAACTTGTTAAGTATCTGCCAAGGGTTATGGGCGAGGATATTCGCAAAATTTCCTTTACCGACCTGAATAACTGCTCACTGCCATCACACTGCGCCTTTTTTATGTCGATTTTATAACATATAATCGAAAATAAACAGGAGCTTACCTCGGCTATGGTGTCGCCTAAAATTACTCCCGCAACCGCCATTCCTATGCCGCGTGTCGAAAAACGGCTTACAAAATATAAACAAAGAACTATTCTTACCGCTTGTTCAAGTAGTACCGCAAAGGAATTAGTTCCGATTTTGCGCCGCGCGGTAAAATACCCCTTAAGTACAGCCGAAACCGCCATAAAAGGCAGAGAAAAGCCTAAAATAGCAATGCTTTCTTCACTTCGTACGTCACCGATTATCCTAAGGGCAATAAATTCGCTGCCTAAAAGGGTAATAAGAAAGGATGATAGAGAAATAAACAGCACAATAGCATTGCTTTTTCTTATAATGCTTACTAGCCCTTTCTTGTTTCCTAAAGACATTTCGTTTACACAAAGCCTTGTGACCGCAACGGTTATTCCCGAGGAAGCAAAGGTAGCAATAAAGGTGTAAACCGAAAAAACAAGATGGTAAAGCCCGATTCCTTCCGCACCCACTCTGCCTGCAAGCCATATTTTAAAAATAATGCCTAAAAAACGCAGTATTAGTCCCGTAACCGTTAAAATAACCGCATTTTTGATAAAAAGTGTCTTTCGCATGAGCTACCTTCTTTCTTTCGTATATATAATATATGTGTCCTTTAATTTGCATATTCGCATTTTGATTAGGCTCTAGGGATTGGAATCTTGTAGGGGATGGCGTCCCCGACATCCCGTGTTTGCGGACAGCCGAGGACGTCTGTCCCTACATGGTTATAATCAATATTTGTGGCTTTTCCGTAGGGGGCGATGCCCACATCGTCCCGTTCACATACCTACATTCGTCCGTTAACACCCAAATTCTAGAACATCTGTTCTGATTAAACCTTTAAAAATAAAACAATTTTTGTGAAAAATTATTAAAAATAACAATTGACAAACTCAAATTGTTGTGCTAAAATCGAAGTGTAAAAATATCTACAAGGAGAGTTGTATGATGAAAAAATTATTAAGCATAATTCTTACTGTATGTATGCTTTTCTCTCTCGTTATCGTTCCCGTAACGGTTAACGCAGTTGATGATGAAGACGCATACGCAGAATCTACTTTAGGTAGTTATTATAAGTTCACCTTCGGCAAAGATGAAGTGTATAACTACGTTAAAGATGCAAAAGAAGAATATAAGGGTGCTGAGTTTACACCTTTGTATTATCAAAGTGCTACCGGCGCATCTGTCGGTTATAAGGAGGTTGTTGACTCTGTAACAGGTGATAAGTATGACACCTTACAGCTTCAGTCAGGCTCCGGCATTATGTTTACCCCTCTTACAAAGGACGGTCAGCCCTTCGAACTGAAGCCGGGCGTTGAATATGCCTATAAGATTAATATGTTCATCCCCGTTGCTCATTGTTGG
>JAZSPU010000024.1:0-33883 GCA_045537575.1 Acutalibacteraceae bacterium
GCCTGCAGGACACTTCTTATCAACAACGTGAGCAATATATTCATCACGGAAGAAGTTAAGAGTAGCAAGTACAGGGTTAGGAGCAGTCTGTCCAAGACCGCAGAGAGAGTTCTGTTTAATATAGTTACAGAGTTCTTCAAGCTTATCAATATCTTCAAGAGAACCCTTACCTTCGGTAATCTTATCGAGCATTTCAAGAAGTCTCTTTGTACCTACACGGCAAGGAGTACACTTACCGCAAGACTCATCAACGGTAAATTCAAGGAAGAACTTAGCCATATCAACCATACAGGTATCTTCGTCCATTACGATAAGACCGCCGGAACCCATCATACAGCCGATAGCAGTAAGGTTATCGTAGTCAACCTCGGTATCCATAAGACTTGCAGGGATACAACCACCGGAAGGACCGCCTGTCTGAGCAGCTTTGAACTTCTTACCGTTTGGAATACCGCCACCGATATCATAAATAATATGACGGAGTGTAGTACCCATAGGAATTTCTACAAGACCGGTATTTTCAATGTTACCGCCGAGAGCAAATACCTTGGTACCCTTGCTCTTTTCGGTACCCATAGAAGCAAACCAGTCAGCGCCACGAAGGATAATCTGAGGAATGTTAGCAAAGGTTTCAACGTTATTTTCGCAGGTAGGAGACTCATAAAGACCTTTAACTGCAGAATAAGGAGGACGGGGACGGGGTTCGCCACGTTTACCTTCAATAGAAGCCATAAGAGCAGTTTCTTCACCGCAAACGAATGCACCGGCACCGAGACGGATGTGAAGGTCGAAATCAAATCCTGAACCGAAAATGTTTTTACCGAGTAGTCCGTATTCTCTTGCCTGAGCAATAGCAATAGCAAGTCTTCTAACAGCGATAGGATACTCAGCACGAACGTAAACGTAACCCTGAGTAGCGCCTACTGCATAACCGCAGATAGCCATAGCTTCGATAATAGAGTGAGGGTCACCTTCCAAAACGGAACGGTCCATAAATGCACCGGGGTCACCTTCGTCAGCGTTACAAACAACGTACTTCTGAGGAGCCTTGTTAGGAGCAGTAAGAGCCCATTTACGACCAGTGGGGAATCCACCGCCGCCACGTCCTCTAAGTCCGGAATCGGTAACAACCTGAATAACGTCTTCAGGAGTCATTTCGGTAAGAACCTTACCGAGAGCTGCGTAACCATCCATACCGATGTATTCATCAATATCCTCAGGATTGATTACGCCGCAGTTACGGAGAACTACACGGTTCTGAGTTTTGTAAAAAGCAGTATCGTTAAGAGAAAGATGGGCAATATCCTTTTCCTCTTGAGCACCGTCGGAATAAACCAAACGTTCAACAATACGACCTTTAAGAAGATGTTCGCTAACGATTTCAGCAACATCTTCAGGGGTAACAAGGCTGTAGAAGGTTCCTTCAGGATGAACGATTACTACAGGACCGAGTGCGCAAAGACCGAAACAACCGGTCTGCACAATCTTAATTTCTTCGGTAAGACCGTTCTTTTCGAGCTGCTCGACAAAAGCCTGCTGAATAGACTGACTGCCCGAAGAGGTACATCCGGTACCGCCGCAAATAAGTACATGTGCGCGAATCATAAATTATACCTCCAATTTAATTATCCGTTCTGAGCAGTAAACTCAGCAACAACTTTGCCGCCCTTTAAGTGCTTCTCGATAACGGTAGCAACCTTATCAGCGGTCATATGAACATAAGTAACCTTTTCGCCGTTCTGATGAATCTCAACAATGGGTTCATACTGGCAAAGACCGATGCAACCGGTCTGGGAAACAGCAACCTTGTCATTAAGGCCTGCAGCGTTTACGCCTTCAACAAAAGCATTGAGAACAGGACGAGCGCCTGCAGCAATACCGCAGGTAGCCATACCTACAACAACACGGATGTCGTCAACGCCTTCACGCATAACAACCTTATTCTTCATTTTGTCTCTGATTGCCTGCAATTCAGCTAAAGTTTTCATAAGTATCTTCCTTCCTTTGCTATTATATTGATTCGGACTCGAGGTATTGTTCCTTTAAACTTTCCTCTATCCATTTAATAACTTCATAACTGTCAAGAGGAACGTCCTCTAAAACAGCTCTTAACTCCCTTGTATCAAGTGATATTTCATAACCCGATATCGTATGACTAAAGAGAAAATCATAATCGGGATGACCTTGTATTAGGGTAACTATCGTTGCCACAATATCACCAAGAGGAGTAAAATCTATATGGTCTTTATGAAATACAGCTGTAACCGTTGTGCCGTGATTAACAGCATCGTCCTTTTCGGAAACAGATTCTATTTTCATACTGCCTCCCGTCATTTCGGCAGACATTTTAAGAAGCGGTAATCCAAGACCTACCTTGCGTGTAGTACGGGTGGTATAAAAGGGATCGGTAACACCCTTTAATATATCCTCGGTCATACCACAGCCGTCATCTCTGATAACAAGTGTTAACAGACCGTCTTGTTCTGAAAGCAGAATTTCAATTAAAGCAGCCTTCGCTTTGACCGAATTTTCGGCAACATCAAGAATATTTAGGGATAATTCTTTCATAATGTCACCTCAACATTTCAAAGAGTTTGTGTCTGACAATACTACTGCTATAAGGAGTATCGTCAATCTCCAACCAATCATTATCCTCTCTCATATCGGTAAGATAATGAGTGTCAGAACCCACAAGAACTTTTTTATCAAAAAGGCCATACTTTTCGGTATATTCTTCCCTTTTACTTGCATCGTGAAATTCAACGCAAGAAAAAACGGGAGACTCAGGCATAACGCCTAAAGTAGCTATTATACCGTTAGCCTGTCTGTCAATATGAGCGGGATAACAAATGCCCTCATATTTATGAACAAGCTTTACTGCATCATCAATAGATAAAGCTGTAGCAACAGGCAAAAAGTTGTCCTCAACACCTATCACGTTATCCTCACCGTCCATAATCATTTGCTGACCGAAAATATCAACACGATTAGGGAAAGGAGTTCTGTATTCATCCAAAGCTTTATCAAATTGCAGGGCTGCTTCAAGGAACTCAAACAAGCAAACAATGTGAATATCTTCACTTGTTGTAAGCTCCATCCCTGCTATTGGGATAATACCGTTTCTCTTTGCCGCTTCAAAAAAAGCAGGACAGTTTTTACAGCTGTTATGGTCCGTAAGCGCCATAATGTTAATTCCGCAAATTGATGCCATACCGGCAAGATTATTCGGAGTATTATCATCATCGGCACAAGGAGATAAACAGGAATGTACGTGAAAATCGTAATAATAACGGCTCATAAGCCTATCTCCGCCAGAATCTTAGCAGATTCATAAGAAGTTTTATCGATAGATAAAACGTTAATTCCCTTTAAATTTGCCTGATTTAAAATGTCAGCATCCATTGTAACACCTTCGGTTAAAACAACACAGGAAACATCAACAAGACTTGCAACAGCAATTACATTGATATTAGACATAATTGTTAGCCAAACATTGTCACATTGTGCACTGCTCATCACCCAGCTAAGCAAATCGCCGATATATACACCGTTAATTTCTCTATTGGGCTCAGGCACCGATATAGCTTTAAAACCGTAATCTAAAAGGGATGAAACCGTCATTCATCTTCACTCCACTTATTTTTACAAAGAATACAGTCCTTAACATCAGCCTGACCTTTAATAACGTCTTCAGCAAAGGCTCGGCAAGTGGGAGCACCACAGGAACCGCAGTCAATACCGGGTAAAGCCTTTCTCAGCTTTTGAATATCAGCCATCATTCGCATAGATTCAGCCATACTGTCACTCAGTCTGCTGATAGGCTTATATTCAGGCAGGTTATTAAAGAAGTATTCATCAGGAATGTATCTTTTATCTTCCTTAGAAATAAAATTCTGTGATACCGGTAAATAGCGTTTTAAGCTATGCAGACGAGCTTTGGCAATAAAAGGATTTTGCATTGTCATAGCACCGCCGACACATCCGCCGGTACAGGCATTAAGTTCAATAAATTTAAGGGGTGGTATGTTACCGTTTTCTATCTGGTCAAGAACACGGTTAACGTTTTCAATACCATCAGCCGCAAGATAGCCTTCATTGAACACAGCGGTTGATTCGCCGCCGCTTGAAGCCCAACCGATACCTATCATACCGGATTCGGATAGAGCAAGTGGCTCTACATCCTGTTTCATTTCATTTATTAGTAAAAAGTAAATATCGCTTATGGAAACAACCTCGTCAACCTGACTTTTATAATCGGCAAAACCGTTTTTAACATAACTTGCCTTTGCAGGACAAGGAGATATAAAACAAACGCCGATTTCTTCGTCTTTAAGCTGGGGGTGTTTCTGTTTAGCACGTTCTCTTGCAAGTCTTGCTGCAACCTCCATAGGCGGAAGCATTCGCATAACGTGCTCATTTAGGGATGGAAAACGAAGTCCTATAAGTCTGACTACAACCGGACAGGCAGAGCTGATAACCGGCGTTTTAACACCGTCGGTCTTAAGATACTGACGGGTATATGCCGAAACAAGCTCAGCAGCCTTTGAAACCTCAAAAACATCATCGAAACCGATTTTTAAAAGTCCGTCGAGGACGTAATCTACGTCTTCAAGATTTTCAAACTGACCGTAAAGAGACGGTGCAGGAAGCGCTATCTTCCATTTAAAACGTTCCATTGACTCAAGCTTTGAGCACACAGCTTTTTTAGCATTATGCGGACAAACTCTAATGCACTCACCACAATCAATACAACGTTCCTGATTAATAACAGCATGGCCGTTATGAATACGGATAGCTTCAGTAGGACAACGTCTTAAACAAGTGGTACAGCCGGTACATTTATTAGGATCCAGCTGAACGGAATGTTCATATGTGTACATAGTCAAATAACTCCACTAATTATTTTATTTCAGCAGAGATTTACTCTCATTGTAATGGTAGTTCCCTCACCTACAACCGTACTGATATCCATACTGTCGGTATAACGTTTCATATTAGGAAGTCCCATTCCTGCGCCAAAGCCCAGAGAACGAATTCCGTCAGGCGCAGTAGAGAAACCCTCCTGCATAGCCTGTTCAACATTTTTTATACCGGGGCCTTTATCTTCAAGTACGATTTCAATATAGTCTTCAGTAACCTTAACAACAGCTTCGCCGCCTTTGGCATGAATAACCATATTAATTTCGCCTTCATACATAGCAATGGATACACGACGTATAATTTCAGAAGGAATACCAAGCTGACGCAGGTTCTTCTTTATTTGAACAGAAGCCTGACCAGCAGAAGTGAAATCGTCTCCGTCAACATCGAAACGGAAAATAAGTTCGTCTGCCATATCAGCCCTTCTTTCCGATGAGTCCGCCCTGATAAAGCAAGCCACAAGCATCATACATACGCTTAGCCGATGAAAGCAATACAATATTGCTTTCTCTTGCAAGTTCGAGCATTTCTTCACTCGGTTTTTTAGAACGAACAAATACAATGCATCTCATATCCATCATTTCTGCTGTACGGATAACCTGAGGGTTTACAAGTCCTGTAAGAAGTACTGCCTGATCCTTAACGTATGCAAGAACGTCGCTCATCATATCACTACCACAAGCAGAATAAACGTGGCTACCGATAAGCTCTTCACAGCATAAAACCTCAGCATCAAGTATTTCTTTGATTGTACTTATTTTCATAACATTCGTTTTCCTTTAAGCAAACAAGAATTAATCAGCGTATTTAGCCAAAATTCCGGCAATATCGTCGCCAACAAGTCTGCCGTAAACATCTTCATTAACGGTAAGAACGGGAGCAAGTCCACAAGCACCGATACAACGACAAGCGGTTAAAGAGAATTTACCGTCTTCGGTACATTCGTCAGCACCGATTCCGAGCGCTTCCTCGAGTTTCTCCATAAGTATGCCTGCACCTTTAACGTAACAAGCAGTACCGAGACATACAGAGATGTTGTACTTACCCTTAGGAGAAAGAGAGAACTGAGCGTAGAAGGTTGCTACACCGAAAATCTTTTCCATGGGAACGTCCATCCCCTCGGAGATGATCTCCTGTACTTCGATAGGAAGATATCCGTAGATATCCTGAGCTTCCTGCATTACGGAAATAAGAAGACTTTTGTCATGCTTATTTTCGTCAATTACCTTGCGAAGCTTAGCTTCCTGTTCGGGAGTACCCTTGAAGGGATAATTGCTAATCTTTTTTTGCATTTGCCATATCCTCCTTAGCAAAAATATTCAGTTGGTAGTATGCCTTAAACACACTTTCGGCAGAATACTCCATACTTGTACTTGATTATATCACATAGTTAGAAATATTTCTACCCCTTTTTTGAGAAAAATGTTATTTTTTTAACATATTTTTTAAAAAGCAACTTTTATTGACAAAATTTCCTTTTTAATTTAAAATAATTTATACTAAAAAGGACGTGATTTAATGTTTTTAGAAACTAAACTTGCCCAGTTTTATGACGGGGAAACGGTAAATAAAATTCTGAATGGCAGTAAAACAAAACGGCAGACAACCATAAGAATTAATACGTTAAAAACCACTAAGGACTCGATACTTTCTCTGTTAAATGATTTGAATATTGAATTTAATAGTGTTGATTATAATGAAAATGCGTTAATAATTAATAGCGGAGAAGAAATTCTTAGAGACAACGACAGTTATAAAAACGGAGAAATCTATTTTCAAAGTCTTTCTTCACAGCTTCCTCCCCTGCTTCTTTCACCGGAAGCCAACACAGATATTTTAGATATGTGTGCAGCCCCAGGCGGAAAAACTTCGCAGCTTGCGGCTATAACTCAAAACAAATGCAGCATAACCGCTTGTGAAATGAACAAAATTCGCGCTGAAAGGCTTAAGTACAATTTAACAAAGCTAGGTGTTACAAATGTAAGCGTTATGGTAACCGACGCCAGAAATCTCGAAAGTTATTTTTCCTTTGATAAAATACTTTTGGATGCCCCTTGTTCAGGAAGCGGAACTTTATGTATAGACAATCCAAAATCAATGGATGGCTTTTCAGATGCTCTTATAAATAAATGTGTATCAGCTCAGAAAAAGCTTCTGGAAAAAGCAGTTTCGGTATTAAAAAAAGGCGGTGAAATTCTTTATTCCACCTGTTCGGTTCTTCCGGTTGAAAATGAAGAAATAGTAAAATCTGTTTTAAAGAAATTCAACTGTGGAACAGTAGCGCTCGACAGTAATATTACAAAGAATTTACCCACACTTCCCTGCTCCTTAGAAAACGCAATTTGTGTTTGCCCAACAAATGAATATGAAGGTTTTTTCCTCGTTAAACTAAGAAAAAAGTAGGCTATACTGCCTACTTTTTTTCATAACTCAAATTTAATTTTTTTTATAATATATTTTCCGTTTTCGTTTTTGTCATAATCAACGTAAGCACCACAGCCTTCGCCGTATAAAAGAAATGTACTACGCATAACTCCCGTTTTTTTCTTTGTTGATTCATTTGCTTCAAGACTCTTTTTAAATTTCGAGAGCCTTTTATCATCAACAATGAGACTTGAAGGCAAAACGGTGCTTTTTACAGAAGAAGCGATGTCACAAATAAGGGCATCTCTCAAAACGTTTTCGTCACATCCTCTGCCGAAAAACCAATGTATCATATTCACGTATTCGTTAAGTGAACAAGAATCTAGTCCCGTAAACATACCAAGCTGGGCAAGTGTATCAAAGGGATTTCGCTTTTGAACTTCAAAAATAAGCTTATTGGTAAGGGGGAAACGTCCGCTGTTGACAAAGCGCTCCAAAGCATTTTCACAAGCCTTCAACAGTTTTATATTTGAAGCAGTAAGCCACGGAGTATTAATCACTTCATAAGGCGCCTCACTCGAAAATTCAAGAGGAAATTTTTCGGGTTCTTCACGCATTGCTGCGCCGTTAAGAAGCTTCAAAAAGCCTAATTGCAACATATTGGCATTTAGTTTAAAGGCAGTATTAAAGCTTTCTCTGAAAGTTTTTAAATCTTCGTGAGGCAGCCCTGCAATTAAATCTATATGTATATGTATGTTTTCAAGTTTAATTAGCTGTGAAATATTTTCCTTCAGCCTTTTGACGTTAGTTTTGCGATTAATTGCATTTAAGGTTTTTCGGTTAAAGCTTTGCAAACCTATTTCAAACTGAATAGCTCCTTTGGGAACTTTTTTTAATAGTTCAAAATCCTTTTCACATAGTAAATCTCCACCGATTTCAAAGTGAAAGCATACGTTATTTGGAATACTCTTTCCGTAATTTTCAATTATAAACTCAAAAATTTCGTAAGCGCGTTTACGGTTGGCATTAAAAGTACGGTCAACAAATTTAATTATTTTACTATTAGAATTTGCAAGAGCAATAATATCGTTATAAGCGCGTTCAAGCGGGAAAAATCTTACACCGCCGCATCTGCCCGAAAGACAAAATGCACAGAAAAAAGGACAGCCACGGCTGGTTTCGATATAGGCAATTCTACCATTAAGGGAAGAAAAATACTCGTCACCGTAAGGATTTACGGGAATATTATGTGAAACATACGGCTGACCGAATATAATTTCGCCATTATTTCGATAGGAAAGCCCTTTTATTGCCTTATAATCATTTCCTTTATAAATAGCATTCAAAAGCGTTGGGAAAGGCTCCTCCCCTTCGCCCGATATTATAAAATCAACAAACTTATTCTCGCTTAAAATTTTATCTGAACAATACGAAACTTCGGGACCGCCTAGTATAATTTTTACATTATTGCACTTTAGTTTTTCAGCAAGATAAAGAACTGTTTTAACGTTCCATATATAAACCGAAAAAGCTATTACGTCTGCCTTTTCATCGGCAATACGTTTAAACAAAGCCTGATAATTTTCGTTAACAGTTCCTTCAATTACCTTGACCTCGGTTTCAGCCTTGCAGTTTTCTTTACAGGAAGCAAGAAGATACCAAGGAGCAAGTGAAGAATGTATATACTGTGACGAAAGTGATACAATTATAACCTTCATTTTTTCAAATATGCCTCAAGGCGATAAATCGGAAAGCCGAGAGAAGAAAAACGAGCTTCATATTCGGTAACAATATTACCCTCAAAATCGCTGTTATGAAGGTCAAGAGAAATATTTTTAAGGGTAAAACCGTATTCACTTAAATTTTCAATAGAAAATTCAAAGAAACCACGGTTATCGGTTTTTTGATGAATTTCGGCATCTCTTTCCATTATCTTTTCATAAATAGCAAGAAAATTAGGAGCAGTAAGTCTATGGGATGCATAGGCTTTTTTAGGGAAAGGACAGGAAAAGTTAAGATATATTCGAGAAACAGAATTTTCGGGAATATATTTAGGAAGATACTCTGCCCCGCATTTCAAAAAATAAACGTTAGAAAGTTCGCTGCATTTCTCACAAGCCGTAACAATAACGTTAGAGCTTTTTTCAACTGCAAGATAGTTTATATGGGGATTGCGTCTCGCTATTTCATAAACAAACTGACCTTTTCCGCAACCTATCTCAAGATGAACGGGATTATCATTTCCGAAAAGCTCAACAAAATCAATATATTCAGGATTATTAGCGGCATTTCGATAATCTCTGTCATCAGTATATTTTATCAAAAGATTTTTGCAGGAAAGCAGTTTATCCTCAAGATTTTTCTTTTTTCGCATTCTCATAAAATTCACCTCAAGCCATTAGAAATATACACACCTACGGTATGATGATATACGCCGCATATATGCGGCAATGTTATGCACGTTAAAGCGTGATGATATACCAAGCCTATCGGCTTGAATAAAAAAACCGCCGACAAGATCGACGGATTTTTGGTCGAGGTGACAGGATTTGAACCTGCGACCTCTGCGTCCCGAACGCAGCGCTCTACCAAACTGAGCCACACCTCGTTAATGACCTTGTTATTATATAGCAAATAATATTAAAAGTCAAGACTAAAATAGCGCTAAGAAAAAATCCCAAGATAAAGTCTTGGGATTCTTTCTAAGTTACTGATTATGCCCATTCTCAAGTAACTTCTCTATTAATCTGAGATTTTCATTAATAATATTGTCGTCCGTATTATTTTCAAGTGCATATACGTTTCTGCCAAGGAACTGAGAAATCTCGTAACCGCCTCTTGCGATTTGGTCTAATGACGGAAGATAAGCATTAGCGGCATTACTGTTGCTGATTCCCAGTGTATTAGCAAATGGACTGTATTTTTTAAGTCTTAAGAAAATTTCGGAAAAGACTTCAAAGCCGAAAGGAACAATAACTACATCATTAAAGGCAAAAATCACTTGATTTATTACCATATGAGTCTTTATTTCGCCCTTCTGAGCAGCTTCGATTCGTTTTAAGAGAGTAGAACGAATGAGTTTGCTCATAGGCCAAAGCTTTTCGGGATCGCCCATTGCTTCGACCTCTGCTTTCATCTCTTCTACAGGCGGGAAAGCTTTATAAGGCAACTTGATTTCATCAGTAATAACGCTGTAGTTAACATCACGATATGCTTTGATTTTTCTAAAGGCTTTTACAGCATCATTTGCGGCAACTCCGCCAAGCTCGGTCATAAGAGAAATATCTCCGCAGGTTTTACCGTTAGAAAGTCTTGGCCCTACATCACCTTCGGCACCGTTAATATACATTGTAAATGCGCCTGTTTCGGTGGCTAAGCGATCGACCATTATGCCGCTCCAATCACGAGTAATGGGAGTAGCGTGACCTGCTGCGGTACCATGACAGCCGTAATGAATTAAATTTGCAACAGGCATTTTATCAGCTTTGCTTACAAAAGATAAAACTGTCATAGTAGGATCGAAGGCGCCCCATGGGTTTTGTCCCAGAGCAATATTGCCGTTAGGTAAAATTTCTCTTCTGTTAATACCTACATAGCTATCATATGTTCCTACACCAAGCAACACTTCCTGTGCATTTGAAATAGCTTCTCTGCACGCTTCAAGCATATTTTTGATAAGAGTATTTTCAAAATAATCAGTATCAAAATCACCCCAGCCAACTATGGAAGAAAGACAAGGTCCCGAATGTGTATGGGTAGCACAAATAGCAATTTTTTCTTTAGCAATACCTGTAGCCGAGTTTATTTCATCAGTAAGTCTTTTAGCAATAGGCTCAGGAAAAGAACACAAATCCATACTGATAAGAATAGATTCAGCCTCACCGTAGCCAAAAGCCATTACGTTACAACGCAAATCATCATTTACACTGTCAGCAGGTCGTTTATTAGGATAACCGTAAAGAAGTGTGCCGATAGGCGGAGTAACTACTTTATAGGCACAGCCTAAAACAAAATTATTCTTCATATTAAAACAACACCCAATTATGCATTAAGAGCATTAATAAGCTTAGCAGCAACTGCGTCAATATCTTCCTTGGTCCAGTTAATATTAATGCTGATATGAGCAGCTTTCTTAAGAATTTCAAGGCTCTTAGCACAGCAATTAGGATCATACTCTACACCCTTATTGGCTTCAAAATTAAAGGGATTAAAGAGAGGATGCGCTGCACCGCGCTTATTGAGAATACAATCCCAAGCAGTATAAATATGCTTACCGGTATTAATCGGAATAGTACCAACCTTAGCAGTTTCAGTAATTCTCTTAGCTTCTTCAGCAGTATCAAACTGAAGTGTTAAAGAGGTAGCGCAACAACCGTCATAGTCATTGGAAGGAATAAACTTGAAGTAAGGAGCAAGAGCGTCGCGGAGCATATTCTTTCTTTCTCTTAAATCTTTAACAATATCGTCAAGCTTCTTTAACTGCTCACGAAGAATAGCTGCAGTTATTTCATTGGTTCTGAATTCGTGACCGCAGAAGGTTTCGGTAGAGAAATCTTCCATCTGATTGCCGAAATAAGCAACAGCGCTACTGTCATGATAAATAAGAGCCTTCTCAAAAATTTCCTTGTTATTAGTAAGAATTGCGCCGCCTTCACCTGCGCTGATAACTTTAAAGTAGTTAAAGCTGAAAGCACCTGCATCACCGAGGGTACCTAAATATTTGCCCTTGTAGTGACCGCCAACAGCCTGACAAGCATCTTCCAATACTTTAATACCGTGCTTTTTAGCAACTGCATTTATAGCATCCATATCACAAGGATTACCTTGCATATGAACAGGAATAACAGCCTTGGTTTTAGGAGTGATTTTTTTCTCTACATCTTTAGGATCGAGCATAAGGGTTTCGTCGATTTCTGCAATAATCGGAACAGCGCCTGCTGCAATTACAGCCATAGCGGTAGCGATATATGTATAAGCGGGAACGATAACCTCATCTCCGGGGCCGATACCCATACCGATAAGAGCAGATGTAAGACCTGCATGACCTGAGGTCATAAGGATAGAATAATCACAGCCAACCTTTTCTCTTAACTCTTTTTCAAAGTTATAGGATTCCTGCAAAGAACCGGAATTAACCTTGAAGAGCTGACCTGATTCAATTACTCTTGCAACTGCATTAATTTCTTCTTGACCCATTCTGTACATAAAACATATCTCCTTTTATTTTATATTTTTAATATTTTTAATTGTTTCTTTGATAAACTGATAATCTGCGTCATCAGTATAACATTGCGTGTCATCATACAAAAAGCAAAGGATTTCATAACCGGCACGGCAGATTTCACTTTGGGTTGGGAAATATCCACCCGTACCATTAACGTTACTTAAAACGATAACATTAAAATCTTTTTCGTATTTTTGTATTCTAAGATTAATTTCACTAAAGAGTTCATAAGGACATGAAGCAAATACAACGTCACCAATTTTAATTAGTGTCTGCGGAATAACGCGATACTCTTCATCCTTTTCGCCCATCAGGTGCGCCTCTTTTACGTTTTTGAAATATTGAAGACGCTTTCTAGCAAGAGGCCATTTATCTTTTCCCTCGTACTCAGCAATATATTTTTCAGCCTCGCTGAGCGGAATTTTAGGAAGCAGAGGTAAATTAAGCTCACCTGCAAAAACGTCAAAATCAACTTCAGTATATTCAGGCAAACTATTGTAAATTTTCAAAGCATCAGCGGCAGCAATAGCGCCCAGCTCTTCGGTAAGTTTTATATTACCAATTGTTTTACCGTTAGAAAGACGAGGACCTACGTCGCCTTCAGGTCCGTTAAAGAAAGCGGTAACAGCGCCCGAAACACTTTCAACAGCATCAATCATAATACCTGACCAGTCACGCGTAATTTCGTGATTAAGACCTGCAGAGGTACCGTGACAGCCATAGGAAATAATATTGCCGACAATAACGTCATCATTGTTTTTAAAGGAAATAACCGTCATATCGGGATTGAAAGGTCCCCAAGGATTCTGACCAAGCTCAACACCGTTATTATCATTGAGTTCTCTTCTGTTAATTCCAACATAGCTTTTGCCTACTGCAGACGATACCTTGACAGGCTCCATATTAGAAACAGCAGATACAGCCGCATTTACACAGGCTTTATAAAAACAGTTTTCAGAATAGTCGTGATCCATTTCACCCCAACCTGTTCCGCCTGTAATATTAGGACCGGAATGTGTATGAGTGGCACAAATCATAATGTTACCGAAAGGAACACCGGTTTTTTCGCTGATTTCTTTTCGTATATTGCTTTGCAAAACGTCATTAACACTACATACAGTTACAGAGAGCATCAACGCAGTTTTTTCGTTTGCACTAAAAGCAAATGCAGTAACGTCGAGATTATCGTGAACGGATTCGGAATAAATATTAGGGTTATAACCGTAAAGATTACCACCAATTTTTGGCGTAATATCAACTCTACTAATACCAAGACAAAGACTTGACATAACTACCCCTACCTTTCTTAATACTATTTTATAACATCCATCATATTTTTCAACCCATTTTCTTATCAAATACTACCTAAAAATTGGCATTACACCAAAAAAACTCTCCAAAAAGGAGAGTTTTAAGGTCGAAAAATTAACGTTTAAGGTCGCCAAGGACTCTAACGGTTTCCTTAATAAGCTGATAGTCAGCGTCGTCGGTATAGCGTTGAACATTCTGATACTTAAAGCATAAAATTTCATATCCGCCACGGCACAATTCACTTTGAGTTGGGAAATAACCGCCGCTGCCGTTAGCATTACTAAGAACAATAACGTCAAGGTCTTTTACAATCTTATTGATACGAAGGTTAATTTCCATAAACAATTCATAAGGAGAAGCAACAAAGGCAATATTTCCGATACGCAGGATATCAAGAGGAATCTCTCGATATTCCTTCTCTTCGTAGCCTTCCTCAAAGGATTTGATAACAGACACAAAGTGCTCGTAGGACTGCTTCATAATATTCACTAACTTGCTACCGTCAACACCATCTGTTCTACGTTTAGCTTCTTCAAGAGAAACTCTTGGTAAAATCGGAAGCTTTGCAATATCGCTGTGGCAAGAAATGGACACATTTTTATATTCGCCTAAAGTATTAAAAATTCTTAAAGCATCAGCAGCGGCAATAGCGCCAAGTTCTTCGGTAAGCTTAATGTTACCAACAGTTTTACCGTTAGAAAGACGTGGACCAATATCACCTTCGGGGCCGTTAAAGAATGCAGTAATACCACCCGAAACGCTTTCGAGAGCATCAATCATAATACCGGACCAGTCACGAGTAATTTCACGGTTTCTTCCTGCAGAAGTACCGTGGCAGCCGTAGGAAATAATATTACCGATAATCTCATCATTCATATTTTTAAAAGAAATGATTGTCATTTTTGGATTATGAACACTCCAAGGACTTTGACCGAAAATAATTTCATTATTTTCATCCAATTCGCGTCTGTTTACACCAACATAGCTCTCCCCCTCAGCAGTAGCAACAACAGCTTCCTCTTGAGAGTTAATTGCATCATCTACAGCCTTGCGAAAACCGAGGAGAAAATAATCATTATAGTATTTAGTGTCAATATCACCCCAACCAGTAGTTCCGCAAATATTAGGACCTGAATGGGTGTGAGTAGCGGCAATAATAATATTACCGTAAGGGATACCGTACTTTGCTTCAATTTCTTTTCTCAGTTCAGCCTGAAGCGCATCACATATACCGCAAAGGGTAATTGATATAAACAAAGCCTTAGTTTCGCCGTTTGTAAAGGCGAATGCGTATGTAAATAAATCATCATGTACCGAATAGCTTTCGTGATTCGGTACATATCCGTAAAGACAGGTTCCAACAGCGGGAGTTATTTTTTCTTTACCAACGCCCACTAATAATTTTTCAGACATACTAAAAACCTCACTTTAAATCTATTTCATAGGTTAATTGACCGTTTGCGGGATATTCACCTGCAAGAACGTCAATAGCAGCAGCTACGCTTTCACGGGATGTGGGAGCGAAGATATATCTTGAAATATGGGGCAGATTACCCAGAACACAAGGGTTACCGAAATGAACCAGAGTAGATATACGATTTGTAAGCTGCATAGCCTCAATCAAGGTTTCAACTCTTCGAGTGAGATGTTCCCTGCCGCAATATGCCAAAAATTCAGAGAAAGTAATGAAAATCACGTCATCATAATCAATAGAATTGGTTACTGTTGAGTGACAATGACTTTGAGTTGGGAATTGGTGAATACAATTAACGGTAGAATTTGGGAAATATTCCTTTATCTGTTTTATTACTTCTTCGGGATACAGCCATCCGTTAGAGAAGGTATCCACAGCAACACCGCCGTCACCGCCAACCTTTTCTTCATTTCTTACCATAAGCACAAAATAGTGCTTACCGTCACGAGATATGTTTGCGGTTAAACCTTCATCAAATCGTGCGTGAACAGCATCTTTATTAATGCTTTTGAAGATTATTAAATCCTCTTCGGTAATTTCATCATATTTTGCAGGCTGCATAGTTTTCTTTTGAGCAGCAAGAACACGCTTAACAGCTTCATCAAGACGCTCATCACTAATAATGCCTTTATCATAACATTCGCACAAAGCATCATATGATTCTTGGAATTTTCTATCAAAAGGCATAGCCAAGTCGTTACCGGCAGCAACAGCAAGTCCACGAGACTCATTATAACCGTATTTTGCAAGTATGCCCATCATACAAAGAGCATCGGTTAAAATAAGATTATCGTAGCCCTCTTCACGAATTATATCGATAACCTTTTTAGAAAGACTTGCAGGATTATCAGGATCAATTTTTGAACACTTAATATGACCGGACATAAGACCGTCAAGTAAATCTTCTTTCATAAGTTCTTTATAAGCATAAAGGCTATATTCAAGAAGTTCTTCTTTGGTCTGGATAGATTCACTCTCAGACATATGAGAGTCAATATTTTTATAGTTTACTGCACTGGGATAATGCTTACCAACAGTAAGAACACCTGCATCATGCATACCTCGAGCCTCAGCAGCAGCAAGTTTAGCAATTTTGGTCTTATCGGAGCCTAAAGATCTTGCAGAACCGGTAGTGCTGATATCGAGTAACGGATTACAAACAATGTTATAACCCATCTTTTTAGCGGCAATACCTACAACCTTACCAAATGTATAAGCGTGTTCTTCGCTGTCGGTGCATCCGATTGCATTATGCTTACCAACTAAGTATTCAGCGGCTTCAGTTCTTATACCGCTTTCAGCGTCGGTAAAGATAAGAATAGGATAGTCTGCCGCTTCCTTTACCATATTGATAATTTCCTGAGCGTCGGGAGTAGAAGACTCAACCCAAATGCCACCGACTGCGTGATTTTTAATCAAATCCAAAACTATTTTATCACTTTCGGGATTTGCTCGTCTTACCCAGCCGTTGATAGTAATAATATGAGCTAAACCGAGTTTTTGTTTCACGGTTAATTCTTCAAATTTTAGTTCTTTGATTTCTTTCATCAAGACCACCTCTTTAGTTAATTATATTTTAATTTTTATATAAAGTCAATTCCTAAAAATTAACTTAAATTTCCCATATATATGCAAAAAAAGGCGGAATAATCCGCCTTTTTTTAGTTTATTTTCTTAACACCGATAGATACTTTTTCGCCGTTTAAATCCCACTCTTTTGAGTATCCGTCAAGACAGTCAAAATCAAATTCATCAGCAAGAGTATCACCTGCTATTTCCATTGCATTCTTTTCGGTTATATCAGCAATTTTCTCATTACCCTGCATAGAAACAATGATATGATCCATAACCTCAAATCCCGCTTCCTTACGCATGGTTTGAATTTTGCTGACAATCTCTCTTACAAAGCCTTCTTCAATGAGCTCGTCGGTCAAAACGGTATCAAGTGCAACGGTAATGCCGTTATCAGCAAGAGTAAACAAGCCTTCCTTCTGTACGGTATCGATTAATAAATCTTCTTCCAAAAGCTCAACCGAGCCACTTGCAAAATCAAACACAAGCTTTCCGTTTGCTTTAAGCTCATTGTATGCAGAAGTGCCGTCAAGCTCAGCAAGGGCAGTTCTGATTTCACCTAACTGTTTACCATACTTTGGACCAACAGTTCTAAGCTGAGGCTTAAAGGAGTAACTTGAAAGAGCGCCTGTATCTTCAACAAAATCTACAGATTTAAGATTAAGTTCGTCTCTGATAATAGCAACAGCATCATCACTTAAGTTTTTGTCACACTTAACATACATAACAGCTAAGGGCTGACGGTTCTTAAGATTTGCGCCGTTACGTGCGGCTCTGCCGAGAACAACAATATCAAGAACCTTTTCCATATCAGCTTCAAGTTCCATATCAATAGCGGCTTCATCAACAATCGGGAAGTCACAAAGATGAATACTCTCGGGAGCAGCAGAGTCAAGATTTCTTACAAGATTCTGATAAATATTTTCAGCCATGAAAGGTATCATAGGAGCGCTGGCTTTAGCAACTGTTACAAGGGCAGTATAAAGAGTCATATATGCCGCAATCTTATCCTCGGGCATACCCTGAACCCAATAACGCTCTCTGCCACGGCGAACGTACCAGTTACTAAGGCTGTCAACAAAGCCTTCAAGCGCTCTTGCAGCCTCGGGAATACGATAATTATAAAGATTATCGTCAACAGCCTTAACCATAGAATTTAAACGGGATAAAAGCCATTTATCCATTACGGAAAGTTTGCAATCATTAAGCGAATACTTTGTAGGATCAAATTTATCAATATCTGCATAAAGCACATAGAAAGCATAGGTATTCCAAAGAGTGCCCATAAACTTTCTCTGTCCTTCGGTAACAGCTTTACCGTAGAAGCGGTTAGGAAGCCAAGGAGCAGAGTTGGTGTAGAAATACCAACGAACTGCATCAGCGCCGTAGGTTTCAAGAGCCTCAAAGGGATCAACTGCGTTACCCTTGGACTTACTCATCTTCTGACCATGCTCATCTTGTACGTGACCTAAAACGATAACGTTCTTATAAGGCGCTTTATTAAAGAGCAAGGTTGAGATAGCAAGAAGTGAATAGAACCAACCTCTTGTCTGGTCAACAGCCTCAGAAATAAAGTTTGCGGGGAACTGTGCTTCAAAAAGTTCCTTATTTTCAAAAGGATAATGATGCTGAGCAAAAGGCATTGCGCCGCTGTCAAACCAACAGTCAATAACCTCAGGAACACGCTTCATCTGTTTTGAACATTCAGGACATTTAATGGTAACCTCGTCAACAAAAGGACGGTGAAGTTCAATATTGTCGGGGCAGTTATCACTCATTGATTTAAGTTCAGCAATACCGCCTATAGCGTGACGGCAACCGCACTCACACTCCCAGATATTAAGAGGAGTTCCCCAATATCTGTTACGGGAAAGTCCCCAGTCTTGTACGTTTTCAAGCCAATCGCCAAAACGTCCCTTACCAATGCTTTCGGGAATCCAATTGATAGTATTATTATTACGGATAAGGTCATCCCTTACATCAGTCATCTTAATAAACCATGATTCTCTTGCGTAATAAATAAGAGGAGTATCACAACGCCAACAGAAAGGATAGTCATGTTCAAATTTAGGAGCATCAAAAAGAAGTCCTCTGCTTTCAAGGTCAACAAGCACCTTAGGATCGGCATCCTTAACAAAAAGTCCGGCAAAGGGAGTTTCTTCGGTAAGATTACCCTTACCGTCAACAAACTGAACGAAAGGTAAATCGTATTTTCTGCCAACCTTTGCATCGTCCTCACCAAAGGCGGGGGCAATATGAACAATACCGGTACCGTCACTCATAGTTACGTAAGAATCACAAGTGATAAAGAAGCCTTTTTTCTTTTGTTTATCTGAAACTGCTTTTGCACACTCAAATAAAGGTTCATATTCTCTGTTTTCAAGGTCACAGCCCTTCATAGTTTCAAGAACTGTATATGGAGCTGTTTCGTCCTCAGCAATTTTAGAAAGAACTTTATCGGCTAAAGCTTCAGCAAGATAATAAACGTTACCGTCAACAGCTTTAACTTTAATATAGGTATCAGCAGGATTTACGCAAAGGGCAACGTTACTTGGAAGAGTCCAAGGAGTAGTTGTCCATGCAAGGAAATATGCATCCTCGCCTGTTACCTTAAAGCGTACAACAGCACTTCTTTCCTTTACTGCCTTGTAGCCTTGAGCTACTTCGTGAGAAGAAAGAGGTGTTCCGCATCTGGGACAGTAAGGCACAATTTTAAAACCCTTATATAAAAGATTCTTATTGTAAATTTCCTTTAAAGCCCACCATTCAGACTCAATAAAATCATTATGATAAGTAACGTAAGGGTTATCCATATCAGCCCAGAAGCCAACTGTCTGAGAAAAATCTTCCCACATTCCCTTATACTGCCAAACGCTTTCTTTACAATGAGAAATAAAATCGGAAAGTCCGTATTTCTCAATCTGTTCTTTACCGTCTAAGCCGAGCTTTTTCTCAACCTCAAGCTCAACGGGAAGACCGTGTGTATCCCAACCTGCTTTTCTGGGTACCATATAGCCCTTCATAGTACGGTAACGCGGAATCATATCCTTTATAACACGGGTAAGCACGTGACCGATATGCGGTTTACCGTTAGCAGTAGGAGGTCCGTCATAAAAAACATAGGGCTCTCCCTGCGCTCTGCTTTCAATACTTTTTTCGAATATTTTGTTATCACGCCAGAATTTCTCTATCTTCTTTTCTTCAGCAACAAAATTAAGATTAGTGGATACTTTATCGTACATCATAATACCCCTTTCAAAAACTTATCATATATTACCATAAGTAACAAAAAAATGCAACTATAAAATATCAACGTAAAAACGGTATAACATAGCCGTTACCATCGTTTTCAGACGAAACTGCGCTCGAATTATTATCCGAACCGGAATCATCAGTAAAGTTAGCGGGTACAAGCTTACCCATTACGATAAATCTTGCATTTTTACTGCTATATGCACAGGTAGAAAGTGTAACCAGCTTGTCGCCTACGCTAACTTCAACGTTTGTTTTGATTTTAGACTTTGAAGAGGCGTGTGCAACCAGCTTATTGAATCCCGTTTCACTATATATTCTTCCGTAAGCAGTATCATTCGACTTGGTTTCATAAGCCGCAAAAATCAGCAATTTATAGTTTCCGTCAGGCGTATAAATATAAAATTCAGGATACTTATCGTAATATGACTGCTTCTTATAATTAAGAAGTGTTCTGAACATTGAACCGTTATCCATACTATGACCATAAATAAGGGTATTAGCATCCTTAAAATTAGGATTGGCGGCGCAGTCCATAAAAATAGAACCGTTAATGTTTTTCTTACCGCTGATTAAATGATTCAAATAATAAGAATTATCTTTTCCTTGCAGAACGGGATAATTAATAACGCCGTTTTTATTAAAAATCCAACCAACTACGTCCTTATTTTGAGCCTTTAACTTTTCAAAATCAATTGACTCGGGAACCTTAACTTCCTTTTTCTTTCCGCCGTTAGTTTTAGTATCAGTTCCTCCGGAATTATTTTCCGAATTAGTAACGTCACTTTCAGAAGAATCGCCGTAATTAACAGCATCACCTACTAAATCATCATTCAAATTATCATTTCGAAATGACTGCCAAAAATAACGACCTATAAAAAACAAGCAAACAACTAAAACAACTGCCAAAAACGCAATAACAATATCCAGTTTTTTCTTCTTTTTAACATTTTTACTATTGGTTTTTTTGTCAGATACTTCTTCGTCTAATATATCCTCGTTAATAATAAAACCGCTCATATAATTTTCCTTTCTTAAAACTTAAAAACTGCTTTACCGTCTTCAAGCAGAAGCTTTGCATCAAAGGGTTTACCTGCCTTTGAAATAAAACCTTTAATCACACCTGTTTCGCCGACGGTAATTAATTCTCGCACCTTACTTATGGGTATCACTCTTTTACAAATAACACCCGAAATTCTGAAATTACAGCCTTCCTTATAGCCGCTGCAGCCGTAACCGTATCTTCCCTTTACTACATCTTTTGAACACAAAGGACACTTACCAACTACATCTCCGTAAAAACCGTTATAAGTGTCGGTCTCGGGAGAAGCTTCTTTAACGCAAAACACCTCGGAAATTTCCTTTTGAGCCATAGCAACACTTTCATTAACGGTAAGCGTATTTTTAAACACCTTTTTTAGAGCCTGACCGAGTACGCTTGTTTTATACTTATCCATTGATATTCCCATATACGTTAGGGATTCAATGAGATAGATACCTCCGTCAAGAATTGTATAAACATCCTTTTTCAGCTCAATGTATCCGCTTTTAATAGCATTATCAATAATTCCTGTTCTTGTTGCTTCGGTACCAAGCTCTAAGCCCTCAAACATAGCTTTGTATTCCTCAGCATCATCCTCTTCAGATTCACTAGCCGCCGCTTTCTCCTCTCTGAAGGGATTTTTAAGATATTGATTAAGAGTCTCAATAGTATAGTGTTTTGGCGGAGAAGTTTCCTTCTCTTTAGGAAGGAAATTAACGTTAACAACGTCTCCAACGTTCAGCGAAGGCAGAACCTTATCCTTGCCTTTATAGTCATCATATTTGGTCCAGCCCTTTTCAACTATAACAGTACCTTTAAGTACAAACTCCTCTAAATCGCCAACCTTTATGTGAAGTTCAGTTTTCTGAGCAACACATTCCTCAGAACAAAAAACTGCTACAAAACGACGAAATACCGTTTGATAAACCTTAAATTCCGTTTCGGTCAAATGGTCCTTTTTAGGAATTTTATAGGTGGGTGTTAGCGCCGAATGGGATTCTATTTTACTATCGTCAAATATGGTCTTTTTATCCTTCATTTCAACAGGATAGCCTAAAGAAGCGATATTGCCGATAATTTTTGAAATTTTATCCTTTTCGGCGGTTGCAAGATATTCCGAATTGGTTCTCGGATAAGTGAGATAGCCTTTCTCATAAAGCCCTTGAACTATTTTAAGGCTTTCATCCATTGACATCTTATATTTCTTGCCGAGAACGTTTTGTAACTTCGACAGAGAATAAAGTTTTCCGGGAGAAAGAGAGTCTTTTTTACTTTTTTTATCCGATACAACAGCGCCCGTTTGATTATAAAGGTTACATAATTCTTGCGCTTTTGCCAAGGAATTTTTGTCAAAACGTTTTTTCGAAGACAGTTCTATAACTTCGCCGTTGGTTTCCTCATTGCTGACAGGCGCATAGTATATTTCGGGGACAAAATTTTTGATAGCCATATCTCTATCGTAAATAGCTTTGACAATAGGCACAATTACACGGCCCACTCGAAGCAACATTCCTGTTTTCAAGGTTGCAAATCTTGTAAGATTAACACCGTAAAGCCAATCAATATAGGTACGTGCATAACCTTCATTAGCAAGATTATCGTATTCTTTTTCATCCTTCATAGAGGAAAGCGCCGAAGCGACTGTTTCGGGGGTCTGGTCAGGAAGCCAAAGACGAAGAAGGGTTTTATTGCTTTTAAGAGCATTGGTAATACAAAGGCGAATAATAATTTCACCTTCCCTATCGGCGTCTCCCGCATTTACTATAGTATCAACATCCTGACGGTTGCAAAGAGTCTCGATTAGTTCGAACTGTTTTTTTACCCCTGAATCAATATTGCCATCCTTATCTCTTTTAAGCTTGAATTTAAAATTTTCAGGGAAACACGGAAGATTTTCCATACTCCATCTGCCGCTGGAAGTAGGACCTGTATAATCCTCAATATCACAAAGAGAAAAGAGGTGACCGAACGCATAGGTTACTATATAGCCTTGACCTTCGTAAAAGTTGCCGTTTTTATTCATTTTTCCGATTCCTGCAACAATATTACGTGCAAGACTCGGCTTTTCGGCAATAATTAAAATCATACAGTCCCCTCCTTTTGACAATATATTATAATTATACAATTATTTTGTTAAAATTACAAGAAAAATAATTGACATTAAATATGCGCTGTGATATAATCACTTTCGTTGATTAGAAAATGAGTTTTTTTCAAAAAGGAGTGATGCTGATGAGCGCAAATATTTTAAGTGAATTAAAGGGCAGTCTTGAATTCTTAACAAAAACCGAACGCATTATCGCAGACTTTCTGCTAAACAATCCCGACAAATTCACTCGTTTGTCAATCGCCCAGCTTTCAAAAATTTTGTCTGTTTCCCAAGGCAGTATAAATAATTTTTCAAAAAAATACTGCGGAAAAGGTTTTTCCGAACTTAAGCTCTTAGTCGCTTCATGTTCTATTGACAAAGAGCCTCCTTTTTCCGATATAGATAAATCTTCAAGTATGAAATCGGTTATGAGTCAGAGGATAAGCGAAAGCTTTTCAGCATTTAAAGGAACCTTTGAGATAAACACCGAAACAAACTTAGCTTTGGCATCAGAGTTAATTTTAAATGCAAAAAGAATTGAAATATACGGTGTATATCAGTCAGGTATCACTGCAAGAGATTTGTGCTACCAGTTAATACAGCTGGGTATCCCTGCTTCATACGTTACCGATACGCTTATGGGCGCAGTTGCGGCATCTATGCTAAACAGCGACAGTCTCGTAATCGCCCTTTCCAATTCAGGTCAAACCAAAGAAATACTTGATGCAGTTGAAATTGCAAAAAACTGCAATGCTAAAAGTTTATGTATAACGTCGAATAAGCGCTCTCCCCTTGCTTCTCTTTGCGATTGCACACTTTTTACCACCAATAGCGGTTCAACAATTAGTGACCGTTATAATGAAGTACGTCTTTCTCAAATGATAATTGTTGATACTTTATGTTCGCATATTCGAAGTGTTATTGATGAATCGGGAAAGAAGCTTTATTTTAAGCTAGAAAAGATTCTTAATTCACACAGTATTAAAAACGATTAGAGGTATAAAAATGAAACAATCTGCTAAAAACGCTTTTATGCTCGGCGGTGTATGCACCGTTGCTTATATGTTTGTTTACTTCGTTAGAAACATTCTTTCGGTAGTAACACCTAAAATGATTGAAGGCGGAATGTATAGTGAAAGCCAAATCGGCTCTTTTTCTTCGGTATTCTTCATCACTTATGCTATTGGTCAGCTTATAAACGGCATACTCGGTGACAAGGTTAAGGCAAAATATATGATATCCTTCGGTCTTATCCTTGCAGGTGCGACTAATTTAGTTTTTTGTCTTGATAACACAACCTTCATTGCGGCATATATCTCATACGCTTTCTGCGGATTTTTCCTTTCAATGATATACGGCCCAATGACTAAACTAGTGGCTGAGAACCTCGAACCGATTCACGCTTCACGCAGTTCGGTTGCCTATAATTTTTCTTCACATTTAGGCTCACCTATCGCAGGAATTGTTGCTGTGTTTCTATCATGGCAATTAGTATTCTTATGCGGCGGAGCAACCCTTATAATCTGCGGAATTGTTTGTTACATTGTATTTACTTATCTTGAGAAAAAAGGAGTAATTACATATATAGTTTCTGATACAGCCAAGAAAAAAGGAAACGGCATTAAAGGATTATTTGAGCGAAAAATAGTAAAATTTACCGCTGTTTCGCTTCTTACGGGAATAGTCAGAACAACAGTTGTTTTCTGGCTTCCCACATACTACACGCAGTATCTTGGATATACTACAGACCAATCAGCAATAATTTTTACCGTAACAACCCTTATAACCTCTTTAAATGCTTTTATAGCAATAGTTATTTACGAAAAGCTAAACAGAAACCTTGATTTAACTATGATTCTGTCCTTTGGATTTTCGGCAATCTTCTTTGTGAGCTGTATTTTTATAAAGCAACCCTTAACCAATATTATTTTTATTAATCTTGCAATATTTTCAGCCAATTGCTCATCCACAATGCTTTGGAGCAGATATTGCCCGGGATTAAGAAGCACAGGTCTGGTTTCAAGCGCTACGGGATTTCTTGATTTTATAAGCTATATGGCTGCATCAATATCTTCAACAATATTTGCAAATGCTGTGACCGATATAGGCTGGAGCGGACTTATAATTGTATGGAGTGTACTTATGGGAATTGGTATCTTTGTTTCAATTCCTTATGACAAAAACACTCACTATCTTGACGAATAACCAAAAAGCCACAGTTAACCTGTGGCTTTTACTACATTTGCATCAATTATTGTTCCGTTTTTAAATTGATATGAATTTTCAAGGGTTGTTATTGCTATTGAAGAAAGAGCTTCTCCTGTAAGAAATCCTTGATGCGAAGTGACGATAACATTTGGAAAAGAAAGAAGTCTGGCTGTTACGGAGCTTTCCATAATATCGTCTTCCCTGTTTTCAAAAACATTATTATCTTCTTCCTCATAAACATCCAAGCCAACGCCAATAAACTTTCTGTCTCTTATTCCGTCTATCAAATCATTTGTATTAATAAGAGCCCCACGTGAAGTATTTACAAGCAATACTCCGTCCTTCATTTTTTCAATATTATTTTTTCCTATTAAATGATAGGTTTCTTTTGTTAACGGACAATGGAGAGAAATAAGATCGCTTTCTCTGAGCAAAGTATCAAGGTCGGTATAGTTAACAAAATCAAGTTCTTCGTTTTTATGATCATCAACTGCAAGAATTTTCATTCCAAAGCCACGTAATATTTTACACATGGCAGTTCCAATTTTTCCTGTTCCGATAATACCTGCTGTTTTTGAATGAAAATTCCGTCCAGTAAGCCCTACTAAACTGAAATTATTTTCTCTGACCTTTATATAAGCCTTATGGATTTTTCTATTAACAGCCAAAGCCAAAGCTACAGCGTGTTCTGCAACAGCTTCGGGTGAATAAGCAGGAACTCTTAAAACGGTTATTCCATATTTATTTGCAGCCTTTAAATCCACATTATTATAACCAGCACAGCGTAATAAAATCAATTTTACAGAACATCTTGAAAGAATTTTAATTACCTTTGCATTTACGTCAGATGCCACAAAAACACATACCGCATCATAGCCTTCAGCAAGTCCTGCAGTTGCTTCGGTAATATCACTTTCAAGATAGTCTATTTTTATATTCCTATATTTACCCTTAAGATTATAATTAAAGGATTCTTTATCGTAAATTTTCGTATCATAAAATAAAATTTTCATAACATTCCTCCATTAATAACATTCCCGACCTTTTAAATTTTAATCTTAAAAGTTTGCAAAAAAATATTTTGTATGTTATAATGATCGTTGTTTGTCGAAACGCCAAAAGCGCTTCGACAAGCCGATTTTATCGGCTTTGCACAATTAATTCATCAAAGAATTTAATTGTGCACAATACTCATTGCAATGTATTTAGTCAAATTATTTGTGATAATTTGACTGCAAATCACAGATTTGCAGTCGAAACAGTAACCGAAGTTTCAGTTTCGACTAACTAAAACCATTATAATACTAAAAATTTGATTTTGGAGTTATTTTTATGAAAACTATTCTTGCCTCAGCTTCGCCCCGAAGACGTGAACTTATAAAATTAATTGATGAAAATACACTGTGCATAAGCGCTGATGTTGACGAAACCATACCAAGCGGCATTGAAAGTGAAAATGCGCCCGAATTTTTAGCTTGTAAAAAAGCATTAAAAATAGCGGAAGGTTATAAAAGCGACCTTGTGATTGGCTGTGATACTACAGTTTTTGTTGACTGCGTCCCGCTCGGAAAACCCAAGGACAGAAAAGAAGCGTTTTATATGCTGAATTTACTCTCGGGCAGAAGTCACAAGGTTATAACCGGCTGTTGCCTTTGTCTTAACGGAAAAACTCTTAGTTTTTCTGTGGAATCTAAGGTATATTTCTTTAACCTTTCTGAAAAAGAAATAAACGATTATCTTGACACCAATGAATATACAGATAAAGCAGGAGCCTACGGAATTCAAGGCAAAGGAAGTCTTTTAGTTGAGAAAATCGAAGGTGATTATTTCAATATTGTAGGTCTACCCGTTTCAATGCTTAATATAAGAATCAAGGAATTTTTAAATGAAAACAATAGCTAAAATATATAACGATTTTACTGATAAATTCGGTATTCCCCGTCAAAGCGGAATTGCCGATACGCTGATTTCTAAAATCGTTTTTGAAAAAGAATACCGTGATCCCAGCGCACTTAGAGGAATCGAAGATTTTTCACATTTGTGGCTAATTTGGAACTTTAGCGAAACTAAACTTGATAAATGGTCGCCCACAGTACGTCCTCCAAGACTCGGCGGAAACAAACGAGTAGGCATTTTTGCCACACGTTCGCCCTTTAGACCTAATCCCATAGGTCTTTCGTGCGTAAAGCTTGTAAAAATTGAATCAACAGCAACCGAAGGTACGGTGCTTTTCGTCAGCGGCGCCGATATTTTAAACGGCACGCCGATTTTCGATATAAAGCCGTACATTCCCTATAGTGACTGCATAACGGATGCTAAGGGAAGTTTTACCGAGGAAACAAAAAACTATAAGCTTAATGTTTACTGTGAAGAAAATTTATTAAATCTTATTCCCGAAGACAAACAAAAAGCTTTTCTTGATATATTAGCTTCCGATCCCCGACCATCTTATCACACTGACAAAAGCCGTGTTTACGGTATGGAGTTTGCAGGTTTTAACATAAAATTTACTGTTGACGACAAAATATTATCTGTTAAAGAGATTTCAAAAACCGATTAAAATTAAATGCTTGTATGCCAAATAGCATACAAGCATTTTTATATTTTCATTCTGCCTATCGGCTCTTCTTCTCTTAAAAGTGCTTCTTGTTGTTTTTCGAAGCGTTTTTGCTCGTGAATTTTTCTAAAGAAAATAAAAACAAGAATAGCATTTGAAAAGAGTATAACCATAAACAACAGTTGAACGCCTAATTTTTCTTTGAATAAGGTCCAAATCACAGTAACAACAGCAGCGCATAAAAGCCAAATTAACAACAGAACAATTCTTTTATTGCGATATTTTATATGCAATTCCTTTTGCTTTTGTTCGTAATCCTTCCATTTATTCATATCCATTTATATCACCTATTGTATTTTAACATAAATAGTAAAAAAGTCAAATATGTTATTTCACGTAAGGCGCGTAAGAATAGCCGACAGTATTGTTATATCTAATCAAATACCAATCAGGCAATGATGCTAATATTGTAACGCTTTGACCGGATGGTACACTGCCGATAACCGCCGCTGAAAAGGAAGGTGAATTTCGAATATTAAGACTTCCTCCAAGTGGGGTTACTACAGTTCCCATATAGCTGTTTTGAGGATAATTAAAAGGTATATCAAAATAATCGGTTAATGAAAGCACAGTATTTCTCGCAATTTCCTCAATATTATCCTCTATCCACCTTGCGTCCTCTAAATTATCGTGATATGCATATTCAATTAAAACCGACGGTGCTTTAGTACGTGCTACTTCTCCCAAATTTTCGGTTGGCACAGTTCTCACAAGTTCAGGAAGCGGATAAATAATTTTCAGATTATTCGCAATAATTTCTGCCGCCCTCTGTCCTGAGCTGCTTCTCGGATAATAATATACATCAGTTCCTCTGACGTTGCCGGAATTTGCTTGGCCTGCCGCATTTGAGTGAAGTGCTAAATGCAGGTCATAATTGCCGGCATTGGAAGCTGCTATACTACTTGCAGCGGTCATTTCCTTAGTATTTCTTACGTAACCTATTCCTGATGCATCAAGATACGGAATCATCGCATCTGCTATTAAATTCATATAAAACTCTTCACTGCCGCTGCCGTCAACATACTGATTAAACTCTTGGGTTGACGGACTTAAATATATAGTAGGCATAAAAAATCCCCTCCGCTTCATTTTATGAAGCAAAGGGGGATTTAATACTAAGAAAGACAGAATTTTTCAGCCTGTTCTTTGACCACGGAAGAAAACCAACAGTAAAGCGCCTCGCCAAGTTCCTGATATACGTTGTCACCGTCATGAGAACACAGCATAGCAAAGGTCTGACCTATTCTTCTGTCAACCTCTATACCACGTCTATATGCAAGATAGTAGAAAGAAAACGCACCCGTATCGGTAGAAGTTTTTAGTATTTCGGGATTATTTTCTTTTAGATAATCAATAAATGCTTTCTGAGCAATTCCTGCATCGGTATCATCAGAACAATATCTTTCAAAGCCTACTGTAGCCGTAAAGGAAAGCAACATTCTGCGCTGAACAATCATTTCGTAATCGCCGTCATCTTCATATTTGAAATTTGTGGCATCTTTAGAAAAAATTTGCGCAACAGCTCTGCCAAGATATTTAGCGTTATTACGCTCACAGGTACTTTCGCCCATTTCTCCTGCTAAAAGACGATTTCTCTTAACATCAACAGAGGGCTTATCACCCGCTATTTTAATATCGGAGTCAAAATTCACTGTTATTCCTCGTTTTCTTTTTTAAATTGCATAAGGGCAGCAGCCAATTGCGCAGGACAGGAAGTATCTTTAAAACCGCATTTAATATCCTTTAGTTTTTCGATTACTTCGTCAATATCCATTCCTTTAACAAGGGCGCATATGCCCTTCAAATTTCCGTTGCATCCGCCCTTTATTACTACGTCGGCAATTTTTCCATCTTCTACGGAAAACTCCATATAACGTGAGCAGACGCCTTTTGGTGTATATTGGTACGACATATTATCACCTATTATCTATCCTTAAAACGATTTGAACGAACGGGATGACGCAGTTTACGAAGGGCCTTTGCTTCGATCTGACGGATACGTTCTCTGGTTACGTTAAACTCACTGCCAACCTCTTCGAGAGTGTGACATCTGCCGTCATGAAGACCGAAACGAAGTCTTATAACAGCCTCTTCTCTTTCGGTAAGGGTTTTAAGAACACCGTCAATATCTTCATTGGTAATAGCTTTAAGAGCTGCTTCATCGGGAGCTAAAGCGTCTTCGTCTCTTATAAAGTCCATAAGTCTTGAATCTTCCTCAGGGCCGATTGGTGTTTCCATAGAAACGGGTTCCTGAGCCACACGCATAATCTCTCTGACCCTCTCTACAGGCATATCCATTTTTTGAGCAATCATTTCTTCGCTGGGCTCATATCCGTTTTCGTGAAGGAGCTGACTTTGAATACGTTTAAGACGGTTAATGGTTTCAACCATATGAACAGGAATACGAATAGTTCTTGCCTGATCGGCAATAGCGCGGGTTATAGCCTGACGAATCCACCAAGTAGCATAAGTGGAAAATTTAAAGCCTTTAGTATAGTCGAACTTATCGACAGCCTTAATAAGACCAACATTACCTTCCTGAATCAAATCAAGGAAGTACATACCTCTGCCCACATATTTTTTAGCAATACTTACAACAAGACGTAAATTTGCTTCTGCAAGTCTTCTTTTAGCCTTTTCATCACCTTCAGCTATTTTAACAGCAAGTTCAATCTCTTCATCACTTGAAAGAAGCGGAACTCTTCCAATTTCGCGAAGATATACTTTAACGGGATCGTCAAGAGAAAGATTATCAAGTGCACCATCATCTTCAATGCTGTCGAGATCCATTTCTTCAAGCTTAAGATCATCATCTGTAGGCTCTTCATCATAATCAAGCTCCAGTAAAACAGGCTCGTCGTAAAGTGCCTCAAGATCATCCGGTGCATTTTCAATTTCGTCTATCGAAAGAACTTTATCATTTTTTTCGCTTTCAAAGCTTTCTTCCTTAATATTTTCGGCTTCAACCTGCTCATTGATTTTTTCGTTCATTGCTTTGTTTTCCTTATCCATCCTATTTATCTCCCTTTTTTTGTTTTGCAATTTCTTCCATTTTGTTTGCCCAATCATCATCACTATCGTTGTCACTTAGCGAGGCGTTTTGATGTTTTTTTATCACCTCTATACTATCACGAAGGACCTGCAAAGCATTACGCTCTGCCTTGACCGAGCTTTGCAGTGAAACAATATAGCCAAGTTCATTCGGACTATATTTTTCACCAAACAGAGAAACGTCTATATTCTTGCCTTCTCTTAAAGCATCAAAAATATCCCCATATATTTTTTGATTAAGAGAAGTAACAAACATTGTGGGTGGCAGTTCATCTTCTACCACACTAAAATAATCAGGGTGTGCGAAAAGCACCGAAATTATCGTTTCTTCCGCAACAGCAACCTTCTTATTAAATTGCTTTTCAGGATTAATGGTATCTCGAGAAAATCTTGGAGATACTACCTCGGCAATTTCTTTTTTATATTTTTGTTTTGATTTTGTTTCACGCAGTTTTTTAACGGCGCTTTCAACTGAGTTTTTTGAAAAACCGTAAACTTCTGCCAGTTTTCCGGTATATAGGTCGATAGTAAGCTCATCATCGGTATCAGCCAAAATTCCTGCCGCCGCTTTTAAATAATTAAGCTTACCTTCATTAGTATTAATGTTATAATCATACGACGCTATTCTTAACTTATAATCGATGTCACTTTCCGAACCGTCAAGCAAAACCTTTAACTTTTCAGGAGAGTTTTTCTTAATAAATTCATCAGGATCCTTACCTTCCGGCAAAACAAGAACACGAATATTCATTCCTGAATCCTTAAGAGTTGAAAGAGCTTTTTTAACAGCATTTTGTCCTGCATTGTCAGAGTCAAAAAGCACAACAACTTCTTTAGTATAACGGCAAAGAAGTTTTGCCTGCTCAATAGTAAAAGAAGTTCCTAAAGCGGCTACTGTGTTGGTAAACCCTGCCTGATGAAGAGAAATAACATCCATATTTCCTTCAACAAGAATAATTCTGTCAGCACAATTATTTTTAGCATAATTAAAGGCGAATAAATTTTCGCTTTTCTTATAAACAGGAGTATCGGACGTATTAACATACTTAGCAGAAGCTTTTTCATCACCGGGTTTAGCTCGTCCGCTAAAGGCAATAACGTTTCCTCGCAGATTAATAATCGGAAACATTACGCGATTTCTAAAACGATCAAAATAACTGCCACGCTGACTCTTAGTAATAACGTTCGCCTGAAGCATATCTCCAATAGTATATCCTTTAGAAGTCAGATGCTTTAAAAGAGCATCCCAACTGTCAGGCGCACATCCCAAGCCGAATTTAACAATAGTTGAACGAGTCAGTCCTCTGCCCAAAAGATACTCAAGCGCCCATTTTCCATTTTCAGACATAAGATAATTATGATAAAACCTTGCAGCTTCGCGATTGATTTCAAGAATAGTTTGTTTAAGCTTTTGCATGGAATTATCTTCGTAACCGCTGTCAACAATCTGAATACCGGATTTTTCAGCCAAATATTTTAGCGATTCAACATAATCAAGATGCTCAATAAGGCTAGTAAAGGTAATAACGTCTCCGCCAACCTTACAACCGAAGCAGTAAAAAGAACCGTTTTCGGGATATATAGTAAAGGAAGGAGTTTTTTCGTTATGAAACGGGCACAAACCAATAAGGTTTTTTCCGCGGCGCTTAAGCACAATGTATTGCGAAATAACCGATTCAATATCATTTTTATACTTAATTTCAGCGATAACATCCTGCGGTATAGCCATATTAAACTCCTTTCTAAATTATTTATGTATTAATGTTCCCAAGAACCCGGAACGTAAATATTATTGAAGCTTACAACAGCATAATGATCGGTCATTCCTGCAATGTAATCAACAACGGCTCGCTGGACGCCCTCTTCATCACATATTTTTCGGTACTCCGAAGGCAAAAGCATCGAATTTTCACAGTAATAGTCATATAGACCTTTTATAAAGCCAAATACTTTTGTTTCCTCAGATTTAGCTTTAGGATTGCGGTACACAAATTCAAAAAGAAATTCGTGTAATTTATCGAAATAAATCTGCGTTTCACTATCCATTAAAATATCAGTTTTGCTATTTTCAATAATTGAAGTAACTAACGTATTAATACGTTGACTCTTAGTATTACCGAGTTTTTTGCGGATATCTTCGGGAATATCGTTAATACTTATTATATTACCTCTTACAGCATCTTCTATATCGTGGTTAATGTAAGCGATTCTGTCGCAAATTCTTACAATTCTGCCCTCTAAGGTTTCAGCGCTTTTTCCTCTGGTATGACAAAGTATTCCATCAAGAACTTCATAAGTCAGATTTAGTCCCTTACCTGCTTTTTCGAGTTTTTCACACACTCGCACACTTTGCTCAAAATGAGTAAAAGTAAAAGGAGCAAGTTCGCAAAGAGCACGTTCACCGGCATGTCCAAAAGGAGTATGTCCTAGGTCGTGACCTAAAGCTATAGCCTCTGTCAAATCTTCGTTAAGACGCATCGCTCTCGCAACAGTTCGCGCTATCTGTGCAACCTCTAACGTGTGGGTGAGTCGAGTGCGGTAATGGTCCGATTCAGGAGATAAAAACACCTGTGTTTTATGTTTTAAACGGCGGAAAGCCTTTGAATGAATTATTCTGTCTCTGTCACGCTGATAGACAGTACGTAACGGAGATTCTTCTTCACAAAGCCTTCTACCTTTGGAATTATCGCTGAAAGCAGCCTCTTCGCATAAAAACAAATGCTCAGTATCTTCAATTCTTTTACGGATATTTTCCATAA
>JAZSPU010000041.1:0-56556 GCA_045537575.1 Acutalibacteraceae bacterium
TCATCGTCTAAACGGCTTTCAATTATATTTGCATATTTTTTTATGTCAGCAAAGTGGTTTCTAATATAACCCTCACTCATTATAAGGCAGTAATATTTAATCTCTTTAAGATATTCTACTTCAAAGTCCTTCTGCCAATCGAACGGAATATAGCAACCTTCAACAACTAAGTTCTGCCTGTTTTCAATTGCAGTTTTAATCATTTCGCGGACAATAGGCCATAAGTATGCAGTCAAATCTTTATCATCGCTCATAGGAGTAAGTTCCGTGTTGCCGCTGCGAATTAAACCCATTTTCAAATGGTCAATGGACAAGTACGGATATTTATATTTTTCAAGCAGTTTTTGTGCGGTTGCTGTCTTGCCCGTGTGCGATGCACCTGTAATTAAAACAATCATTATCTTCGTCCCTACAAATTTTTATTTGTTGCTTAGATTATACTATAAATTATAATTATAATCAACGCTTTGCGAAGCAAAGCACCGAAACTTCTTCACTATTCACTATTACTTATTACTTGCCAAAATCGACAGTAGAGAATAGTGAAAAGTGAAGAGTGAAGAGGTAATAGTGAAAAAGTAAAAATCTCCGTATCAAACGATACGAGGATTTTTGACTGTTCCGAACCATTTAGATGCCACGAATAGTTGATTCCTTTAAGGCGTCATTCCAAGCTTTACTGAAATATGTTTGGTAGAACTTTGCATCTGTCGAGTCAGTATTATTCAACAACCCGCTTTTAATGATTCTTTGAGTTATTATGTTGTACAAATCAGTTATTCTTTCTTTTGAAACTTCATCAAAGTTGATTATTTTTACTTTACCTTCATTTGCATATTTCATTATCTCTGAATAAACATCAGAGATAATGAAAGTTTTAAAAACAGCAGAGTCCGTTTCGCTGAACCACATAGATTCACGGTTTTCTACAGGCTTGAAATTTTCATTGCTCTCAACACAGTACACGTAACCGCTTACACCTTTATAAAAAGCTTTTAATTGTCCTTCGAACTGTTCTTCATAATAAACTATACCATCTTTTATCCATGCTGTAACATGTTTGTTTCTCTTTATATTATGGCTTGAATCCCAAATATAGAATAAAGAATACGGCAAATTGTCTGTAAGATAAAAAACCTTAGTATTGTACGTTCCATGAAGTGTAGATTCGGCTTTAATTATGTGAATGTTAGCGATAACGGATCCGTGATACAGATAGTTCATCAAGAATTCCCCTTTAAAGTTTTACAACTTGAAATCAACATTCGTCTAATTCTACCGCATAGATTTCTGTATTTTTTATATGTATCTTCATCAATTGCGTTTGTATTAAACAGTAACTGCAGCCAACCCTCTGTTTCGCTACATTCTTTTAATGTAATTTCAAATTTAGAAAGCATATCTGCCTTGCTTTGCCCATAGTTTGCTTCACGAATATTTGCATAAACACTACTCGAACTTTTGCGAATTTGAAAAATAGTATTAGACGATGCTTTAACGCTTTGGCAAAGCAATTCTATGTCTGTTGCTAATTGTTCTGAATAAATAAGCAAATAATTTTTAGGCATAATCTCACTTCCTTTGTGATAATTATAGCATAAAGTTACTAATAAATCAACGCGAAGCGTTGTATATCATCAATTTCGAAGAAATTGCATATCATCAAGACGAAGTCTTGTATATCATCAACGGTGTTAACCGTTGCATATCATCATTGCGAAAGCATTTTGATGCACGCTAAAGCGTGATGATATACAGCCTATCGGCTGATGAGATACAAGGGCGACTTGTCGCCCTTGATGATATACCATTGCTTTCGCAATGGATAAAAAAATCGACTTGCTTTCACAAGTCGATTTTTTGGTGGGAGAAGATGGATTCGAACCATCGAAGTCGAAGACAACAGATTTACAGTCTGCCCCCTTTGGCCGCTCGGGAATTCTCCCATATTTAGTTTTAGTATGTCTAGTCACACCAAATGGAGCTGGTGGACGGACAAAGCTTTTCCTTGCGGAAAATCTTTCGTGCTTGGTCACCGCACGTTCCGTGCAGTACCGCCCTGCGCACTGCGACACTAAAAACAATTATCAATTGTTTTCTTAACGTGTCTTACCCTCTTAGGCTTCAAGTCCGTTTTTGGACTTGTCACACCAAATGGAGCTGGTGGACGGACTTGAACCCCCGACCTGCTGATTACAAATCAGCTGCTCTACCAACTGAGCTACACCAGCAAATTTAGAACGCTAAAATACTATACCACAAGAGGTCTAATCTGTCAAGCATTTTTTTAAAAAATTCGCAAATGTATTATTTTAGGAAAACAGTCAACAATATCTTTGCAACTTTTTTTACGAAAGGAAAATGAAAAAATGAAAAAATTTCTATCGGTATTTTTATGTGCGGCTTTAATTTGTACTCTGGCCTTCTCTCTTGCGGGTTGCAAAAGTACTACAGCGGCAGATAACATCTATTTTTTAAACTTCAAGCCTGAGGTGGCTTCGGTTTATGAAAAAATAGCAAAAGAATATGAAAAAGAAACGGGCATTAAGGTGAAGGTGGTAACCGCCGCCGCAAACACCTATGAGCAAACTCTAAAGAGTGAAATTGCAAAAAGTAATCCTCCAACCATTTTTCAGGTTAACGGCCCCATCGGATTTGCTGCATGGAAAAACTATTGCGCCGACCTTACCGACAGCGCACTTTACGAATATCTTGCGGACAAAACCCTTGCCATAAAGGAAAATGACAGAGTTTATGCTATTCCTTACGTGGTTGAGGGCTACGGCATTATATATAATAATGAGATAATGGAAAAGTATTTTTCGCTTAGTGATAAAAAATCCACTTTAAAGAGCGCAAGGGAAATTAAGTCCTTTAACGACCTTAAAACAGTAGTTGAAGATATGACAGCAAGAAAAAGTGAACTTGGCATCGAGGGTGTATTTGCCTCCACTTCGCTTTTAGGCGGCGAAGAGTGGCGTTGGCACAGTCATCTTGCAAGTATTCCGCTTTATTATGAACTAAGAGAAAAACACGCGAATTTAGACCCAATAGTTGCGGCAACCAATGCTACTGACATTGAATTTAAGTATGCGGATAATTTTAAAAATATTTTTGACCTTTATGTTAATAATTCCGTTTCAGAGAAAACTCTTCTCGGTTCAAAATCGGTGAACGATTCAATGGCTGAATTTGCCTTGGGAAAATGTGCTATGGTGCAAAACGGTACTTGGGCATGGTCACAGATAGACGAGGTTGCAGGTAACAAAGTAGATGAAGACGATATCGGAATGCTTCCCATTTATATGGGTATTGATGGTGAAGAGCATCACGGACTCTCCATTGGTACCGAAAACTATCTTGCTATAAACAGTAAGGCTTCCCCAGAACAGCAAAAAATGTCCCTTGATTTTCTTTCTTGGCTTTTTAGCAGTGAAAAGGGTAAAGAGTTTGTAAAAGACGAGCTTAAATTTGCCACACCCTTTACTACCCTTAAGGACTCTCAGCCCGATGATCCTCTTGTAGAGGAGATGGCGCGTTATATGAATGACCAAAATATTACCTCTGTTCCATGGGTATTTGTAGGCTTCCCCAGTGAAAAGTTTAAAACCTCCTTCTCCGATGAACTTCTTTTATACGTTCAGTCGGGTAAAAGCTTTGATGAAATCAAAGAAATAGTAAAAAATAAATGGAAAAGTGAGCGATAACTAGTGCAAGGAAAAATTCTGAGTAAATATTTTCCCATATTTGCTTTGCCTACCCTTGTTGCATTTACCATAGTATTTTTAATACCCTTTATAGCGGGAATTTATCTGTCCTTTACTTCCTTTACCACCGTTTCGGATGCCGTTTTCGTGGGACTAAGTAACTACAAATATGTATTTACTAACGGAGAATTTCTTTACTCCTTTATATTTACCTTTCTTTTTGCCGTGGCATCGGTAATAACGGTAAATCTTATAGCCTTTGGCTTGGCGCTTTTGCTGACGGGTAAAATAAGGGGAACTAATTTCTTTAGAACGGTATTCTTTATGCCTAATCTTATAGGCGGTATAGTACTGGGTTATATATGGCAGCTTATTATAAACGGTATTCTTTTAAAATACGGATATTCCATAACCAGCGACCCGAAATTCGGCTTTTTGGGACTTGTTGCCCTTATGAACTGGCAGATGATAGGTTATATGATGATTATTTATATAGCGGGAATACAGAATATCCCTACTCAGCTTTTAGAGGCGGCAAAGGTGGACGGCGCTTCATATCCTACCTTGCTTCGCAAAATTATTATTCCGTCGGTTATGCCGTCCATTACAATTTGCCTATTTTTGACTATAACCAACTCATTCAAGCTTTTTGACCAGAACCTAGCCCTTACTTCAGGCGCTCCGGCGGGAAAAACACGTATGCTTGCCTTGGATATTTACGAAACCTTTTACGGAAGGGTGGGTTATGAAGGAATAGGTCAGGCAAAAGCGGTGATATTCTTCCTTTTGGTTGCGATTATTTCTCTTTTACAGCTTTATATAACCAGCAAAAAGGAGCATGAGGCATAATGGAAAAACAAAATAAAACCCTTAATACCGTATTTTTTATACTGCTTTGTCTTTTTGCTGCAGTGTTTCTTTTTCCCATATTAATAGTGCTTATAAATTCCTTTAAAACCAAATTTGATATAAGCACCGCCCCCTTTAGTCTGCCTATGAGGGAGACCTTTGCGGGTATAGAAAATTATATTACGGGAATTAAAACAACAGGCTTTCCCGCGGCTTTTTTCTGGTCGCTGTTTGTGACTGTATTAAGCGTTGGCGCAATACTTCTTTTTACCTCTATGACGGCGTGGTACATTGTAAGAGTAAAGGGCACTTTCAATAAGATTTTTTACTATTTACTGCTTTTTTCTATGATAGTGCCCTTTCAGATGGTAATGTTCACTATGTCAAAGGCGGCAAATGTTTTGCACCTTGATAACCCCTTAGGCTTGGTGGTTATATATCTGGGCTTTGGCGCAGGACTTTCAACCTTTATGTTTGTGGGCTTTATAAAATCGGTGCCCATTAGTATTGAAGAAGCGGCAACAATTGACGGCTGCAGTCCTATTGAGACCTTTTTTCTGGTGGTATTGCCCCTTTTAAAGCCTACGGCTATAACCATTGCCATACTTGATACAATGTGGATATGGAACGACTATCTTTTGCCCTATCTGACGGTAGGACACGACTATAAAACCATTCCCATTGCGGTGCAGTATTTAAAGGGCGGTTACGGCAGTGTTGATATGGGCGCAATGATGGCTATGCTTATGCTTTCTATTGTTCCCGTAGTGCTTTTTTACCTTCTTTGTCAGAAGTATATAATTAAAGGTGTAGCTTCAGGCGCGGTCAAGGGGTAAATATATATTAATGAAGCAAAATTATGTTGACATTTCTTTTTAAAAAATGTATTATTATGATGTATAGATATCTCTCGGAGGAAATGATATGAAAAGAATTGTCAGCATAGTTTTATCTTTATTGCTTATAATGGGAATGGTATTATCTTTGCCGTTTTCGGTAAGCGCTATTACAATTGAGGAAATTGATAGCGAAAACGCTCTGTTAAATCCCCCTACTACCTTTGATTTTGAAGAGGAGGGCGTAATTAAGGTCGGCTCTCAGTCTTTAGGTCATGATAAGGTCAGCTGGAAGGTTGATGCTGAAAACACCCTTGAATATTACTACAGTAGTTGGGGCTTTTCTCGTATTGCAGATAACCCTGTTAAAACTGCTACAAGCGGTGAAGGCAGTGTAGTTAATGCTTCAAATAAGGTAATTGGCGCTAGTAAGACACTTGATAATGGTTGGGGTACAGGCGGTGGTTTTGTTATTAATACCATTACCGAGCGTGGTATAAAGCCGTACATATTAGAAAATAACACTACATATACCGTAGAATTCGATTACTTTATTGAGACTACTAATAATAAAAAGTCTGACGCTACTGACCTTCTCTCCATAGGCTACGGTTATGAAGAAAATACCGACAAAGATTATGGACCAATAAAATCATATAAAACTCCTATTAAAACCGTTGCTTCCTATAAAGGAAATCGCGATGCTGACGGAACCTTTACCGCTTATGACGGCGTAAAAGAGGTTGGCAACTGGTATCATTTCTCCGTTACCTTTAAAACAGGGGCTATGGAAAGTATGTATTCCACCACAAACGCGCCTTTCCTTATTCTTTATGCAAATATGTACACAGGCGCCTCTATGTACGTTGATAATTTTACCGTAGGCAAAACTCAGACCAATTCTGCATTCTTCGATTTTGAAGATAAAGATTATATGCATCTTGCTTCTCAGAGCGCGGAAACCAAAAAATGCGAATGGCAGGTTGACCCCTTAAATAAAATTGAATACCATATATCAGGCTGGGGATTTGTAAATACCGCAGATAACCCCGTTAAAGTAAATACCGGTGTGTCGGGAAGTACTGTAAACCCTTCCAATAAGGCTATGAATGCTAAAAAGACTGCTTATAACAATTGGAGTACCAGCGGCGGTAACATTGTCAACCGCAAGACCGAAAAGGGTGTTGAGCCTATTATTCTTGACGACAATACTACATACACCGTTGAATTTGACTATATTGTAAACAGCACTCATATTTACGGTGACTGGATTGATCCTACCGACGGTACTAAAAGCGGTAATATTTCCAAATCTACAACGTCATCTATGACTTTCGGTTACGGATACAGAATTTCTGATACCAGCGGAGGTCTTGCTCCCGTTAATGATCCTAAAACAACCGTTGCTACCATTGCTTCATATCAGCCAAGTCGCGATGCAGACGGTACCTTTACCGATGCACAAGGCGTAACCAGACAGGTGGGTAGCTGGTATCATCAGAGCTATACCTTTACCACAGGTACCTTTGATTCTATCTATGCTGAGTTTACTACCAAATCAAACGCGCCCTTCCTTATGTTCTATGCAAGATTGTATACAGGCGACTGGTTTATGATAGATAACGTCCGCATAACAAAGCACGTTTCCATTAATCTTAATGCAACCGGCGGTAGTGTGAGCAATACTAAATTTACCGGTGCAATCGGTAACACTATTTCCTTGCCTACACCCTCCAGAATGGGTTATGAATTTACAGGCTGGTATAAGGACGGTGCTTGTACCGTTCCCTTTACCGACAGTCAGTTTACCAAAGCAAATGCCGGCACCACCATTTATGCAGGTTGGAAAATGGGTATTGAAAGCTTTGAGAACTATGTAGGTACCGGAAAGAACAGTAAATTTACGGTTTCTACCATACAGGCATATACCGGAGCTAAATCCATACAGTACAGTTGGAAATCCAGTCAAAGCGGAAGAATCAGTAAAAACAGCTATTTCCCGATTTTTACGTTGGAAAATAACGGAGAAGCTTCTACTACGTATAAGCTTACCTTTAGATACTATATCGAAAGCGTTAATATGACGGTTCAACCCGCTCTTGCTAGAAATGCAAACAATAGCACCTATATAATAACTTTAGGTTCTTCGGTTACTCTTTCTTCGAGCGGACAGGGCAGATGGCAGACTGTGTCTATGGTATTTACCGTAACAAACTCTAATCTTTCCAGCTATCCTAATCTTGCGCTTTATGCTTATGCAAATTCTAATACTACCACAACTACGTATTTTGATGACTTTGAGGTTACTCCTGTTAAATCGGGCACTGCTACAGGCTCCCTTACCGTATCAGGCAAAAGCGTTAATCTGGTAAACGGCGACGTTATTGATAACGGTTTTGCGTATAATAACGGTTATGCAGTTGAAGGCTGGTATAAGGATTCCGGATTAACAGATAAAATTTCCGCAAATGTTTATACAACAGGTTTAACAGCTGCTTATCCCAAGTTCTCCGACAGAGTTGACCTTACTGCAAACGGCACAAGAACCCGTACGGGCGACTTTGCTAAGGTGGGTTATAATGACAGCCTTGTTTACAGCGGTGCAACAGGCAGCGGTACAGCAAGTCTTGCTAATGCTGCAGCCGGTACCTATATGGTAGAATTCCTTTATAAGAACAATGGCGGCAGCGACGTTAACGTAACTGTTGGCTCAGGCTCCTTCTTACTTGGATCTTCAAAGTCGGACAAATGGTATAAAGGCTTCGTTCCTGTTACCGTTTCCTCCGCAGGCGTTCTTACCTTGTCAGCTTCGGGCAAATCGGGCGTTGAAATAAAAGACGTATATATTAAAAACTTAAGAGGTATGGTATATGTGCTCTTTGACAGCACCGAATTCGGCGGAGAGGTTACCTGTAAGTATGGAACAGCCGGCGCTACTCTTACCTATGCTGAAAGCCCCATTATTGAAGGCAAACAGTTCAGCGGTTGGTATAACGGCTCAACTAAATTTACAGCCACCACATTCCCGACTTCTTCCGTTTTATTAGTAGCTCAAATGACTGAAGCGGGTGAGATGGTTGACGGTGACTGCGACGGTGACGGAAAATGTGATACCGTTGACCTTGCTAAGCTAAAGCTTTATCTTGCTAAGATTGACAGTAAGGTTGCAGACGGTGCCGATATAAACGGAGACGGCAAAGTAAATGCAATTGACCTTGTACTTCTCTACAATATCCTTATCGGTAAATAAAATTTCAAATCGCTCTTCGATTTTTCGGAGAGCGATTGTTGTCGGGTGATACATTTTGAATTTCGGTTTTTTTCTTAAAAGTACTGCGCTAGGGGTGAGTCTTGCTATGGATGCTTTTTCGGTATCCTTGGCAAACGGACTGAATGAACCTAAAATGAAGATAAAAAAAGCGCTTAGTATTGCCTTTATATTCGCTTTTTTTCAGGCGGCTATGCCAATTATCGGGTGGGTTTGCGTACACACCGTAGCTCAGCAATTTGCGGTCTTTGAAAAGCTTATTCCTTATATAGCCCTTATTCTTCTTTTATTTATAGGCGGAAAAATGCTTATAGAAGGAATAAAAAACAAATGCGAAGACGAAGGCTGCGCATCAACCTTTAAAGGAATTTTGGTGCAGGGAGTTGCAACCTCTATTGATGCTCTTTCTACAGGCTTTACAATAAGCGAATATGATGCTTTAAAGGCAATTGTGTGCGCTTTATTAATAGCGGCTGTGACCTTTATAATATGCTTTGCAGGAGTGTTTATTGGTAAAAAATTCGGAACCTCAATTTCAGGCAAAGCAGGAATATTCGGCGGAATAATTCTTATAATAATAGGTGTGCAAATCTTTGTAAAAGGTGTGTTTTAAAAAACACTTGCTTTTTTTAAAAAACTATGCTATAATTCATTGGCTACCGTTTACTATGCTTTTGGTGACTGCTCTTAAGAGAACACTCATGACCTAAGGCTTGGTTAACGGCGGACGATTAAAATTTAAAAGGAGTGAAAGAAATGACAGCAGAAAGAAAGCAGGCTCTTATCGCAGAGTACGCTACTCACGAAGGTGATACCGGTTCTCCCGAAGTACAGATTGCTCTTCTCACCGAGCGTATCAACGAGCTTACCGCTCATCTTAAGGTTCACGCAAAGGATCATCATTCCCGCCGCGGTCTTTTAAAGATGGTTGGTCATCGTCGTAATCTTCTTGCATATCTCACCAAGGTGGATATCAACAGATACCGTTCTATCATCAAACGTCTTGACATTCGTAAGTAATGGCAAAATCGGCAGACCGAAGAATTTTCGGTCTGCCTTCTTGCAGTTTTCAGGCGGTTTATGCTTAGCGGTAAATCGAGTGCCGAAGGATCGACATTGGATTTATTGCTAAAATAAGCCCCTGAAATGAAAATTAAGGAGGTAAAAATTATGTTCGAAAATTACAAGGTTTATGAAACCACACTTGCAGGCAGACCGTTAAAGCTTGAAACAGGCAAAATGGCTCAGCTTGCTAATGCCGCTGTTATGGCATCCTACGGTGACACAAGAGTTCTTTGTACCGTAACCGCATCCGCAAAACCCAGAGAGGGCGTTGATTTCTTCCCCCTTTCAGTTGACTACGAGGAAAAAATGTATTCCGTTGGCCGTTTCCCCGGCTCCTTTACAAGAAGAGAAGGCAAGGCTACCGATAAGGCAATTCTTGCTTCCCGTTGTATTGACCGTCCTATCCGTCCTCTTTTCCCCAAGGATATGAGAAACGACTGCTCTGTAGTTGCTACAGTTATGTGCGTTGACCCCGACTGCGATCCTCAGATTGCCGCAGCTATCGGTGTTTCCGCAGCTATCGCTATTTCTGATATTCCCTGGGCAGGTCCTATTTCTTCTGTAAACGTTGGTATTGTTGACGGCGAAATCGTTATCAACCCCACCCTTGAACAGAGAAAGACCACTACCCTTGACCTTACTGTTTCTTCTACTGCTGACCTTGTTGCTATGATCGAAGCAGGCGCATACGAAATCCCCGATGACGTTATGTTTAACGCTATTATGGCAGGTCACGAGGCTAACGTAAAGATTGTTGAATTTATTAACGGCATTGTAGCCGAAATCGGTAAAGAAAAATTCGAATTTGAGTCTAACGATCCCGATCCTGCTATTATGGAAGAGATTGAAGCTTTCTGTATCGAAGACGTTAAAAAGGCGCTTGATACCGATGATAAGCTTGTAAGAGATGCAGCTCTTCTTCCCATTTATAACGCTGTTCACGAAAAATTCGACGAGCGTTTTGAAGGACAAGAAGCAAAGCTTGACGAGATTATGTATCTCGTTCAGAAGCACGTAGTTCGCGCTTGGCTTAAGGATGAAAAGAAGCGTGTTGACGGCAGAGGTATTGATGAAATCCGTCCTCTTGACGCTCAGATTGACCTTCTTCCCAGAGTTCACGGTACCGGTATGTTTACCCGTGGTCAGACTCAGGTTCTTTCCTGTGCAACCTTAGCTTCAGTCAGCGAAGCACAGAAGCTTGACGGTCTTGATGAAGAGGTTGAAAAGCGTTATATCCATCACTACAATTTCCCCTCCTTCAGCGTTGGCGAAACCAAGCCCAGTAGAGGCCCCGGCAGACGTGAAATCGGTCACGGCGCACTTGCTGAGCGTTCTCTCATTCCTGTACTTCCCAGTGTTGAAGAATTCCCCTATGCAATAAGAGTAGTAAGTGAAGTTCTTTCCTCTAACGGTTCTACCTCTCAGGCTTCCGTTTGCGGTTCTACCCTTGCTCTTATGGCAGCAGGCGTTCCCATTAAAGCTCCCGTTGCAGGTATCTCCTGCGGTCTTATCACAGGTGATGAAGGCGTTTACGGCGACTTTATGACTATGGTTGATATTCAGGGCCTTGAAGACTTCTATGGCGATATGGACTTTAAGGTAGCAGGTACCAAAGACGGTATTACCTCTATTCAGATGGACCTTAAGGTACACGGCCTTACTCCCGCAATTATTAAAGAAGCTCTTGAAAAGACTCACAAAGCAAGAAATTATATCCTTGATGAAGTTATCTGCAAGTGTATTGCCCAGCCCAGAGCAGAGCTTTCTAAGTATGCTCCCAAGATGCTTTCTACAGTTATCGATCCCTCTAAGATCGGTGACGTTATCGGTAAGCAGGGCAAGGTTATTCAGTCCATTCAGGAACAGTGCGAGGTTACCATTAACATTGAAGACGACGGTCACGTTTACATTGCAGGTATTGACATTGACAAGTGTAAGCAGGCTCTTTCCATTGTTGAGACTATCGCTAACGATCCCGAAGTAGGCGCTATTTATAAGGGTAAGGTTACCCGTCTTATGAACTTCGGCGCATTTGTTGAAATAGCTCCCGGTAAGGAAGGTCTTGTTCACATAAGCAAATTAGACGTAAGAAGAGTTGAAAAGGTTGAAGACGTTGTTTCTGTAGGCGACGAGGTTATCGTTAAGGTTACCGAAATCGACGATCAGGGCAGACTTAACCTTTCCAGAAGAGATGCTCTTGTTGAAATCGAAGGCGCAGTTGTTGAAGAAGGCGCAGAGGACGAAGAACCCAGAAAGCCGAGAAACAACGACAGACAGCGTCGTGGCTTTAAGCGTCGTAACGACTAATCGTCAAAAATCAAAATATTAAAAGGCGGTTGGTTTATAATAAACTGACCGCTATTTGTTTTAGGAGAACTTATATGGCTGATATTAAGCGTGAGATAAACCGCAGAAGAACTTTTGCGATTATTTCTCACCCCGACGCAGGTAAAACTACACTTACCGAAAAATTGCTCCTTTACGGAGGCGCTATTCAGCTTGCGGGAAGCGTTAAGGGTAAAGCAACTGCCCGTCACGCTGTTTCCGACTGGATGGAGCTTGAAAAACAAAGAGGTATTTCTGTAACCTCTTCGGTTTTGCAGTTCGAATATGACGGATACTGTATAAATATTCTTGATACTCCCGGACATCAGGACTTCTCTGAGGATACCTACCGTACCCTTATGGCAGCCGACAGCGTTGTTATGGTTATTGACGGCGCAAAGGGTATTGAGCCTCAAACCCGAAAGCTGTTTAAGGTAGTTGCCCGTAGAAATATTCCGATTTTCACCTTTATAAATAAGATGGACCGCGATTCGCGTGATCCCTTTGACCTTATTGACCAGCTTGAAAAGGAATTTGGTATAGGCACCTTCCCTTGCAACTGGCCTATTGGCTCGGGTAATGATTTCAAGGGAGTTTTCGACAGAGAAAACCGCCGAATCCTTGCCTTTGAGCAGTTCAAAAAAGGACAAAGCAAGTTAGAGGCTATTGAGTGCGATATTACCGATACCGAAAAGCTGGATAGCTTAATTGGTCCCTATCTTCGCGCCGACCTTGTTGACCAGATAGAGCTTCTTGACGGCGCAAGTTTTGAATTTGATTTAGAAAAGGTAAGAACAGGAAAATTAAGCCCCGTATTCTTTGGCTCGGCTCTTACAAACTTCGGTGTAGAGCCCTTCCTTGAAAGCTTCCTTAAATATACCACTACTCCTTTGCCGAGAAATACGGTTGAAGGTCAGGTAAATCCCGAGGATGATAATTTCTCGGCATTTGTATTTAAAATTCAGGCTAATATGAACAAGGCTCACCGCGACAGACTTACCTTTATGCGAATCTGTTCGGGCAAGTTTGAAAGAAACAAGGAATATTTCCACGTTCAAAGCGGAAAGCTTATGAAGCTTCCGCAACCCCAACAGCTTATGGCTCAGGAAAGAGAAATTGTTGATGAAGCCTATGCGGGAGATATTATCGGTGTTTTCGACCCCGGTGTATTTTCCATTGGTGATACTGTATGTTCTGCTAAAAACAAGGTTACCTTCGAGGGTATTCCCACCTTTGCGCCTGAGCATTTTGCCGTTTACGAGCAGGTAGATACTCTAAAGAGAAAACAGTTTGTAAAGGGTATGACTCAGATAGCTCAAGAAGGCGCTATACAGATTTTCCACGAACCCGAAAGCGGTATGGAAAGGGTAATTGTAGGCGTTGTAGGTGTATTGCAGTTCGAAGTGCTTGAATACCGACTCAAAAACGAATATAATGTAGATGTAAGAAAGACGGCTATGCCCTATGAACTTATAAGATGGATAGAGGGCGACAATATTGACGTTAAAAAGCTTAATCTTACTTCCGATACAAAACTTGTGCAGGACTTTAAGGATAGATACCTTCTTATCTTCACAAGTGAGTGGAATATAAATTGGGCGCTTCAGAAAAATGAAGGACTTGTTTTATCAGAATTTTCTAACAACTAATGAATAGTGGGTGACTGTTATGTTTAACAAAAAATTTGGATATGGTGTAAACTATTGGGCAAGTGAAAATGCTACAAGAATGTGGCGTGATTTTGATGCAACTGCTATCGAAAAGGATTTTTCTGCACTAAAAAATGCAGGAGTAAAATGGATTCGTCTTTTTCCGACTTGGGATGACTTTCAGCCTATAAGAGAGCTTACCACCTGGGGCGGTGTTCACGTAGAGGTTGTTTATAACGACGAAACTCCCCTTGATGATTCTCCCGAGGGCGTAGCAGGGGTAAGCAAGGTTATGTTTGAGCGCCTTGATATAGTTATGAACCTTTGCGCTAAGTACGGCTTTAAGGTTGACCTTGCTATTTTCACCGGCTTTATGAGCAGTATGAACTATATTCCCCGCCTTTTTGAGAGCAAAAACGTATTTACCGACCCTGTAGCTCTTATGTGGGAGCAAAGGTTTATAAAATATATAGTTACCCGCTATAAAGACCACAGCGCACTTGGCGGTTGGGACCTTGGTAACGAATGTTCCGTTATGCGTAAAATCAACGGTGACGTTGCGGCACAATATGCTTGGACTGCTATGGTTGCTAATGCAATTCGCGCTATTGATAGTGTGCATCCCGTAATTTCGGGACAGGCAGACTATGGAACCGATACCATTACTCCGGCAAATTGCGATGGTTGGCAGCTTCTACCTCACGCTGAATGTGTTGATATACTAACTACCCACCCATATCCTATTTTCCGTGAGCCTAATGACAGACTCAATACAATGCGTCCTCTTATGCATACAAGCGCAGAGTGTAATATGTTTGAGGATATGAGCGGTAAAACCTGCTTTGTTGAGGAAACCGGCGCTATCGGTTATCAGACCTGCTCACTGGACAGCGAAGCAGATTTTCTAAGAGGAGATTTACTTAACAGTTACCTTCACGGCTGTCACGGATATTTCTGGTGGTGCGCCTTTGACCAAGGTAAAATTGATTTTGCGCCATATGACTGGAACAATATCGGCTCCGATTACGGATTGCTTGGCGGAGAAAGAGAAGAAAAACCCTCTTCAAAAGAAGGCAAACGTATTATGACAATACTTTCTCAAATTGACCTGCCTAAATTCGAAAGACAGGCTGTTTGCGTTATTCCTCTTAATTTTAAAGCTACCACAACCTTAGCAACAAACGTTGCCTGCCTTGCGGCGCAAAATGATATAGGCATAAAATACTGCGGAGCAAAGGGCAAACTTCCCGACAGTAAGCTTTATATAGTACCCAGAATTGAGGGCAATGGCGCTCTTAGAAGAAGCACCGTTGAAAATCTTAAGGAAAAGGCAAGAAACGGCGCGACGGTTTACATTTCTATGGGCGGCGGATTTTTGAGAATGTTCCCCGAACTTTCGGGCATTGAAATTATCTCCCGTGAGGTTCCTGCAAAGCCACTTACCGTAAATATTGACGGAGTAGAGCTTCCTGCAAGTCCTAACTACGTGTATCATACTAAAAATATTGACGGCAAGGTTCTGGCAAGTTTTAGTGACGGCACTCCCGCTATAGTTTCTCATCCCTTCGGTAAGGGAAGAATTATAATCAGCCTTTTCTCTGTAGAAATGCAGACCACCTCCCTTAAGGGTGCCTTTAACAGAGCAGATGCTCCAGCCTTCCACTCTGTTTATTCCCTTATTTTCAAAGCCGCAGGCGTAAAACCTGATTTTTATACCGATAACATTTACGTTTGCGCAAAGGAACATAAAATTGATGCAAAACGCAGTATTATATCTCTTATGAACTATAATGACTGCACCGAAGAATATACGGTATCTTCAAGTGTTGGCTATCACGTAAGAAAAACTCTTTACGGCAAACTTGACGGAAAGCTTAATAAAAATGATGCTGTTATATTCGAGATAGAAAAGTACTAAAATGACAGACCTTTGGACATATTTAAAGTCGGCTCAAAAACCTATTGTTTTATACGGCACCGGAGACGGTGCCGATAAAATTTATAACAGGCTTTTAAAGGACGATATAAAGATAAGCGGTGTTTTTGCTTCCGACGGCTTTAAAAAGGGAAAAATAGCATACGGCTTTACCGTTACTTCCTATAGCGAACTTAAAGAAAAATTTAATGAAATGATTATTCTTGTTTGCTTTGGCAGTCATCTTGACACAGTTATTGAAAATATACTAAGGCTGGAAAGTGAAAATGAACTTTATCTGCCTGACGTTCCCGTAACCGATGGCGAGGTTTTTGATTTAAGCTTTGCCAAAAAGCATAAAGAAAAACTAAAAGCGGTTTATGATATGCTAAGTGACGATAAATCAAAAAAGGTTTTTGAAAACACAGTTTATTTTAAGCTGACGGGCAAAAGCTCATATTTAAGGGAAATCGAAAGCGAAAGACAAGAGGTTTTCACCCTTCTTTCCCTAAAGTCAGAAAGTTTTTTTGACCTTGGCGCATTTAACGGGGATACGGTAGAAGAATTTATAAAATACTGCCCCGATTATAAAAGAATAATCGCCCTTGAGCCTGATTTAAGGAATTTTAAAAAGCTTACCGTAAATACCGAAAGGATACGGGATATTACACTTATAAATAAAGCAATATCCGAAAAAACGGGTGTTATAAATATTTCAAAAAATAAGGGCAGGGGAAATTCCGTCGGCGGTAAAACCGTGGAAATAGAAACAACCACCCTTAATGAAATGGCGAAAATTAATATGCCCACCTTTATAAAAATGGACGTAGAGGGCGCGGAGCTTTCGGCTATACTCGGCGGCGAATCGGTTATAGGGAAGAAGCCTAAGCTTCACCTTGCGGCTTATCACAGAAGCGAAGATCTTTTTACACTTCCTCTTAAAATAAAGGAGCTTTGCCCAGACTATAAAATCTATATGCGAAAGCATAAAGCCCTTCCTGCATGGGATATAAATTTTATTTTTGTTTAGGTACTTGTATTTTTTTATAAACAGTAGTATAATAACAAAACCGACAGTTCGTTTGTACCATCCTGTCGTTAAATAAAACCAGGACTAATTATCATAACAGTATATGATTAAACGGTCTTGTTTTTACAAGACCGTTTTTTTAGGTGAATAGAATGTATAATATAAAAAATAGACTTAAAGCTGAATATAGAAAAACGTCGCTTTTATTCAAAAGTATTCCTTCAATAGTGGTATCTTTATTTGTGGTAAGCGTTATTTGTATGAATTTACTTGCCAATAAAACCCTTGTGCAAACACGTTATATAGCCCTTGACGGCGGAATACTTATTTCCTGGCTTTCCTTTATGTGTATGGATATAATCACAAAATATTTTGGGCCTAAAGCCTCAAACAAGGTTGTGCTTTTGGCGTCTTTAATTAATTTGCTGACCTGCTTAGTGTTTTTTATAGCAAGTATTATTCCGTCAAACGCTAATGACTATACCGCGCTTAACACACTTCTGGGCGGCACTTGGTTTGTACTGCTCAGCAGTACTGTAGCTTTTCTTATTTCAGCCGTCATAAATAACCTTCTTAATTGGCTGATAGGCAAATGCTTTTCTAAAAATCCCGACGGAAAACTTGCCTTTGCTACACAGTCTTATATCTCAACTTTTATAGGACAGTTTATAGATAATTTCATTTTCTCGGTTATGGTTTTTATGTGGTTTGCGCCTATATATTGGAACGGTTTTCATTGGACCTTACTGCAATGTGCAACCTGCGCTTTAACGGGCGCTGTAGCGGAACTTATTATGGAAATTGTTTTTTCACCCATAGGCTACTTGATTATAAATAAATGGAAAAAAGAAAAAGTGGGAGAAATGTATTTTTCTTACGTTAACGGAGGTAAAATATGAAGGTCTTAGTAACCGGCTCAGCAAGAGGAATAGGCAAGGCTATAGCAGAGCGTTTTTTAAAGGAAAACCATACCGTAATAGGCATAGACAGACAAAATTCTGCCATAGATGATAAGAATTATATCCACTATGTCTGCGACGTAAGGGATTACGCCAGTCTTCCCGAAATTGAGGAGGTTAATATACTTATTAACAATGCAGGTACTCAAAATGAAGATGATATAAATATTAATCTTAAAGCCCTTATCCATATTACCGAAAAATACGGAGTGCAAAAAAATATAAGCTCGATTTTAAGTATAGGCTCTGCCAGTGCGCATACGGGCGCGGAATTTCCCGAATACTGCGCAAGTAAGGGCGGTGTTTTGGCATATACCAAAAACGTGGCAATGCGCGTAGCAAAATATAATGCTACCTGTAACAGCCTTGACCCCGGCGGAGTTTTAACACCGCTGAATGACTGTGTTATTAATGATGAAAAGCTTTGGGAAGAAATAATGAATGAAACTCCGCTTAAAAGATGGGCGACTCCCGAAGAAATTGCAGAGTGGGCATACTTTTTGACCGTTACCAATAGGTTTTGCACAGGGCAGAGCATAGTAGTAGATGGCGGAGAATCTATAAATTATAATTTTGTCTGGAAGGATTAAAATAAAACGGAGATTTTCAATTACGAAAATCTCCGTTTTTTCTATACGCTGAATAATAAATCACAGTAGTTGGGATAGGGCCATTCATTTTCATCCACCATTGTTTCGGCGGTGTCAACCTTGGCTCTCATACTGTTCATAGCGGGGATAACCAAATCTCTGTAGGCTTTTGCCTTTTCGAGAATATCTTCGCTCTGCTCTGCCTTGTTAATGGCATCGCTAAGTGTTGTGCAATCTTCAAAAATTCCGTCGGTAAGTTGGCTGAGCTTCTCTGCAATACTGCGTTCGTATTTGGCAGTAAGTCCTGCGCCTTCTTTGGCGGTAAGGTTAAGGGATAAATCTGCACCCACCTTGCTGAGTACGGGCAAAATCTGTTCCTTTGCCATACGAAGCGCGGTAAGACCTTCAATATGTAAGCATTTGTTATAGCGCTCAATATTAATAGACTCTCTAGATTTAAGTTCAATTTCGGAATAGACGTTATATTTGCCGAAAAGCTCGATGTTCTTTTGGCTTGTATAACAGGGAAGGGCGCTTACGGCATCCCTTAGATTTAAAAGACCGCGTTTTTCTGCCTCTTCTTCCCATTCTTTAGAATAACCGTCACCGTCGAATATGATGCGTTTATGTAAACGATAGTATTCGCGGATAATAGCGTGAACCTCGCCGTCAAAATCGGTTGCCTTTTCGAGTCTATCGGAAAATTCGTCGAAGGTTTCGCTGATAATGGTATTTAAAATAGTGTTTACCCCTGCAATAGACATAGGAGCGCCGAGCATACGGAATTCGAACTTGTTTCCCGTAAACGCAAAGGGAGAGGTACGGTTTCTGTCGGTGGTAGCCTTTCTGAAGGAAGGCATAGTCTTTACGCCGAAGTCCATTTTTTCTCTTGCTTTAGCGGTATATTCGGTTCCGTTTTCTATAGAATCAAGAATATCGGTAAGCTCGTCCCCGAGGAACATTGAAACAATAGCGGGGGGAGCCTCGTGACCGCCTAAACGGTGATCGTTTCCTGCTGACGCAACCGAAAGACGAAGAAGATCCTGATGCTTATCTACAGCGCAAATAACAGCGGTTAAAATAAGTAAGAACTGCAGATTTTCACAAGGAGTCTTTCCGGGGTTTAAAAGGTTTATGCCTGTATCGGTGGAAAGCGACCAGTTGTTGTGCTTACCGCTTCCGTTAAGATTTCCGAAGGGCTTTTCGTGAAGCAGGCAAACAAGACCGTGCTTTTCGGCAACCTTTTTAAGTATCTCCATAGTAAGCTGATTATGGTCGGTGGAAATGTTAACTGTAGTGAAAACGGGAGCCATCTCGTGCTGTGCAGGGGCAGCCTCGTTGTGCTTTGTTTTAGAAGGAATGCCAAGCATCCAAAGTTCCTTGTCAAGCTCCTTCATAAAGGCGGAAACTCTGGGACGGATAACACCGTAGTAGTGGTCGCCAAGCTCCTGACCTTTAGGAGCGGGAGCGCCGAAAAGTGTTCTTCCGCAAAAACGAAGATCCTCGCGCTTATCGTAAAGCTTTTTGTCAACAAGGAAGTATTCCTGCTCAGCACCAACGGTGGGCTTTACAGTCTTTGCGTCGGTGTTTCCGAAAAGACGGATAAGACGCAGAGAAGCATCGTTAAGCACCTGCATTGAACGAACAAGAGGAGTTTTCTTGTCAAGTGCGTGACCGCCGTGAGAATAGAAAGCGGTGGGTATGCAAAGAGAACCGTCCTTAACAAAGGCATAAGAGGTAGGATCCCAAGCAGTATAGCCTCTTGCTTCAAAGGTAGCGCGCAGACCGCCTGTTGGAAAGGATGAGCCGTCGGCTTCGCCCTTAATAAGCTCCTTGCCGGAAAATTCCAAAATAACACGTCCGCCGTCGGTAGGAGTTATGAAGCTGTCGTGCTTTTCGGCAGTAATTCCCGTCATAGGCTGGAACCAATGGGTGAAATGGGTTGCGCCCTTTTCGGTTGCCCAATCCTTCATTCCCTGAGCTACAGGCCCTGCAATATCGGGGTCAATGGTCTTGCCCTGCTCTATGGTTTTTTTGAGCGCTTTGTAAACGTCCTCGGGAAGATATTCCTTCATTACTGCGTCATTAAAGACAAGTGAACCAAAATAATCTGTTATCTTTTCCATAAATAACTCCTCTTTTAGCATATGATCGTATTTATTATATAATAAGGTGCAAAATTTGTCAAATAAAAAGGAGTCCCGAAGGACTCCTTTTTCCATTATTTTTTAGTTTTTTCAAAATAAATTACACAGGTATTAGAGGGAAAAGAAAGGGATTTTAATTTAAACTTTACACGCAGAGTTTTTTCAACGCATTTATTTTGAATTTCAACAACGTAGGTTTCGTAGTTTTCTTTAAAATCCTCGGCAACCGTTTCGTTTGCAAATAAAAATTCTGCGTGGGTGTAGCCTGCTTTGAATTTTTTAACAATTTCTTCTGCAACGGGATTTATGGGATCTTCGTTTATTACAAGACCTTTTTGGATATAGTAGTTATACTTAGTGCTTTTTGCTTCGGGAATACAGAAGTTCAAGGAGTTGCCTTGAGAAATAAGGGAGATATCGGCATCATCATAGGTTATGTCAATATCGTGGTCGGCGCGTATTTCAAGGGTGGTAAGGTTAAGGTAGGTGTGGTGGGGCTCTTCCTTTAAATCATCCCAGGTTACGTCAACGTGATACCACTCGTCCTCAAGCTTTACCATATTCCATAAATGGCCGACTCCCTTTGAGTCGCCTGTTACTAAAATACATTCAAGCCCTGCTGACTGACAAAGCAGTTTAAAGGCACGGGCATAGCCTTCGCACACCGCGTGACCGTTTATAAGGGCGCCGTATATGGAATAAATGGCGCCAACTTCACTTCCAAGTTCACTGTCGTAGGTAACGGTTTTACAGAGCATATCGTGAATAATGGTCTCTTTTTCGAAATCGCTTTCTGCTTTTGAGGCTTTTGATACTATTCTGTCAATAGCATCCTCAACCTCTTCTTTATTGCCTTCAATTTCTTCCTTTGTAAAGCCGTAGCCGTCCTCGGTGTCGTTACGTTTAAAGGCGACGGCAACCTTGCTGTCCTTAGTGGTTATGTAATAGGATACGGGCATCCAGTAGTACTGCGGAAAATCGTTGCACAAAGCCCTGTATGCCTTGGCAACAACTATGGAAGGGTTATTTATAATATATCCCATATCAATCCACCCAACAGTCAGATGGCGTACCATATTAAGCATTTTCCTATATACCCTTTTTTCACTTTCGCTTAAAAATGAGTAGGAATAAGCAAGGCGCAGTTCTTCCTCGCTGAGTATTGCTTCACTGCCTTCCTCGGCGGTTACGTCATCGGTTATCACCTGAGGTAAAATCGGTTTTGTTGCATTGCTGTTTACGTGGGCTTCTTTGTCGGGACTTTTCTGTCCTTTGCAACCGCAGGAAAGAAAAAGACAAATACAAAGAAATATTGCCGCTATTCTTTTAAGGGTGTGCGTCAAGGCGCCTTCCTCCCGTCAACAATATTATAGGAAACACAGCACTCGCCTACCCATATATTCCAGTTATAACAAGCGGGGGCGGAAAGGGTTGTGTTTGTGTTATCTATTATACAGTAAAGTGCGTCCTGGCTCAACCCATTTTTTGAAATTTTATTCATAACCCCCTTGATTATCTGTTTTTCGGTGTTAAGGTCTTGGCTTGTAGCAAGTAAATTGCATACCTGCACACCTGTTAAAATATAGTTTTCCTCTTGCCACTCTATACCGCCCAGAGTATCAATGAATTTCATTAAAAATGAATAATCGCACTCTACGGTGTGGTCTATTTGGTAGCCGTAGCTTAAATAATCTTCGCTATTGTTACTGTTTAGTATGAGTATATTGGTAAAGTTTTTGCTGAAAAGAAGCTCTATTGCAACAGAAGAGGAATCGGCGAAGGTGAAAAGTACGGTAGTGTCCTTTGGCAGATATCTTCCGTCAACGTAAGGGACGTCGGTTTTCGGAACATCTACTCCCAAAAGAACCTTTCTTGAAAAAATAAACGCCGTTCCCATAAAAAAGACGACACACAGTATTATCATAAGAAAAAATATAAGAATTTTTTTGAGTTTCATAAAATTCCTCCCGCCTTTAGTATTGACCGAGGAAGGCTCGTTATGATAAAATAAAAGGGATGATTTTTTCGGAGGAATAAAATGTATTTATCACTTAAAGGGGCGTCGGTAGGATTTGCAGGCGACACCCTGCTTTACGACATTGATTTTGAAATAAGAAATAAAGAAAAGGTGGCTATAGTAGGCAGAAACGGATGCGGCAAAACCACTCTTTTAAGGCTTATCTGCGGCGAAATTGAACCCGAGGGGGACGCAAAGGTTAATATAAGCACAGATTCACGTATAGGCTATTTAAAGCAGATTTCCTTTGAGGATCTTAGCATATCCCTTGAAGACGAGCTTGAAAAAGCCTTTGACCGTATTCTTTCAATAAAGGCTGAAATGGAGTCGCTGTCTGCTTTGCTAAGCCAGGGAGACAGAGAAGCGGTTGAAAGATACAGCACCTTGGAAGAAATATTTAAAAATCTCGGCGGATATTATTATCAAAAAGAAAAAGAAACAGTAATACAAAGGTTCGGTTTTTCTGAAGAGAGAAAACGTCCTTTGAGCAGTTTTTCGGGAGGACAGCTAACCAAAATCGCCTTTATGAAACTGCTCCTTTCAAAACCCGATTTGCTTTTACTTGACGAGCCTACTAACCATCTTGATTTAGAGACTGTGGAATGGCTTGAGGGTTACCTTAAAAACTATCCGTCGGCGGTGATATTTGTTTCCCATGACCAGATGTTTATTGACCGTCTGGCTGATATAGTTTACGAAATTGAATATGGCAGAATTAAAAAGTATATAGGCAACTACACCGATTTTGTAAAGAAAAAGGAACTTGATAGACAGAAGCAAAGAAAGGAATATGAACAACAGCAAAAGGAAATAGAAAAGACCGAAAAGCTTATTGAACGCTTTAGATATAAAGCCACAAAGGCTCAAATGGTGCAGTCACGCATAAAAAGTCTTGAAAAAACCGAGCGTATTGCTCCGCCCGAGGAAAGCGACAACCGTTCCTTTTTTGCCGATTTTACTCCTGAACTTATGAGCGGCGGTAACGTGCTTGAAGTTAAAAAATTGAAAATAGGATATAGCGAAGTATTAAGCGAGGTAAGCTTTCTTATTAAAAGGGGAGAAAAGCTTGGTGTTATAGGCGCTAACGGTAAGGGTAAATCCACCCTGCTTAAAACTATTATGGGTATCGTTCCCTCAATTTCGGGCAGTATTATTCAGGGCATAAACCTTCGTATAGGTTATTTTGACCAGCATCTTGCACAGTACGTTAGCGAAAAAACGGTGCTTGACGATTATTGGGATACCTTTCCCTCTTTAACCGAAACACAGGCGAGAAGCGACCTTGGCGCCTTTCTTTTCAGAGGCGAAGACGTATTTAAGCAAGTAAGTGTGCTCTCAGGTGGAGAAAAGGTTAGGCTGTGTCTGTGCAAAATGCTTAAAAAGAAGCCTAATTTTCTTATCCTAGACGAGCCTACCAACCATATGGATATTGTGGGTAAGCAGGCGCTTGAAAGAATGCTTAAAAATTACCCCGGCACCCTTATTTGTGTTTCCCATGACCGATATTTTATAAAAGAAGTGTGCGATAATCTTCTTGTGTTTAATGAAAATGACACAATGCACTATAATTTCGGTTATGAGGAATATATGAGTTTCGTGTCAACAGTGTCGGTGAAACAACAGGAAAAAACTCAAGAAACCGAACAACCCCAAAAAACAAAATACTATTCTGCCTTTAAAGAGCTTTCAAAAATAAATAAAAAAATTGAAAAGGCAGAAGAAAATATAGCAATAGCGGAAGAGCTTTTAGAGGGTATGAAGGCTGAACTGTTAAGTGAAGAAATAGCATCCGATTACTTAAAATTGAGTGAACTTCAAAAGAAATGCGAAGAAAAGGAAATAGAAATAAGGGTGCTTTACTCCCAGTGGGAAGTACTGTGTTTAAAACGTGACGAGTTGGCTGAAACAGAGTCTTAATAAGCATTTTGCATCAAATTTATGAACTATGTTCTATCATTTTGCCGATTTTATAAATTCTTTTGTTATTTTTGCTTAAAATTTGTTGACTATTTCCAAAAAATGTGATACAATTCATACACCAAAATATAAAAAGGAGAAATGTTTATGAAAAAACTATTAAGCATCGTGCTTTCTGTATGTTTGCTTCTTTCCCTCGTTATCGTTCCCGTAAGCGTTAACGCAGTAGAAGCTACAACTGAAGACACATCCACCTTAGGCGAATATTATAAGTTCACCTTCGGTGAAGACGGCGACCGTTTTGACTATGCGGTTTCCACTCAAAAGGCTGATGACACTACCGGTCAGGCTACCTATAAGGATAATACCTTCTATCCTTTATGGGTTCAAAGCAATTCTGCTAATGCTTGGCCCGAATACAAAACCATTACCACCTCTGACGGTAAAGAGATTGACGTTTTGGAAATCAAAAACACTGCCAACGTTCGTCTTACCCCTCTTACTAAGGACGGTAAGCCCTTTGAGCTTATTCCCGGCGTTAAATATTATGTAACTGCTAAAATGTATAACCCTGCATCTAACTGCTGGGGACAGTTTGCCGTTTCTGCAGGTACCTCTAATAACAAGGATTTAACCAAGGTTATTGGTAATAGCTACAAGTATGACGGTACTTTTAAGACTGCTGATGCATCTAACGAGATGGCAGGCGCACTTGCTTGGAATGGCGGCGGTATCGTAGGCGGTAGCTCTTATGTCGTATATTTAAAGGACGGTTCCTATTCTTCCGAATCCAAACAAATTGCTCTTAGCTCCATTAACAAACAGTATAATGAAGAGGGTGCCTCTACATCCAGATACGTTAATGCATATCTGGCAGACACCAGAACTGTTTTCATTGATGAAAAATATTCTAACGGCTACGATGCCGAAAAACAGTCTTATTCCACTAAGTTTGCTGTTGATGGTCAGGAAGATGCTTACTTATACGGTAACAACTATCTTACCCTTTCTTTTGGCGGCGGTAACGTAATGGAGTATAAGGATAGTGCATCCTATCCTCTTTTCACTAACGCTACCAAGGAAGAGCTTGATGAGTTAGGCACTATTCCTTCCTGCTGGCAGATTGAATCTATTGAAATTGTAAGCGAAACCTTCAAATCCAGCCTTAGCTATAGCGTAAACGGCGAAATAGTTAAGGTAGTTGACTCTGAAGTTGGAACTGCTCTTGAAATATTTATTCCCGAAGCTCCCGAGGGCAAGTATTTTGCAGGTTGGTTTACCGACGAAGCTTGCACTAAAGCATATGCTGCTGAAACTCTTGAGTTCGGCAAAAACACCGTATATGCAAAATTCAGCGATTACGGTAGTTCTTTAAGACTTGATTTTAATGCCGGAGATTATACTGCATCTTCCACTGCTTTTTACTATACCCCTGCAGGTTATAAGTGGCCCTTAACCGGTTATAGCTTTAAGGATTCTTATGTGAGCGATCAGCAGAAAACTGAAGTTATCGATAACCTTGAGAGAGAAGGTCTTTCTACCGATTTCCCCGAAGGTGCAGTTGCTTTCTATAGTGACAGAACCTGGGGACAGCCCGGCGGTGTTGTTTTCGCTAATCCCGATGGCACCCTCTTTGTCCCCGAAGCCGGTGAAAGCTATAGAATTACCTATAGATACCGCACTCCCCTTCACAATGGCACTAATATGGCTATTAACGTAATCTACGGTCTTGTTAATTCTATGGCAGGTTTGACTTCTACCGCAGATAAAGGCTATTCTAAGTCAATACTTGCTTGGAACACTATTGAGGAAGCAAATGCCGAATGGACTGAAGTAACTAAAACTGTTACTATCCCTGCTGCAGGCGATGACCACATTCCTGCACTTGGCTTAGATATCACCGGTGTTAAGAAGATTGCTGTTGAAGGCGGTTTCGACTACACTATGGTTGAGCTTGACTACGTTCAGGTAGAAAAGGTTATTACTACTACCGTAACCTTTGTAGCCCTTGACGGTACTACCTCTACCGCTAAAGTTGAAGTTGGCGCAGAAATTAAATATCCCGCACTCGCTGCTTCCAGAGACGCTGACGTTAGATGGTCTCTCAGTGCTGACGAGTACGTTGAAGTTCCCGCAACCGCAACCGAACCCATTAATATTTATGCTTTTGCTTCTGACGTAATTGGCTTTGAAAACTACTACAAGGCAGATTATGCTAAGTATAGCCTTAACTTAACTGTAACTGATGAAGTTGTATTTGACGGCGACAAGGCAATGAAGTATCATAACGTTGGTTATCAGTATCAGTCTGCTGAGCCTGCTGACTGGGCAGAAAACTGGACCAAGTATTATGAGTTTGATGCAGAAGGCAACATAGTTGCTCTTGGCGGCGAAGAAGCACCTGTATGGGCAGCCGGTACCTATATGACAAAGAGAGACGGCGACGAACATTCTCTTGCTCTTTGGACCACACCTGCAGGAAAATCTTACAGAGTTTCCTTTAAGTACTACGTTCCTGCTCAGCTTGGCGTAGATGTTACTATGAGTCTTTACAATAACACCTACAATCTCTGGAACCCTGTTACTAATGGTAAGGTGAGCTATCCTGATTCCAAGTTTGTTATTGGCGCTGATACCGAAACAGGCAAATGGCTCGACGGTAAAATTATATTCACTGCTACTGCAGCTGCAGGATGCGATCTCCTTTACGCAAGAGTTTTGTCAAGTTCTTCTTATACCGATGACGTTGTTTACTTCGATAACTTTGTTTGCGAAGAAGTTGATTACGTAGGTACCGTTAAATACGTTAACGGCGCTACCGAAAAGACCGCTTTATATGAGTCCGGCGACCAGATCGCTTATGATGCTCTTACTGCTGTAAGAGGCGCTGACGTAGTATGGTCACTTGATCCTGATAAATACGTTCCCGCACCCAAGACATTCGAAGAAGATGTTACAGTTTATGCTATTGCTTCTGATGTGATCGGCTTCGAAAATCACTATCAGGCAGATTATATTAAGAACTGCTTAAACGTACTTCCCAGTGAAGATATTGCCTTTACCGGCGATAAATCCTTGAAGTATGAAAACATTGGTTACACCTATACCAATGCAGCACCTGAAAAATGGGCAACCGAATGGACCAAGTATTATGAAATCGTAGATGGCGAATTTGTTCAGCTTGCTGGTGAAGAAGCTCCCGAATGGAAAGCTAACACCTATCTTGAAAAGCGTGGTAATTCTACCGAAAGCTCCATTGCTCTTTGGAACGTTCCCGGCGGCAAAGCTTATAAGGTTTCCTTTAAGTACTTTGTTCCCGCTGAGCTTGGCGTAACAGTTACTATGTCTCCTTACACCAACTCTTATAACATCTGGCACAGCGCAGCACTTGGTAAGGTTGAATATAACGATTCTGCTTTCGTTATCGATACCGATACCGTAGCAGGCGAGTGGTTAGACGGTGAAATCTACTTTGTTTCCGGCGCTGTAAATAAAGGCTATGATATCCTTTATATCCACGTTGGCGCAAGTGAAAACTTTACCGGCGAGTTAGTTTACTTCGATGACTTTACCCTTACTGAAGTAAACTACGCTACCTTCGAAATTCCTGAAGACGCTGTACTTGAAGACGGCGGAATCCGTAACGGTAACATCGTTACTGTTTATGCAGAAGCTGGCGAAGAAATCGTTGCTCCTCTCGTAGTTGATGCAGAAGGCGTTATTATTGAAGCTTGGGCAGATGCCAACGGCAGACCTGTTTCCGAATTCGTAAACGGCGGCGCATATAAAGTTGCTCCCGAATTCATTTACGGCGACTGTGATAACGATGGCGACGTTGATACAACCGACCTTGCAGTATTAAAGCTTAAGCTTGCAAATTTAGGCGAAGTTGGCCCCGGTGCTGACTGTAACGCAAGCGGTGCTGTTGATACAACCGACCTTGCAGTTCTTAAACTCTATCTTGCAAAGTTAGGCGGTTTAGGTCCTGAAGCATAATTAAAATTTTTAATACACCTTGGCAAACGCCAAGGTGTATTTTTTATGCTTTTTTTACATTTAATTTTGTCTTTTAATTTTCTTGCGTTAATGTTAAAATTATGTTAAAATGTAAAGGAATATACAATGTTAGGAGAATTGCTTTGTCCTTTCCTTTAGAACAAATCAGAAACTTTTGCATAGTGGCGCATATTGACCACGGAAAATCTACCCTTGCTGACCGACTTTTAGAGCTTACCAGCTCGGTTGCTCAGCGAGATATGGAAGAACAGATTTTGGACAGTATGGACCTTGAAAGAGAACGCGGAATTACCATAAAAGCCCATGCTGTTACTCTTTACCATACTGCAAAAGATGGCAAACAATATGAGCTTAATCTTATTGACACTCCCGGTCACGTTGACTTTAATTATGAGGTGTCTCGTTCCCTTGCTGCTTGTGAAGGCGCAATACTTGTGGTGGATGCTTCTCAGGGTATTGAAGCGCAAACCCTTGCTAATACCTATCTTGCAGTTGACCACGGACTTGAAATTATGCCCGTTGTAAATAAAATTGATTTGCCGTCTGCTGAACCCGAAAGAATTATAAATGAAATTGAAGACGTTATAGGTATTCCCGCGCAGGATGCCCCTAAAATTTCTGCTAAAACTGGCATTAACGTTGAAGAGGTTTTAGAGCGTATCGTTACCGATATTCCTGCTCCCGTGGGGGATAGAACTGCTCCCTTAAAGGCGCTTATTTTCGACTCATACTATGATGCATACAAGGGCGTTATAGTTTATTTCAGAGTAGTATCGGGCAAAATTAAAGCAGGCGATAAAATAAGAATGATGGCAACAGGCGCCGAATTTGACGTGGTTGAAGTAGGCAGAAAGCAGGCAACCTGTCTTATGCCCTGCGACTGTCTTGAGGCAGGCGAGGTTGGATATCTTGCCGCTTCCATTAAAACCGTTAAGGATGCCTGTGTGGGTGATACCGTTACTTTGGTTGAAAATCCCGCAAGTGAAGCTCTGGAAGGCTACAGAAAGGTTAATCCCGTTGTTTTCTGCGGTATATATCCTGCTGACGGAGCCCGTTACGGCGATTTGAGAGATGCCCTTGAAAAGCTACAGCTTAATGACGCATCCCTTCTTTACGAGCCCGAAACAAGTAAGGCTTTAGGCTTTGGTTTTCGTTGCGGCTTTTTAGGACTTCTTCATATGGAGATTATTGAAGAAAGACTTGAAAGGGAATATAATCTTGACATTATTACCACAGCCCCCAGCGTTGTTTACCGCTTTACTTTAAATGACGGTAACACCGTTGACGTTGATAATCCTACCAACTATCCCGATCCTGCAAGTATAGTGGAGGCTATGGAGCCTGTAGCAGACGTGCATATTTACAGCCCTAATGACTATGTTGGCGCAATTATGCAGCTTTGCGAAGAGCGTCGCGGTGTTTACACCGATATGAAGTATATGGGCGACAGAGTAGATATTCACTACATTATGCCTGTAGGCGAAATAGTTTACGACTTCTTTGATGCTCTTAAGTCCCGTACCAAAGGATATGCTTCCTATGATTATGAGACAAAAGGCTATGAAAAGAGCCGTCTTATAAAGCTTGACGTTATGTTAGCAGGCGACGTAGTCGATGCGCTTTCCTTTATCGTTCACGTGGACAATGCCAATGCAAGAGCAAGGCGAATTGCAGAAAAGCTTAAGGAGTATATTCCGAGACAGCTTTTTGAAGTACCCGTTCAGGTAGCCGTAGGCGGTAAGGTTATTGCCAGAGAAACCGTTAAGGCTATGCGTAAGGACGTACTTGCAAAATGCTACGGCGGTGATATTACCCGTAAAAAGAAGCTTCTTGAAAAACAGAAGGAAGGTAAAAAGAAGATGCGTCAGTTAGGTAAGGTAGAGGTACCGCCCGATGCATTTATGGCTGTATTAAAGCTGGACGAATAGGTGAAACTATGAATAATATCATTAAAATAAAATCAAAATATCCTGCTTCTCAAAGGCAAGAAATTCAAATGGCTATAGAGTCAGCAAAGGAAGGCGACGCGGTCTTTTTTGAAGGCGGAAAATATTTTGTTGACGGCCAGATAAAAATAGAAAATAAGAAGAATCTTATTATTTGCGGTGAAGATGCCACTATAGTAGCGCATTTTGACGCTGGTGTAGGCTTTTGGGAGTTCAGCGGTATTTTAGCCTTTAAGGGATGTAAAAATATTACCCTTAAAAAGCTTATCTTTGATACCGATAATCCCGTTAACTGTGCAGGAAGCGTAATAGCTACCGACCTTGAAAACAATACAGTTGACGTTATGCTTTATGACGGCTGTACCCTTGACGGCAGTCAGACGATTTTTGCCTCTTGTTCTCTTGATGAGGATGGCTCTCCCGACTATCTTTTTGCCGACTATACAAAGCGAAGCTATACCTGTCTTGAAAATAATATCGTAAAAATACAGTATGCAGAAAATCTTAAGCCTCAAATTGAAAGACTTCCCATAGGCGCTGATTTTGTTATCCGCCACGGACTTGGCAATTTCACAGTTTTAGACCGTTCATCCATTACCTTTACCGATTGTGACGATACGGTTATGGAGGACATTACAGTTTATAACTCTGCCGGATATATGGTGGTTGTTTTCCCGAGATGTAATAATTTTACTATGCGCCGCTATAGAGTGGTTGTTCCTCAGGGCAGCCATCGTTTCTGGGCTTCGAATATCGACGGAATACATCTTTTGGGACTTACGGGCGAATGTATTGTTGAAGACTGTTATTTTGACGGACTTGGCGATGACGCCCTTAATATTCACTCTACCTCAGGCTTTGTTGATGAAGCCGAACAGGGCAGAATTAAGGTTAGTAACCACCGATTTAACATTCCTCTTGAAAGAAATTGGTGCCGAAAAGGCGATAAAATTTCAGTTTACGGCTCAGATTTCCTTAGAAAAGGAAAAATCACCGTAAAGGATTTTGACGGCGAATACGTGTATTTTGACGATATTGACGGCATAGTAGAAGTAGGCGACGTTGTGGGAAATGATGGGTATCTTGCAAAAACCACCGTTACGGGCACAACTGTACGTAATACCAGAGCCAGAGCGCTTTTATTCCAGACCAATAACGTGACTGTAAGGGATTGTTATTTCTTTGGTATGAGCGCGGCGGCAATACTTCTTTCTCCTGATATAAGGGTATGGCACGAGGTAGGCCCCTGCGAAAACGTGCTTATTGAAAACTGCATTTTTGATAAGTGCGCTATGTCCAAAAATGAGTCTTATCACAGCGTGCAGGCGGCTGTTATGGTAAGAAGCAGCCACGATGCTTCGGGAATTGATTACCCTGCAGGCGTACACAAAAATATTGTTATCAGAAATAATAAATTTATTGATATTCCCGCTTCTGCAGTGTGCGTATGCGGTACCGACGGGGTAACCGTTACCGATAATCAGTTCTTAAATTGCAGCGGCGAAGGCGGTTTAAACGGTATGAAAAAGTACGACGTCTTTATTAAAAACTGCGAAAATATCAAGGTGGAAAATAACCAAACCGAAAACGAAAACCTTTTACACGTAGAATAAAAAAATAGTGCAGAATTTTCTGCACTATTTTTTATTTTATTAAGGTTTCAATTCCGTCAACAAATTCGGTAACGGCTTTTTCGATTTTATCTTTGCCACGTGCCGATTTCTTATCACTGTTCATCATAAGTTTGCCTGTTACAGCAATGCCTACGCCTACAGCAACACCCAATGCCATGCCTTCTAAAAACGTGCAAAATTTACTCATAAATAAACCTCCTTTGGTATTATCTTTTCCAAAGGAGATTTTTTTATGCTTTGATTATCATTTCGGCAGTTTTTTTGTATTTAATTTTAAAAATATTAAGCAGTATTCCGGCAATTAATCCCATTATACAGCCGCAAAGCATAAGTATAGGCAAAAGATAAATAACCCCTTTTGTGCCAAGGGTTAGCATAGCGGCAATTATCTGTCCTATATTATGCATTGTTCCGGCGGCGCTGCTTATTCCCGCGAAGGTGAAAATTTTTATAGAGGACAGCAAAAGTACCGTCAGCGTTGACAAAAATGCGCCTGAAAGAGAAAAAATAAGAGAATAAAAATTGCCGAAAAGAAGGCAGGATAGCAGTATTCTTGTCAGATTTATAAGAATTGAAGCGCCATATTTTTTTTCTTTAATTAAAAGCATTGGAATACAGTTGGCAAGACCGAGCTTTAGACCGGGGACGGAAATAAAGGAAAAACAAATGCCTTCAAGATAAGAAATACCAAGACAAATTACTGTAAGCAGCGCATAAACCGAAACCTTTTTAGCCATTACTTTACCTCCAAAATTATTTTTTGGGGAAGGCATACAACTGCTTCGCCTACTTTAGAAATTTCGCCCTGATGAACACATACCTTATCGGGACAAACAGCCTTTTCCATATAAGCTTTGCCGTCCTTTATTACGACTTTATTTTCACCCAGAAAAATAGTTTTATCTTCCTTTAAAGAAATTTGCTCAATTTCGTTGCCGTTTTGAGTAATAACAAGGGTGTTGCCCGTTTCTTTAGGTAAAAAAATAAAGGCAAACAGGAGTGAAAGGGAAATTAAAAGTAAACCAATAAACAAAATAATATCGGCTTTTTTTATCATGCTATCACTCCTTAAACTTATTTAATATTCTTTATTATACCACACCTTTACAAAAAAGAAAATAAATTGTATAATAATCTTATGAAAAAAGTAATTGTATTTTTGCTGTGCTTTTTTACGGTAATCCTTACGGGTTGCAGTAAAAAGGAAATCAGCCAGACGAGAATCCTTTGTGACACCGTGGTAACCGTTACCGCGCAGTGTGATGAAGAAATAATTAACCAAAGCTTTGAGCTTTGCGCCGACCTTGAAGGAAAGCTCAGCCGCACCGTAGAGTCAAGCGATATTTGGTTAATAAATAACAGTAATGATTTTGTCAGCGTGAGTGATGAAACACTTGCGCTTATTAACCGCGCTATAGAATACTCTGAAAAAAGCGGCGGAAGATTTGATATAACGGTTTATCCCGTCAGCAGTCTTTATGATTTTTCTTCGTCGCAGTTGCCAAAAGAAAGCGAAATTGCCGAGGCGCTAAGGAAGGTCGATTATAAAAAAATCGAAATTAAGGATAACAAGGTAAGGCTAAAGGATTCGGGACTTGATTTAGGCGGAATAGCAAAGGGCTATATTGCCGATAAAATGGTGGAGTTTTTAAAGGAAAAGGGCGTTAAAAGGGGAACTGTCAATATCGGCGGAAACCTGTATGCCTTTGGCGAAGGGGAATTTAAGATAGGCATTAAAAAGCCCTTTGAAAACGGTATAATTGCTACGGTAAAAAGCACGGAAAGTTCCTTTGTAACCTCAGGAATATACGAAAGATATATCGAAAAGGACGGCAAAATTTATCACCATATAATTGATACAAAAACGGGCTACGGGGTGGAAAATTCTCTGGCAAGTGTTACGGTAATGGGAAAAAGCTCTGCCGACTGCGACGCGCTTTCTACCGTTTTACTTATTCTCGGTGAAGAAGAGGGACTAGCATTAATTAACGAAACCGAAGGCTATGAAGCGGTATTTGTTAAAAGAGACGGCAGTATTTTGCTGTCAGAGGGCTTGAAATTCGAAAAAGATGTTATTATTTACAAATAAGACTTTATTAAACAGGGAAAATGTTATATAATATATGGTAAATACTCTAAGGAGATATATAAATGGGACTTTTTACAAAGATGTTCGGTGACTACAGCGAAAGAGAAATCAAAAAAATTCTTCCCCTTCAAAAAAAGGTTTTAGAGCTTGAGGAAGAATATAAAGCGCTGAGCGATGATGCACTTAAAGCCAAAACGGCTGAATTTAAAGAAAGATATAATAACGGCGAGAGTCTTGACCAACTTTTGCCCGAGGCTTTTGCTGCCTGCAGAGAAGCGGGTGACAGAGTTCTTTCGATGCGTCATTTCCCCGTACAGATAATCGGCGGTATCGTTCTTCATCAAGGAAGAATCAGCGAAATGAAAACAGGTGAAGGTAAAACCCTTGTGGCAACCCTTCCTGCCTATCTTAATGCTATTTCGGGCAAAGGCGTTCATATTGTAACGGTTAATGATTACCTTGCAAAGCGTGACTCTGAATGGATGGGTAAAATCTATCGCTTTATGGGACTTAGCGTTGGTCTTATCGTTCACGGAATGAACAAGGACGAAAAACGCGAAGCCTATAATGCAGACATTACCTACTGTACCAATAACGAGCTCGGCTTTGATTATCTTAGAGATAATATGGTGATTTATGCTTCCGACAGAGTTCAGCGCGGACATAATTTTGCTATAGTGGATGAGGTTGACTCCATACTTATTGATGAAGCAAGAACCCCTCTTATTATTTCGGGACAGGGCGAAAAATCTACCGACCTTTATGAGAAAACCAACCGTTTTGTAAGAGGTCTTAAAAAATTTGTTGTTAAGGAAACCAATGACAAGGTAAGCGACGAGGAAAATAATTACGACGGCGACTACGTTGTTGACGAAAAGGCAAGAACTGCTACCCTTACTCCTTCGGGTGTTGCTAAGGCAGAACAGTATTTCGGAATTGAAAATCTTAATGATGCTGAAAATATAACCATTTCACACCACGTAACTCAGGCTATACGCGCTTACGGTGTTATGAAGCGCGACGTTGACTACGTTGTAAAAGACGGCGAGGTTATTATCGTTGACGAGTTTACGGGCAGACTTATGTTCGGCAGACGCTATAACGAGGGACTTCATCAGGCTATTGAAGCTAAAGAGGGGGTAAAGGTTGCTCAGGAATCAAAAACTCTTGCTACCATAACCTTCCAGAACTTCTTCCGTCTTTATTCAAAGCTTTCGGGTATGACAGGTACCGCTACCACCGAAAGAGCGGAATTTGAACAGATTTATAAGCTTGATGTTATTGAAATTCCCACAAATAAGCCTGTTATAAGAGAAGATCAGGACGATATTATCTATAAAACCGAACTTGCTAAATTTAAGGCTGTTATAAATAATATTATGGAGTGCCACGCAAAAGGTCAGCCTGTGCTTGTAGGTACTGTAACCATTGAAAAGAGTGAAATTTTAAGTAAGCTTCTTAAGATGCAAAAGGTTCCCCATAACGTACTTAATGCTAAGCATCACGAAAAAGAAGCAGAGATAATTGCTCAGGCAGGAAAGCTGGGCGCTGTTACCATTGCTACCAATATGGCAGGTAGAGGTACCGATATTATGCTTGGCGGTAATGCGGAATATCTTGCAAAGGCAGAGCTTAAGCATCAAGGCTATTCTGATGAGATTATTACCGAGGCTACAGGCTTTGCCGAAACAAGTGACGCCGAAATTAAAAAGGCAAGAGACGAATATAAACGTCTATACGACGGCTTTAAGGAGCAAATTGCTCCCGAAGCGCAGAAGGTAAGAGAAGCAGGGGGACTGTGTATAATCGGTACCGAACGTCACGATTCCAGACGTATTGATAATCAGCTCAGAGGCCGTGCAGGACGTCAGGGAGACCCCGGTACAACCGTTTTCTATATTTCTCTTGAAGATGACCTTATGAGACTTTTCGGCGGTGAGAGAATCGGCGCTATGATGGATACTCTCAGAGTGGATGAGGATATGCCTCTTCAGTTCGGTATGCTGTCAAAGAGTATTGAAAGCGCTCAGAAAAAGAAGGAAGGTATTAACTTTGCTTCCCGTAAGAGTGTGCTTGATTATGATGATGTTATGAATCAGCAGCGCGAGATGATATACACTCAGCGTAACAAGGTGCTTGACGGTGAGGATATTAAGGATTCTATCCGCCGTATGATTAATGACAGTATCGAAAGAAATGCCGCTCCCTTTATCAGCGACATAGACGTGGATAACTGGAACCTTGACGGACTAAGAGAGTATTTCCTAGGCTGGATATGTAAGGAAAATGATTTTAAATTTACTACTGACGAAAAGAACTCCTTGACTCAAGAGGATATAATTAATTCTCTTAAGACTATGGCAAATGAGCGCTATGAGGCAAGGGAAAAAGAGTTCGGAACTGATACAATGCGCGAAATGGAAAGGGTTGTTCTTCTTTCCAGCGTTGACGTTAACTGGATGGACCATATTGATGCTATGGATCAGCTTCGTCAGGGTATCGGACTTCGCGCTTACGGTCAGCACGACCCTGTTGTTGCTTACCGAAATGAAAGTGCCGATATGTTCAATGCTATGAATGATGAAATTAAGGACAGAACCGCAAAGCTTACCCTTTCGGTTGTTATAAGACGTGAAGAGGATATCCAGCGCAAAAAGGTTGCTGAGGAAACCTCTACCGACGGCACTAAAACGGTAAGAGGCAAAGGCGCGGTGGCGCTTAACGCTCCATGTCCTTGCGGAAGCGGGCTTAAATATAAACGCTGTTGCGGAAAAAATGCTAATTAAACTGAAATCAGGATGGAACCCCCATCCTGATTTTTTCATATACTGTTAACGGGTGTGACTACCCGAAAGGAGAAAATAAAATGATTGATTTGGAAAAAATAAGAAATTCTGTAAGAGAAGACGATGACTGCATACAGGCATTGACTCTTGTTTTTATTGAAAATCAGACACTGGAACAACTTTACGAGCCTGAAACTGCATTTGTTCGCGGAACGGCATTTCCCGAACTGGATAAACCCTTGTGTGTGGGAGGAAAGTAAAACTATGGATAAATGTAAAATGCTAAGAACAATACACGCTCTTGATTTTTCTATAAAGGAAATGGAGCTATATCTTGACGTGCATCCCCATAACCGCAAGGCTTTAAATCTCATAAATGATTTAAGACGCAAACGCGAAATTGCGGTAATGAACTACGAAAAAATGTACGGAAAGTATATCGTTACCACCCATGACAGTGTAGGAATGGATAACTGGGAATGGATAAATTCTCCATGGCCTTGGGAAGCAAAGGAGTGTGAAATGTAATGTGGCAATATGAAAAGAAACTTCAATACCCCGTAAACATCAAAAACCCTAACCCTAGGTACGCTCAGATAATAATCAGTCAGTACGGAGGTTCGTACAGTAAAAAGATATAATAATCATTCGTGAAACAAGACTTCCAGTTCGGAAGCGGATTTATTATAAGTGATAGTTTGGATTATAGAGCGCAGCGCTTCGTTTTTAGCGGAAGCGGAAATGTTATCATTTTTTATCACTTTAAGCACATCAGATATTTTGTTTTGAATTATAGCTCTTTGACTTTTTAGGTCGGTGCCTTTGGTACCGGCCTTTTTTTGTTTTTCTAGGCTTCTTTCGATTCTTTTAATTGAATCTAACGTTGCGGTTTTATTTGCCTTGTATTCTTCGAGAGTGTCTATACCGTCTTGATAAGCTTTTTTGATACGCTCAAGCTTAAGCTTTTCATTACGGAGGATTATATTTAAATCCTTTTCTTTCTCAGAGATATTAACTTGCTCTAATTCTGCTATTTTGAATACTCCGCTGACCTGAGCCATTTCAAGATAATCAATAATCGCTTTTTCAGCTTTTTTGACAGATATACTGTGGGAAACATGACAACTTCCACGCGCATAGTTATGACATTGCAGAGACTTTGTTTGCAATGCAGACTGAAGAACTAACGTAGCACCGCAGGTATCACAACGGATAAGCCCTTTAAGCATATAGTCAACAGGTTGTTCTCTACGCTGATATTTTCCATACAGTTTTTTTGTTTCATCAAGTTTGTCTTGAACCTTATTGAAGAGATCCTCTGAAATTATAGGTTCGTGTTTGCCTTGAACTACAAGAATATGTTCATCGTTGTAGTCACGTTTTGATGCAGCTCTACCATCACTACTCCAACGCAGTTTACCGCAGTAAACGGGGTTTCTCAGCATATATTCGATAAATCTGTTATCTGGCATATTTCCGCGAACGGTACGAATACCAAGTTTACCGTATTTATCAGCTAAAGCTCTTAGTCCCATTCCGTCGAGATAGTCACAAAAAACTTGACGTACAAAAGGAGCCTGTTCGTTAGGAATATACTGGCTGTTTTCCATTGTATAACCAATAGGAGCAGGGCATACAGGTTCACCGCGCTTAAATTTTTCAAGCATACCTCTTTTAACTTCACCTGATAAATTCACCAAGTAGTAAGAGTCGGTCCATTCGATAATTCTTTCAACCAATTCTCCGAAGGCGCCTTCGGGAAGCGGTTCTGATATAGAAACGACTTCTATACCATTTCTTTTTAGCATTGATTTTAAGACTATAGCTTCTTCTTGGTTACGTGCAAAACGGGAAAACTTCCAAACAAGAATTATATCAAAAGGTTTGGGCTTTTGTTTAGCGATAGAAATCATTCTTTGAAAACTATCTCTTTTTGCCATACTCTTACCGGATTTTCCGCCATCTTCAGCATAGATGTGTTCTTCAAGAAGAATTATTCCGTTTTTCTCAGCGAAACTGCGTATATTGCTCAACTGACTGTCGGGGCTGTATTCAGTTTGCATATCAGTACTCACACGGATATAAGCAGCAGCAGTTTTCACGCTATCACCTCTTTTTATAAATGTTGAAATTGGTTGTTTTTTGTCGATTTATGTGCTTAAAAGGCACAAACATATATAATTTTGTCGAAATAGGGGGATTTATTATGACGACAATACACGATTTATTGCACTCACTTGGAATTACGGGAAAATACAGCGGATACTTAATGACGGTAAAGGCTTGTAATTTAATTATGCAAGATGAATCTAGATTACTTAAGGTTACAAAATTATTATATCCTGTTGTGGCCGAACAGTGTGAAGTAGGTAAGATAACTGTTGAAAGAAACATTCGCACCATAGTTTATAAGGCTTGGGATACGAATAGAGAAAAACTTTGTGAGATAGCAAGATTTAATCTTACAACTCCGCCCACTGCCACAGAGTTTTTAGATATGCTGGTTTCTCATTTAAGAAAGATACAAGAAGAGGAAAAAGAAACTTTAACCAAAGTCTAAAAGTAATGGAGTTACAGTTAGTGGTTCGTTTCTTTATATGGAAGCGGACCTTTTATTAAAATTACTTTTTGTCATAATACGTTGTATTTCGTCGTTTATTGAATAAAAAATGCATTAAGAAGTATTATTTTGTCGAAAGCTATTTAGGTTAAAAAATGTCTCTTATTAACATTTTAGCTATGCCCATTATCTTACAGTGCTCAAGCTCTTCACCTTCAACAGTCTTTGGTGCAATATTAGGGTTGATTGCTACTAAGCGCATCCAGTCCTCACCCTGCACGAATTCCACCTTTTTAAGTGAGGCATATTCGTTGTCATAGAGAACTGCACCAACTTGACCACTGTAATCAAGTGTGGGGGTTTTGAGAATGAGAACCTTGTCACCCTCCTGATATGTGGGATACATACTGTCTCCTTTAACTTGAAGGACGAAGTACTCTTCCATAGCTCTGCCCTTTAAGTAAGAAAGCGGTATGTCTACCGTGTCTCCGTCCCAGTCTTCAAGGGCGATACTGTCGTATCCGGCGGCAATTTCGCCTATGACTGGGAAGGTGACATGATTGTCAACTATCTTTGGAGTGGGGTAGCGGTCTATATCTAATGCAGTTTCTTCCATAGGTACGTTTAGTCCCATTAGCCAAGCGGGAGATACGTTTAATGTAAGACTTAATATTTTTAATTTGTCTTGCCCGGGGATTACTTTGCCGGAGATATATTGGCTTAAGTCACTTTTATTTAATTTTTGGTTATACATATTACAGTACGGTTGTGCTGCGGATAAAATATCCACCTGCTTAATATTTTTGATTTTCATTATTTTTTTCAATCTGTTAGCTGTGCTATCAATATACAATTTTAACACCTCCGCGGGTATTATAGCACAAGTATTCAAAAAGTTCAAGGAAAATGAACAAAAAATTCAAAAAAATGAATTTAGGGTTGACAATAAGAAAAATAAATGGTATAATTTGGATGGTTCAAAATATTGAACTTAATGATTTTAAACAAATTCCCCCTACCGAGGGGGCAGGGGGTGAGAGGGATGAAAGGTATTGCGATAGTAATGCTAATACTTTCAGGAGTAGGGTTGCTTATAGCAATTTTTCTCGCAGTGATGGTTTCGATACGTATTATATCGGATATGGTAAGCACTAAGAGATGCTATGATGACTTAGAAGAAAGATTAAGAAAAATCAATAGTGCTTCCGATTGCGATGATTCTTACGATTAAAAATTTTCAATCTTTTGTGCATTTCACAGGTGGCTAAATCTAATAATTGAATTGTTTTATTAGATTGCGGATGTTCACGGACAGAGAAATAGAGTTCCTTAGTAATCTTATTTAACTCGTAATCTGTGGTAAGCATTGCTTTAGTATAAATCTTAACGAAATTATGAGTCTCTTCTATGGTTATAGAATTAGCGTTCCTTTTTGTACAGTAGGTTAAAAATTCAGAATATATTTCAAGCCTTTCCTTTTCTTTTTCCATATTCTGATTGCTGTGAGTTTGATATATGGTAACAATTGCCGTAACGATTATTGATATGACAGCTACTCCTAATGATGCTAAAGAGACAATTAGTTCAACGTTCATTATAATTCCTCCTTTTATAGGAGATATTATAACATATTATTTAAAAAAGAAAAGAGGAAAAGAAAATGGCATACGACTATTCGATACTTAATGGTAAAATCGTAGAGGTGTGCAAAACACGAAGTGAGTTCGCTAAAAGGATGAATATTTCCGAACGCACATTGTCGCTTAAACTGGGTGGAAAAGTATCGTGGAAGCAACCGGAAATGGTGCGGGCTTGCAAGGTGCTTAATATCCCACATAAAGATATACCGAGCTATTTTTTTAAACTGAAAGTTCAATAAATTGAACATAGGAGAAAAATGTGGCACCTATAGAGCTAAAGCCCGCCTCGGTGAACGAAAAAGGTGAGCTTGAATTTGAAAAGGTTGTAGTGGTTGTCAAAAAAGATAAAACAATGGAAGCTATTGAGGAAGCGGAATATCACAAGTTATTTTCCGAAACTTCTACATAAATCTTTTTTCCACAATGACATTTTATGATTTTATTGAGTTTTTCTTTTGTAAGAAAAAGTACTCTGTTGCAGTCGGGGCATTTGGTTTCTAAATAGTCAGAAACTTCACTAAGTTTAATGGAATTACCGTGCTCATCGCTAAAACCAGTGATAATGCAACCAGCTACACCTTCAAATTTTTTACCATCCATTATATCTCTCCTTTCTTGGAGTGATTATAACACATTAAAAATTAAATATCAAACGTGACCTGTCGGTTAAGTACATACTGGTGGTTTTACTCCTTTTTTAATATATCCCCCATTAGCACATCTATATAAAAATCACCCATTATATTTTTCCATCGGTGTGTACTTAACCGACAGGTCACAAAGGAGAAAAAGGTTATGGCAAAAGAAATTGAATTAGATAGAGGCCTTATAGCGCGCATTTTTTTAGGTGAGGACCTTTTGGAAGAACTGTTGAAAGTGTTAGGGCTTTCGGAGAGTACGCTAACACTTAGGCGTTGGGTAAAAACAAAGATTCCTATACATATCGTCGGAGGAAAGGATAATGGAGCTTACGTTCTGTTTAAAGCAATATTAAATGCGGGTGGTAATGCAGTTCTTATCGAAGAAGACGATAAGGATTTAAGAATACCGGTGATGATACTTACTAAAAGAATAGTTGTAAAAACTCCTTCGATAGAAAAAATCAAATCTTCAATAATGGAGGTTTCGGATATTCTATCGAAAAATAAAGAAATAACCGCTTTTTATAAGATAGGTGACAGTCGATGGGCTGTAGAAGTCAATGATAAATACTTCGGAATATACGATGCAGATACCAAGACTCTGGAAAAGATGGCTGATTTTTAGTATAGGACGTGCCGTATTTTGCATAGAAGGAACTGAGGTGATACATATGGCGGGAAGGCCGCTCAAAGTCACAGGGAAAATACTGCTTAATGACGGAACCATTAAACCAATAGAAGATTTAACGGAAGCGGAACTTGGCCGTTTGAATAAATCGATGAGTGAAAGACTTGGCAGAAGAATGAGTGAGTATTTTCATAATAACAAGAAAGATTATGAAATCTTTTTAAAGGAGTGTTAAAAATGTTTAACAGTGAATTTTGGAGTGTAGTGTTAGTATTAGCGGCATTCTTTATAGGAATTGCGGGAGGAATGCTTATAGATTATGAAGCTGAGCGCCGAGCCGCTAAAAAGGAGTACTTAAAACAACTTGAAAAAGAGAAAAAGCAGTTGAAAGCAAAAATTTCTTTTTATAAATCTCTTTTGGAGGAAAGAAATGAACGACCAAATATGTAAAATATGCGGTGAGGTTGTTGCTACCGGAGGTATGAACTGTCCTAAGGAAGAAGGGCTAATATGCAGTAAACACTGCACAGAGTGCAAATATCATAAAAGCGGCGGCGTTACTATAGAAATATGTACGTATATAGCGGCAAAAAATAAATGGAAGAAAATAAATATGTTTTTCTTTGCTACTCCTGTTATGGTAGAGTTTTTAAAAAAGTCACTTAAAGTATCTGAAATGAGTGATGACTCGCTTAAAGAACGATATAAACTAACACGCCAACGTCTAAAAGAGACGCATACAAATAAAGAAGCCTACAGGTCAAACAGCGAAGTGCTGTTCGTACTTGCAGGCGAGATAGAAAAGAGGAATTTATTTTGAAAAGTATAAAAAAATAGCACCCGTAGGAAGTCGGGTGCTTTGAAAGGACTGCAGGGAGAGAGAAAAAGGAAGTTTCTCCCTGCACAATTATTATAACATATAAAAATAAAAAATCAAGACTAATTAGTCCTCTGTGTATTCCATTATATCTCCGGGTTGAACTTCAAAAAACTCACATAAACGATTTATGGTTTCGGTATCAACACGTTTGTTCTTATCAAGATTACCAGATAAAACCTTATCGATAATATTGGGGTTAAAACCAGCTTTTCGCAAATCGTATTTTTTAATATTTTTACTTTCCATAATCTTTTGTAATTTTAAAAAATTAATAGACATATATAACTCCTTTATAGTTATTTAATTATTTATATGTATTTTAGCACATGTTTTGTACGAAGTCAAGTACAAAAATGCACAAAAATATGTATCTAAGTTCGTACAATTTGCCAATTGCAATAATGTACGAAAGATAGTACAATATTGATGCAAGGCAAAGGTAAGTCTTGACAAGAAAACAAAGGAGAAAAAATTATGAAAACTATTAATGAAAATTATGTGAGAAAATTAGAGGATTTAAGTTGTGACATAGAACAAGTTATTAAAGTGATTAATATTTTTATGGAATTTTGCACAACAGAGGGCTTCTTGGATGGATGCTCTAGTGGACAGGAAAAAGCTGTAACCGCTATTGTTTTTACCGAGAGAGCTAATATGTTTCGTTCTATTTTATATACAGCTGAACAAACTTTATGCAAAGATATGGCTGAATTAGATGAAGTTATTGAGAAAGGTATCCAAAATTTAAAGCAGGTGTCTTGAAAAAATGGAAATAGCATATAAATTCAGAATATATCCCAATAAGGCGCAGCAAGAACTTATTCACAAGACATTTGGTTGTGTAAGGTTTGTTTATAACTATTATCTTAATAAGCGTAAAGAAATGTATGAACAATCAAGAAAAACATTTAATTACCGCAAATGTTCAATGGATTTGACTCAATTGAAAAACGAATATCAATGGTTGCGCGAAGTGGATAAATTTGCGCTGCAAAACAGTTTAAGAGATTTGGAAAATGCGTATATAAATTTTTTTAAAGGAATTAAAAAAGGAATAAAAGTGGGATATCCGCAATTTAAAAGCAAAAAAATGCATCGCTTAACATATAGAAGTAATTTTTGCAACAATAATCTTTTAGTATTTGAGAATCTAGTGCAACTTCCTAAGTTAGGAAAGGTTAAATGTAAAGTGTCGAGAAAGGTTGAAGGAAGAATATTAAATGCAACGGTATCGCAAGAGCCTTCAGGAAAATATTTTATAGCTATTCATTGTACCCAAGTGGATATTTCAAAATTGCCGGAAACCGGACAAGCTGTAGGGATAGATATGGGAATAAGAACATTTGCAACTTTATCTGATGGAAGCTGTATAGAAAATCCTAAGTATCTTGAAAAAAGTCTCAAGAAGCTCAAGAAACTTCAGCGGGAGCTGTCACGAAAAACAAATGGCAGCACACGTTGGGAAAAGCAGCGAATAAAGATAGCGAGGCTTCATGAACATATTGCGAATCAGCGACAAGATATGCAGCAAAAGGCAAGCACGGACATTATAAGAAATAATGATGTGATTTGCATAGAAGACCTAGGGATACAAGATATGATGAAAAACAAATATATTTCACGTTATATAGGCGATGCGGGTTGGGGGAATTTCTTAAAACAGCTTGTATACAAGGCTGAATGGTATGGTAGAAGCGTAATAAGAGTTGAAGATGATTATTGTAGCAGTCAGATATGTTCAGTTTGCGGTTTTAAAAATATAAAAGCTAAGAATTTTTCTCATCCAAAATGGAAGTGTCCTGAATGTGGAACTGTACATGACAGAGATGTTAATGCTGCAACAAACATTTTAAACGAAGGACTGCGAAAACTTGAGTAGTCTGATATACGGTAGGGTGGGAAGCATCCAAACCTATACGCTCGTGGAGACAATGTAAGACCTTTTATGGCGATAGTCGGAGAAACGAGAAACTTTTCTTCAAAAAAGATATTAACTATTAATGCAATTTAATAAGGGGCTGTAAGCCCCTTTAGACCTTGATAAACAGTATTAAGTTTAGAACCAAAACAAGAGAAAAGAATAGTCGCTATGGCTTTTGCTTATAGTGAGGATAGGGCAACGCAGAGGTGCGACCTGAGCGCATTATAAGATTTTAGCATAGGAGAAGAGGGTGTGGCTTGAAATAAGCTTCATCCTCATTCTCGCAAAGTTCTCCTATGGAAAACAAAAGCGAAAAACCTCGGGGTTTGGGGCAGAGCCCCGAGAAAATTAAAAGAACCGAAAAGAGAAAGAGAAGTTATGAAACCAGGATATAGACACAGGGAAATAAGAGCGGGGGATACGTTAGAGGTAATTGAGACCTTCCCCGGAAGACTCGGAAGCGGTTTAACGCGTCAAGGGTATTCGGGAAGTACTCCGCTTGCGCAGGAAAAATATAACGAGAAACTCCGCATCAGAGAACTTACCCGAATTATTAATGAGAATTTTGGCGAAGACGATTATCATCTTGTTCTTACTTATGAACGTGGGAAGCGGCCAAATAGTGAAACCGCAAAGCTTTATTGCAGACAGTTTACAAGAAAACTTACCGCTTTATACAAAAAACACGGCGAAGAGCTTAGATTCGTTAAAGTTCACGCTTTTGGAGAAAAAGGAGCTTTACACCATCATCTGATAATCAATAATGCCGAAAAGGTTAAAGTCAGTGAAATAAACGCGCTTTGGCAGTTCAGTAAAAAACCGCAATATTTCGCTATGTATGAAGGCGGAGACTATAGTTTTCTTGCGGCATATCTTGTTAAGCAGTGCAAAACAGGGCTGACACCGGGAGAAAAACTTAATAGTAAAGCGTGGTCCTGCTCAAGAAATATTAGAAAGCCTTCGCTTATAAAAGATACTGAAATAAATAAAATTTGTTGGAAAGAACCGCCGCAGGCAAAGGCGGGATATTACATAGACATAGACAGCATCGATGCCGGAGTAAATGAATTCAACGGTAGGCCGTATTTATTTTATAGACAGATAAAAAGAAAGGAGGTTCTGTTCTGCATAACCAAGGAAAAGCAAGTGCTGCGCAGTGCTGAAGCGCGTAAATACGTAAAACGTAATTGGCCCGATATTAAGATTCCCGATAAATTCTGCCTTGTTACCGATACGGGTACGCTTTTGCTTTCGGAGGCAGCAGATAAATATTTAAGGCGGCTGAACCGAGAAGATATTAAAAATAATTGGAAGGATATTGCTAAACTCGGCAATATTACAAAAAAGGAGAAAAAGGATGAGTGTGAAAAGGAAACCTCCACCACGGGGTTCGAGAACATGGACAAAAGAGGAACTTAGTTACATTGATGAAAACTGGGGCTATGTATCGCTTCCGTATATGGCAGATAAACTCAACAGAACAGTTGATGCTATAAAAATTAAAGCAAGTAGGATGGGATTAGGCTCGGTACTTATGGGTGGCGATTATATAACCCTTAATCAACTTATTATTGCGGTGACAGGACATAAAGTAAGTTCTTATTTAATAAAAAGTTGGGTGGAAAACCGCGGACTACCCGTGCATAAAAAAAGGGTAAATAAATGCCGTTTCAACGTTGTTTACATAGATGAGTTTTGGAAATGGGCAGAAAAACATCGTTCGTTTATAGATTTTTCTAAAATGGAACCATTGGCGCTAGGTAAAGAGCCTGACTGGGTTAATATACAGCGAAAAAAAGATTTTAATACTTTTAGCCTTCAGAGAAAAGATGCATGGACACCGGCGGAGGATTCAAAACTGCTTTATTTACTGAATCAGCAAAAGTATGGATACTTTGAACTTTCGCAAATGCTCAATCGTTCTGCAGGAGCTATTCAGCGACGTTGTTGCGATTTAGGTACGAAACTACGACCAGTTAAGGCGGATAATCACGGGAAAGATAGTGTGTGGACCAAAAAGGATTACGATATTCTTTGCTTTGGTATAAAAAACGGAGATAGTTACGGCAGTATAGCCGAACTTATAGGAAAAAGTGAAAAAGCTATACGCGGAAAAGTTTATTGTGTTTATCTGTCTGAAAATATGGATAAAGTCAGACTTATGATAGGAAGCGGCAACTGGGGTGACGGCGCACCCATTCCTACGGTTAAGCAAGGCAAAAGTTTATCTGCTTACAGACAGCAGGTGAAAAAGGAATTATCGTATTTTGCAGGACTTTTGAAATACAGAGCTAATGAGTTAGGTTATGATCCATATTGGCAACGTTTTATGTGTGCTAATTGGGATGATTTTAAAGGCTGTCAAGCGGGAGAAAGTGATTGTGATTCCTGTGCTCAGTTTTTAAGAATAAGAGAGCAGTACTGCAAAAGATGCGGCGCGACATTCTTTGAAAGAAAAGAAAATACGTTTTGTGCTGATTGCAGAACTGCACGTAAGAAACAGGCTAATAAAAAATGGGCTGTATTAAGCAGCCGAGGGAGGATATAATGACAGCAAAAATCAACAGTGAGACTGATGAATTTATCGTTCAGGCTTTTCCAATGGTAAAGTGTGATAATCCCGAATGTAAAAAGGGCGAATTCTGCCGCCCTACAAAATCTTGGGGATATAAACTCTACTATAAGGGCAAATTGTTATTCTTCTGCAGCTATTCTTGTATGCGAAAAATAGAAAAACTAAAGGAAGCGGAAGAATCGGAAAAAAGAAAATCTAAAAAGCTGCCGCCGAAAGTTGATTTGAGACGGAGAAAGGAAAGTGAGGTAACGGAATGACCGTTAAAGAATACCGAGAAAAACACCCAAAATGTAAATATTGCAATCATTGTAACAAGCAGAACTTGAAATATTGCTATGCAAAAGAAAAACGGGTGCATTTTAACGAGGCAAAGAAATGTCCTATGTATTTGGCAACAACAACAATTACTGATGTTGGGGCGTGAAAATAGACGAACTCGAAGATAAAATTTATATATTGGAGGAAATTATCAATGATTCACGAAGTAAAGGAAATGACTGAATATTTTATGCCGGTTATCGGCGGAATTAAAACCTTCGAGGTTAGGAAGAATGACCGGAATTATCAGGAGGGTGATTATCTAGCCCTTAACGAAATGGTAGAGACCGAAGAAGGACTTAAACATACGGGTCGCAGTTGTCTTTTGAAAATAATTTACGTACTAGATGATGAGCGATTTTGCAAGGAAGGTTACGTTGTTTTAGGTTTCCGCCCGTGTAGAGTGGATACTTGGGAACCGTGTGCGATTTCCGATGGGCTTCATACCTCTGATTATATCGTTCCGTTAGTTTAGGAGGTAATATTATGCCGGATAACGTTAATCATCCCTCTCATTATGAAACAGGGAAATTTGAGTGTATAGAAGTAATGCGGGAAGCTTTAGGTGATGAAGCTGTTAAATCTTTTTGCAAATGCAACGCCTTTAAATACCTTTACCGTCACGGGCGAAAAAACGGTGACGAAGATATCAAAAAAGCGCAGTGGTACATAAACAAATATCTTGAGATAACGGAGGATGAAATAAATGATAATCAAAAAAATAATTGACCTATGCAAAAAGAGTCTTATATGCAAAATATATAAGACTAGAGATGGACAGTTTATATCCAACGGAAGCGGCTTTTATCCTATTACGGGACTGCCGGTGTTTGATGAAGACACCTTCTGCTTGACTTATGATATTCCAAAAGGTAAGATCCATTTCAGCGAAGAAGGAAGGTTGCCTGAGCATATAGATATTTCAGATAATACCGACGAAGAGGTTGAATGTGAGATTTTACCCGTAAATCTTGCATATCACAGTAAATGTCTAATTCCTGTGGTTACAGGTACCGGTATTAAGTTTATTGATTCAAAATATCTTTCTCCGCTTAGTGATAACGATAATATGCTTTCTATTTTTGAAAGAGAGTCCGAGCTTGGCGGTACGTACTTTGTTTTGAAGAACGGGATGCTCTTTTCGGGAATAGTAATGCCTTTTGAAGTAGTAACTGTTGAGTTTGTCGCAGAGGTTCAGCGCCTTGCCGAACTTTGCAGGGTTGCGCTGGACAATAAGCGCAACTATGGTATAAGCGGTCAGGAATCAATATTTGATAAAGAATAAAACGAGGTAAAACTATGACGGAAGCGGTGATAAAGGACTATAAAGAGAAAAAGGAATTTTTAAATAGTTATGTTGACGTTTTGATTACTTTAGAAGAACTAAAGGAAGAACTCAAAGATTGGGAAGAACTTAGTATATCGAAACCCAAGGAGGGCTTTTACATAGAAAATATCATAGCCAAAAAAGATGATATTAAAAACACGCAAAAACTTGCAGAAGAAAAACGAATACTGATTTTATCTGCAATAGGTGCAACAAAAGATAAAAGAATACGTTCGGTTCTCAGAAGGCGGTATATACTCAGACAAAATATGACTGAAATTTCAGAAAAAATTCATTATTCTTTGCGCCACGTAAAAAGGCTTCATAAGCTCGGTTTAGAAGAAATTAAACTTCCTGAAAAATAATTAAAGATGTCACCCTTTGTCACTGTTAAATCACCGCAGACTATGCTACAATTTAAACTGTAAAAGAAGAGATTTCCAAGAGGAAGTCTCTTTTTTGTTTGGTGCTGAACTTAATAGTCGGCGGATGGGCGGCGGGAAAGGAATATGACAGGAAGTGAGGAATATGCCTAATGCGGAAAATTTTAATTTAACACCGAGAGAAAGAAAATTCTGTGAAGAATATATGCGTACCGGCGAAAAAGCAAAGTCGGCGATTTTTGCGGGATTTAAAGAAAAATCCGCTGCAAACGCTGCTACAAGAATGCTTAAAAATGATGAGTGCCTTGCGTACATACACGCGATACAAAAACGCGCGCGCGAGGAACTGCATATAGACGATAACTGGGCGGTACTCAAAGCTATTGAAGTATATAACCGCTGTATGAGCGCGGTTCCGGTTATGGAGTGGGATTATAAAACTCACGAAATGAAGCCTACAGGCGAATATACTTTCGATTCCAAAGGTGCGCTGAAAGCCTTGGAGCTTATAAAAACGCTCTTAGGACTTGGCGAAGATGACAGCGGCAAGCTACACGAAGCAATTACCTTTATCGAGGACATAAAGGTGGTGGATGGTAATGGCTAATGTTTCTTTAAAACAAATCGTAGGAGGCGGATATGACCGTTTTTGGAATGATAAAAACCGTTACAGAGTGCTTAAAGGCGGTAAGGGTAGTAAAAAATCTACCACGTCCGCCCTGAATCTTATTTATCGCATTATGAAATACCCCGGCAGTAATGCCCTTGTGGTAAGAGCGGTAATGCAGACACATAGAGACTCTACCTTTGCGGCGCTTTCTTGGGCTCAAAACAAATTGGGTGTTTCTCATTTATGGAAAAATAGTGTGAGTCCTATGCAAATGATATATAAGCCTACGGGTCAGAAGATTATCTTTAGAGGTTTTGATGACGTTTTGAAGCTCGCTTCGACTACCGTTGAAGTCGGATATCTTAATTTCGTATGGATAGAAGAAGCCTATGAAATATATAGCGAAGCAGATTTTGATAAACTCGACCTTTCGGTACCACGTGGTGCAGTTCCTGAAGGACTTTTTAAACAAACAACGTTAACGTTTAACCCTTGGAGTGCTGAGCATTGGTTAAAGAAAAGATTTTTTGACAAATCTGATAAAAACGTTTCTACATACAGCACCAATTATCTCAACAATGAGTGGATAGACAGTCAGGATATTGCAGTATTTGAGCGTATGAAGGAAACAAATTACCGCAAATATGCAGTTGCAGGCTTGGGCGAATGGGGCGTGGCAGATGGCCTTGTTTACGAAAATTACGAAGTTAAATCGTTTTTAGTCAATGAACTTGGAATAAAGCGTGATGAAAACGGAAAGGTCTTAGAAGATAATTCTTGGAGATTTAGAAGCTTTTTCGGTCTTGACTACGGCTATACAAACGATCCTACGGCTTTTGTTGCAATGGCAGTAAATCCAATAGACAAAGAGATATACGTTTATGACGAATTTTACAGGGTAAAAATGCTGAACTCGGATATTGCCCGTGAAATTCGAAGTAAAGGATATGCCAAGGAGCGTATAAGAGCTGATGCTGCAGAACCAAAAAGTAATGATGATTTAAAAAGGCTTGGTATCTCCCGAATATTGCCCAGTGTTAAGGGCCCCGATAGCATTATGAACGGAATTAACGCTTTGCAGGAGTATAAAATTTATATTTCTCCTGCCTGTAAGAACTTTATAGCGGAAATTTCCGGTTATTGCTTTGAAAAAGACCGAAATGATAAGCCTACCAATAAGCCGACAGATAAAATGAATCATCTTATGGATGCAATGCGATACGCTGCATATGATATTCGTTTCTTTAAACCTGAAAAGCCTACTAGGAAACGGATGAGCGATTCCGAAAGATACAGCATAGGACTGAATATGTCAAAAGATATAAACGGAGGATGGAGTTAATGCAAACAGCATTGATAATTCTTATTTGTATTTTTGTTCTAATGCTTTGGTTTTTTACTTTAGCGGTGAGTTCTTTTGTTACTTATGTTATTTGCAAAAAGAAATCAAAGCAACCGAGAGAAGAAAATTTGACCGAAGAAGAGAAAATAAAAAATCAAAAAGAAAAGAAATACATAGAAAATTTATACAGTTATAACGGCGATGAACAAAATTAATTGCCGAAGAATCCCCTCGCCAACATACGTTGGCCCTCTCCCCTTTAGACAAGGGGCGCAATACACCAATAACCGCTCACCATAGCGGATAAAGGAGAATATATATGGATGAAAATTTAATTTCTACTCAGGATACCATACCTGAAGAGGAAAACGCAGCAGCTGAAGCTGCAGAAAATGAGCAGGAGAATATCGAAGTGCCCGAAGAATCAAATGACGGTGCTGAAGAAAAACCTGCAGAGCAGGATGAAGGAGCTCTTCTTCCCGGAATAAGCATTAAATTCAATAAGAAAAACATTGATTTAAGCCACGAGGAAGCGGTCACTTATGCTCAAAAGGGTATGAAGTATGACCAGATATCGGAGGAATATTCATTACTGCACAAACATTCTACAGATTTAAAAGAACTCATTGACCACGCTGGACGTAGTGGAAAGAGTTTAAGTGAATTTGTAGAGGGAATAAAGGAAGCGGAAATAAACGTTATAAGACAGCAGTGTAAGGAAACTGCCGGGGGTAATGAAGAATATGAACAGCTGTTATTCGATAAAGCCCTAAAGGAGAGAAATCTAAAACTGCAGGAATATAACGACAGTATCGCTTCTAAAGAAAAAGAAGAGCAGGAGAGCTTTGAGAAATCTTTGGCTGATGCAGTTATATCAATTAACAAAATAAATCCCGATATAACCGACGTCACTCAGATTCCCGAAAGCGTTATTAAAACTGCTCAAAAAGACGGCATATCCATAAGAGAAGCTTATCTCTTAAATGAATATGCCGAAAGAAAAGCCGTGGAAGCGGCAGAAAAAGCCGAAAAATCGGCAAAAGAAAAAAGTTCCGGAAGCCTTAAGGATGATGCAAACGACACCGATACCGGTACGGCAGCATTTTTGAAAGGACTATGGAGCTAAAAGAATTTTTAAATTTAAGGAGAAATGAAATATGCCTATTAATACTATTGAAAAAGCCGTTAAGTATAGCGGTGAGCTTGATAAAATGTTCACTCAGAAAAGCGTTGTTGGCTTTTTTGCTGATAATATTTTGCGCGCAAAGTTTGTGGGTGCAAAAACTGTTATTTTACCGGATATAGAATTTCAGGGCTTGGTGGATTATGACCGTGATAACGGATTTACACGTGGAGCAGTAACCGTAGCCAACACGCCCTTCACAATGCAGATGGACCGTCAGCGTTCTTATCAGATTGACCGCGAGGATATGGATGAAACCGGTGTTGAAAATCTTGCCGGAAAGATTCTCGGTGAATTTGTGCGTACAAAGGTTACACCCGAATGTGACGCTTACGTTCTTTCTAAAATTGCTGGGTTTGCCAACCAGAACGGTGGCGTTTCTGTACCCACTTCCACTGAACTTACAAAGCCCGTAGCACTCTTTAATAAGCTTGCGCAGGCAGTACGTGAAGAGGTAGGTTATGACGAAGAACTTGTATGCTTTGTTGACAACAGTACATATACATCAATGCTTAACGATACTACCTTTAACAAGCAGGTAATCGTTTCTGATTTCAAGAAGGGCGAAGCTACTCAGATGGTTAAGAGCATTGATGGTGTGCCTATTATTCCCGTACCTTCCACAAGAATGAAGGGTGCCTTTGATTTCATCTCAGAACCCGCTAAAGGTTTTGTAGCAGCTCCCGATGCCGCAAGCATTCGCATGATTGTAATGCCTAAGAAGGGTGCAAGTCTCGTGAAGAAGACTGAAACACTTCGAATCTTTACTCCTGAGCAGAACATAGATGCAGATGCATATAAATTCGATTACAGAGTTTACTATGACGTTTTTGTAAAAAAGAGTCAGAGCAAAGCTATTAAGGTTGCTGCTTCTAAGGCATATACCGCCCCTGATTATGCTGTTAATCACAAAGAGAATATTAATGCTGCAGCTGCTTCTGATGACGGCGCCGAAGAATAATTAATTAAATAATAAAATCCGCCTCCCTTTTGGGAAGCGGATTTTGGCGCATAGTAAAGGACCATAAAAACGGAGGAAACAAAGTGAAAAAAGATAATAAAAATAATGCACCGCAGGTCATTTTTAGTAAGTATGAAACGGGTACCGATTATAAGGCTGCTCTTGGTACAAGGGGTATATTTGACCAGGCTAAAATGAACGAGCGTTTTTATGTAGGCGACCAATGGCACGGTGCAAACGTAGGAAACAGACCCCTTGTACGACATAATATTATCCGCCGTATAGGCGAATATAAAAGAGCGGTTATTTGTGCTAATCCTATTTCGGTGAATTTCAGCGCTGAAGGTGTACCAAACACTAACGATACAATAACCGAAACAATGGAATATAGAAAGAATATCGCAAAGGAACTTCCCGAAGATGCCTTTAATGGTATGAAACGCGAAGGGGAAGTAGCTCTTATTATGAGCGCTCTTTCGGATTATCACAGAGTTACAGCCGAAAGAATTAAATTTGACTATAAGAAGGACAGGGTTATAAGAAATGCGTATATTTCGGGTACCGGTGTTCTTTATACATATTGGAATAGCGAAATAAGAACGGGACTTTATGCTGACGAAGGAAAAACAAAGGCTATAAAAGGCGATATAGACTGTGAAGTTTTGAATATCGAGAACGTTGTTTTCGGTGAACCAAATAACGAAGATATTCAGTCTCAGCCATTTATTCTTATTTCTCAGCGTAAAAGTGTAGGTACACTTAAAAACGAAGCACGTCGTAACGGTATTTCCAAAGATGAAATAGAAAATATTAAGCCTGATAATAATCTTTCTTACGAATCAGGAGACAGAGGGGAAACAGAACCACAGGACAGCAAACGTGCAACTGTTATTACAAAACTCTTCAGAGTATATAAAGAGGACGGTAGCAGCACCATACATGGCATTAAGGTTACCGAAAACGCTGTTATACGTCGCGAATGGGATTTAGGTATAAATTTATATCCCATATCCATTTATGCTTGGGAGCAAAGAAATAACTGTGTTTACGGGGATAGTGAAATTACATATCTTATCCCTAATCAAATTGCTATAAACAGAATACTTACTGCAGGTGTATGGGCGCAGATGATGAACGGTATGCCCATTATGGTGCAGGATGGAGATATTGTAGAGGGAAATGTTTCCAATATGCCCGGTGAAATAATTAAGGTTCATGCAGGTGGAGCGGGAATTAGTCAGGCTATAGGATATATAAACCCGCCTGCTTTTGCGCCGCAGTATCAGGGTATGACCAATGACCTTATTGCAACAACTCTTTCTTGTGCAGGCGCTAACGATGCCGCCCTTGGTAACGTTGATCCGAAGAATACGTCAGCACTTGTGGTTGCAAGGGAAGCGGCAACAATGCCGATGCAGCTTTATCAGAATAGATTTTATCAGTTCTGTGAGGATACTGCTCGTATATGGGCGGAAATGTGGCTTAAAAACTATGGCAAAAGAAATCTTAAAATTGAAGACGAAAGCGGAGTATGGTATCTGCCCTTTGATAGTGATAGATATAAAGAGCTTCTGCTTAGTGTTAGGGTGGATGTAGGCGCTTCAACACTTTACGGCGAAGGTCAGGTTATTACAACCTTGGGAAATCTTCTTACTGCAGGTCTTATAACACCTATACAGTATTTAAAACGTCTTCCTAAGAACACAATTCCCGATATTTCGGGCCTTATTCGTGAGGCTCAAGCAGTAAACAATAACACTGTCACCGATACAGAATCAATACTTACTGAACTCGGCCTTAGCGAAGAAGAAAAACAAGAGTTTTATGCATTGCCGCCCGAACAACAGCAGAAGATCCTTTCTTCAGTTTTCGGCGCAGGTAAAATACAGAATACCAATTCGGGAGGAATGGTAAATGGAGAAAACAATTTCGGTTAAAGAGCTTATTGATAAAGCCTTTGATTTATGTGGATACACCCGTACCAATGAACTGAATAAACAGGCCATAACTGCCGTAAATATCATTGTGTCGGATATATTTTACACTCTTAACAAAGAAGGCTATACACCAATTACTAGTCTTGATGATGAAATAACCTTTGAAGAGCGCATTATAAACGACATACTTCCATACGGTGTGGCAGCTCGTATTGCTGAACTCGAATATGACGGTGAAAAACAAAACATTTATGCTGCTTACTATAACAGAAAAAGACTTTCTTTGGGTGGCAGAGGTATGATAGAGGACAAATTACCGAGAGGTGACTGGTAATGTTATATAAAATTGGAAGAAATCCCATATACAGAGTTCCTATTCCTGCTCTTATAGGCGGAATAAATACTAATAGCAGTTCTGACGTCGTGGGAGATAATCAACTTTCTAACTGCCTTAATATGATGGCTATGGACGGCATTCTCAGAACCCGCCCCGGATTTGTTACTGATGTAAACGGCGCAGGTATTCAGAATTTGCAGTCAACTGCAAAGAAAATTAAGCAATATGATTTTTCTGCAGAGCTTGACGGTAAATACGGTAAAGTTATTTCTGTATGGTGTAACAACAGTGTTAGGTATTATCACGCGGATAAAGACGGAATGTTAAGTAATCTTGGAATAATAGAAACCGATGGAGAAATTATAAACGAATTTACTGTAACCGGTAATGATGGGTTATATTCTTATGTTACTTTTGAAAATGAAAATGATCCGCAATATAAAATTTATGTACTTAAAGATTCCGCCGAAGCTAATACATGGGAAGAAGCTGAACTGTATATTCCTACAGTAATAACAAATGGCGTTACAAATGGTTTGGAAACTTCAGGGACTTTGAGTGGAGATT
>JAZSPU010000023.1:0-16648 GCA_045537575.1 Acutalibacteraceae bacterium
GATTTAAGTGCAAAGCAACGCAGTATTATTACTAAATATTTGGATTATGCACGATGCTCGGGCCGATACCCGAGGGATTACTTAATCTCCGCAAGCGAAAAAGACGGAGTCAAGCGTGAAAAGCGTTCTTTGCAGAACTGGATGAGTTATAACCGAAAAAGCTTCATAGTAGAAAACCGTGAAGATTTATACGAAGACGGTGAAAAGAAAAGAACCGAGACAATCTCATGGCACGGACTCAGACACACCTATGCACAAAGAACCTATGCCGAAGCATTGCAAGAGACACCAAAGAAAGCACGAAAGATTGTAAGCGAAAACTTAGGCCACCATAGGACCGAAGTAACAAGAATCTATTTGGCTGATAAGCCACAGAAAAAGTAAGATATTAATTAAAATGATGAAGGAATTTTTTAAATTGACGACAATATCCTGCTGACGAAATCCGTAGGATTGATATATAGGGACAAAAAATAGGAAGTAACGGAAAAGCAAATTTAACAGAGTTCAGACTTGCAGGTTGCCCATCTGCAAGCATACATATCTTACATACCTTGCAAAACTCAAAGGCAAGGACAAGAAGGAGAAGTTTTAATTGAGATATGTAGAAAGGAAATCTTATGATGTATTTTTATATGCATCATCTGATTTGGGCAACTTTCGTAAATAAACATAGGAATAGCGGACAACACCTCGCGCATATAGTTTATGCACATAGGAGGTTCTCGGTATGAAGACATTTGCACCGATTAACGTTATTGTCCACTATCCCACGACAGAAGAAGGATGGCGTGAACTAAGACGGCGTGTAGCCGGTGTTCACGCCGATGGAGTACTTAATAGCATTTCTAAGTTAGATTGCCCAATCAGAGAAAAGGAAAGACTGCTTAATGCGATTATAAAAGATACAAAAGAACAGATTAAAGCTGAACAGAAAAAGTAGTCTGAAACAAGTTGACCGCCTCACAAAAATGTGAGGCGGTCGTCCGTTAAAGAGTGATGCGATCCTTAAAATATTTCTCCCAAGATTTAAGACTAATTTGCTTTCGCTCACTTTCCCATAGCCTAATCATATTGGCATCTACGCCAACAAGCCTTGCAAACGGTCTTTTGCCGAGATTAAGACTTTCTCGGTTCTCTCGTATTAGTTTGCCTTGTCCGACTGCAATAAAGCGATTGTAATCGTCAAGAAGGTCATATACAGGGATATTATAGAGTTTGGAAAGCTTGTCCGCTGTCGTTTTATCAAAGCCGTTATGGTTGCCTGTTTCAAGATTTACGTATGTGCTGCGAGCAATGCCAACAATCTGTGCCACTTCTTTTTGCATAAGACCGAGCTTGTGTCGGCAAAAGCGTAAGCGGTCGGGGATGTTATCAATATCCTCGTAAGAATGATATTGCTTGTTAAATAACTGTGCTTCGAGAAGTTTTCTCGGCGCCATCAATCTAAAGCTTAAAACAAACAAGGGAGAATGTTTCGTTTTACCGTTTTCGGTGTGCGACATTATATACATATTTTCTGCCGTCTGCTCGGTAATTCTCCAATGGGGAGTTCTTTTCGTAACCAAAAACTCATTTGTGATAGGGTTGCATTTTCAATACATCTTGCGGCGTAGGTTGCCAACCTACTGCCCTTTTCGGCATTAAAGGTTGATACTCCTTTAATAAGTCCTATTGTTCCTATTGAAATAAGGTCATCCTGATTTTCGTTGGTATAATATTTTTTTGAAATATGGGCGACTAATCTTAAATTGTGTTCGATAAGCTTATTTCTCGCTTCTATGTCACCCTGATTGCTTTTTATTAGTAATTCTTTTTCTTCTTTTGCGCTTAGCGGCGGCGGAAAATTACCGCTTTTTGCTACGTGTAACGCAAGGAAAAAGATACCCGAAAAAATCTTTTCTAAAAATGCCCAAAACATAAAAACCCCTCTTTCCTTCAATATATATGAAGAAAAGAGGAAGTTATTGCAGGTCCGTCTTTAAGTTTTTGCGAATTTCATAATAAGGGCGGTGGGTAAAATTTTGGAAAGAACCCTATAAAATTTGAAAAGAAGTTTCGGAGTATATACCGCCTTTTTCTTTGCCGACATTTTAAGGGATTTTTGCGCAACCTTTGCGGGATTTGCTCGGGGAAGACTATCGAACATTTTAGAGGTGCCCTTTTTAATATTTGCAACGGGTAAAAATTCGGTATCCATAGGTCCGGGGCAAACAGCCAAAACGTTTAATTTTTTACCGCTTAATTTAAATTCCTCGCGAAGCGCACGGCTGAAGCTTAAAACGTAAGCCTTTGTGGAGCTATATACTGCCATACGGGCATTGGGAGCAAAGGAAGCAATAGACGCTATATTGATTATTTCGCCGTCCTTTTCCATATAGGGAAGGCAAAGACGGGTAACGGCTGTAAGGGAAACACAGTTAAGGGTAACCTGATCGGCGCAGTCCTTTGTGGGTATGTTTTCAAAATAATCAAGCTTTCCAAAGCCTGCATTGTTTATAAGATATTTTATTTCGGGAACGCTGTCCTTTAAAACCTGAGTAAGCTCGTCCTTGTAGGCTTCGTTTGTAAGGTCTAAAGGCAAAATAAAGCATTTATCCTCGCCCAGTTCATTAGCCAGTGCCTCTAGCTTTTCTCTTCTTCTTGCAATAAGCCAAAAAGATTCAATATCGGGGCAACGCTTTTTTATGGCTAGTGCAAACTCTCTGCCAAGTCCTGAGGAAGCCCCCGTAATAATTGCTGTAATCATAGTTTTCACCCTTTTTACTTTTTTAAATATTGTAGCATAAAAGGAGAAAATTATCAATAAAAAATAATGCTTGACACATAATAACTATTGTGGTATAATCGTTAAGCCGCATATTGAAGGCTTGTTAAGTTATGCCCTTTTTGGCATACGCCTTACTGTAGCGAGACTGAAATTAAGGCAGGTGCAACAAAATGTACGCAATTATCGAAACCGGCGGAAAACAGTACCGTGTAGCTGACGGTGATGTTATCTACGTTGAGAAGCTCGAAGCTGAAGTTGACAGCGAAGTTGTTTTTGACAAAGTTATCGCTATCAATAACGGTGAACTTAAAGTAGGTGCTCCTTATGTTGAGGGCGCTGCTGTTAAGGGCGTTGTTCTCAAAAACGGCAAGGGTAAGAAGGTAACAGTATTTACCTACAAGCCTAAGAAGGGCTGTGCTCGTAAAAAGGGCCACAGACAGCCGTACACCAAGGTTGAAATCAAGGCTATCGGTTAATCATTATGACCGAGATTAAATTTTACGCTGACAAAAGCAAACTGTACGGCTTTTGGATTAGCGGTCACAGTTCACAGGACTGTGACGATGAAGAAGGCAAAATCCTTTGTTCCGCTATTTCTTCCGCATCATATATGACGGCAAATACCATCAGCGAAATTATCGGTGATAGTATAGAGGCTCAGGTGGATGACGGTTTTATGGAAATAAGGGTAAGTAACCCCAGTGAAAAATCACAGGCGGTGCTTAGTGGCTTTAAGCTTCATATGGAGCAGCTTTGTCTTCAGTTTAGTGACAGAATATCTATACTTTCGGAGGTGTAGTCATGTTAAAGATTAACATTCAGTTATTCGCCCATAAAAAAGGTATGGGTTCTACCAAGAACGGCCGTGACAGTGAGTCTAAGCGTCTTGGTGTTAAACGTGCCGACGGTCAGTTCGTATTAGCAGGTAACATCCTCGTACGTCAGCGCGGTACACATATCCACGCAGGCAATAATGTTGGCAAGGGTTCTGACGACACACTTTTCGCACTTATTGACGGAAAGGTTAAGTTTGAACGCGTAGGCCGTGACCGTAAACAGGTTAGCATTTACGCTGTAGAGCAGTAAATCAAATTGAGGCTCAGGTGGATTCCTGAGCCTTTTTATTTTAAAAAAGGTTGATTTTTTATGTTTATAGACGTAGCAAAAATTCATCTTAAAGCAGGAAACGGCGGTAACGGCTGTGTTTCCTTTCACAGAGAAAAATATGTAGCGGCAGGCGGTCCCGATGGAGGAGACGGCGGCAGAGGCGGTAATATCGTCTTTAAGGCTGATGATAACCTTTCAACCCTTGCCGACTTTAGATATAAAAGAAAATACTGTGCCGATAACGGTGAAAACGGTAAGGCTTCACGCTGTACCGGTAAGTCTGCTGGGGACCTTGTTATAAACGTGCCGAGAGGTACTCTTATAAAGGATGCTGAAAGCGGAAAGGTTATTGCCGATATTTCTGATGATGAGCCCGTTATAATTGCGCGAGGCGGTAACGGCGGTTTTGGTAATCAGCACTTTGGACACGCTACCCGTCAGGTGCCCCGTTTTGCAAAGCCCGGCGCCCCCGGTGACGAGCTTGACGTTACTTTGGAGCTTAAACTGTTAGCCGACGTAGGACTAATCGGCTTTCCTAACGTTGGTAAATCTACACTTGTATCGGTTGTAAGCGAGGCTAAGCCTAAAATTGCTAACTATCACTTCACCACCCTTACTCCCGTTTTGGGCGTTGTAAGAATGGGAGAGGGCAGTTCCTTTGTTATGGCTGATATCCCCGGTCTTATTGAGGGCGCAGGCGAAGGCATTGGCCTTGGTCACGAATTTTTAAGACACGTTGAAAGATGCAGACTTCTTGTTCACGTTGTGGATATTGCAGGAAGCGAAGGCAGAGATCCCATTGATGATTTTAATAAAATCAATAAGGAGCTTAAGGTATTCAGCGAGGAATTAAGCCACGCTCCCCAGATAGTTGTTGGTAATAAATGCGATTTAACTGATGATGAAACTGTGGAAAAAATCGGCAAACAGTTTAGGGAAATGGGTTATGAGTTCTTTCCCATTATGGCTCCTATTAAAGAGGGCACAGGTGAGCTTATAAACCATATTGCCGCTGAGCTTGATAAGCTTCCACCCGTAAAGCGTTACGAAAGTGAAATAGAACCTTTTGAGACCGTTGTTGTTAAGAAGGAACTTCGTACCTTTACCGTAAGAAAAGAGAACGGCGAATATTTTGTTGAAAACTGCGACTGGATTGAGCGCATTATGAATACTGTTGACCCTGATGATTATGAGTCTCTGCAGTATTTTGAAAGGGTGCTTCGTTCAAGCGGTATTATTAAAGCTCTTATTCGCGAGGGCGTTCAGGAAGGCGACGTCGTTCACGTGAACGATTTTGAATTTGAATATGTATTATAGTAAAGAAAAAGTAAGGCTTTTAAGTCCGTCAACACTTTCTTTTGTGGGTGATGCGGTTTTTGGGCTTTTGGTACGTGAAAGACTTGCTGAAATTAACCGTCCGTCAGGTGAGCTTCACTCTGCATCGGTGCCTTTTGTCAGCGCAAACGGACAGGTAAAGGCATATGAGCTTATTAAAGACGTACTTTCCGAAGAAGAAACTGCCATATTCAAACGCGGCAGAAATTTTCATACGGGCAGAAGCCCTAAAAATGCCAGTCACGGCAATTATCATATTGCAACAGGTGTAGAAACGCTTTTCGGCTATCTTCATTTGTGTGGCGAAAATGAACGTGTTAATGAACTTTTTTCACTAATATGGGAGGATTTTTCGGCAACAATATAATTGGTGTTGCTTGTGTTAAAATCCAAAATTAAAAATATTATAACAGACAGCCTTTATTATATTTTGGGCAGTATTATTTATTCTATAGCGATTCCAATGTTTATTTCACCGGCACATATAAGTCCCGGTGGATTTACGGGAGTCGCTTTGATTTTTAATTTTCTTTTGGGACTTCCCACAGGTCTGTTGGTCTTTTTATTTAATATTCCTATCTTTTTAATCGGCTATAAAAAAATAGGACAGATATTTATTTTAAAAACCGCTATAGTTACGTTTTTGGTGTCATTATTTCTTGATATAAGCGAAAGATATATAAAAGCCTTTAAGGGCGATAAAATACTGTGCGCGGTTTTCGGCGGTATATTTATAGGACTGGGGCTTGGTATTATACTGCTCAGAGGCGCCACAACAGGCGGAGTCGATATAATAGCAAAGCTTATAAATATGAAAAAGCCCCATTTTTCCATAGGCAGAATTATTCTTATTTCCGATATAATTGTGGTAACCCTTTCGGTTATTTGCTATAAAAATATTTCAGGAGCGCTCTATTCGGTTATTACTATTTATATTACGTCTATAGTGCTTGACGGAGTGCTTTACGGAGGCAATAAGGGTAAACTTATTTTTGTGGTGAGCGCTTTTGGAAGAGAAATAAGCCAAAGTATTTTTAAAAGCGTAGGCAGAGGGGTAACGTTAATTAACGGTGTGGGCGCATATACGGGGGATAGCCGTAATGTTTTAATGTGCGCGGTAAGAAGGCAGGAAATAGCCCAATTTTACACCGCTGTAAAATCTGTTGATAAAAATGCATTTATTATAGTGTGTGAAGCAGGTGAAATAGAAGGAAACGGGTTTAAAAGATAGGGGCAATCCTATCTTTTTTTGTTGACAGAATTGTCTGTTTGTGATAAAATAACGTATGATATATAACAAACGCTATATTATGGAGGTGCGCTATGGCGCCAAAGGTAAAGATAACAAAAGAGGATATAATAGAAGCAGCAACTAGTATTGTGCGAAACAGCGGGGCGCAGGCGGTTAATGCCAGAAACGTTGCAGCTGTCCTTGAATGCTCAACACAGCCTGTCTTTTCAAATTTTGCTTCAATGAGCCAACTTCTTAATGCAGTAATCAAAAAGGCAGACGATATGTGCAACGAATTTATAAAGCGTGAAGTGGAAAATGGGGAATATCCACCCTATAAAGCCAGCGGTATGGCATACATAAGATTTGCTAAAGAGGAAAAGGAGCTTTTTAAACTTTTATATATGCGTGACCGCACGCAAGAGGACAACACAAAATCCGAAATAACCGGTGAAATGGAGAATATTATCCATAATACAACAGGATTAATGGGAGATAAAATGAAGCTTTTCCATCTTGAAATGTGGGCATATGTTCATGGAATAGCCACTATGTTTGCAACGGGCTTTTTTGATTTAAGCTGGGAGCTTGTCAGCAAAATGCTTACCGACTCATATCAAGGTTTGAAAAAGCAGTATGAGGTGAAGGACTAAATATGATAGCTATAAAAACTGAAAATTTAACTAAAAAGTATAACGATACGGTTGCGGTAGATAATTTATCTCTCTATATTAATAAAGGAGAATTGTTTTCGCTGCTTGGTGTAAACGGAGCAGGAAAAACCACTACCATAAAAATGCTTTCCTGTCTGACAGACGCATCCGACGGAGACGCTTTTTTGAACGGTAAAAGCGTGACAAAGGAAAGTACGGCGGTTAAAAAGATTATCGCCCTTTCTCCTCAGGAAACGGCGGTTGCAGAGGGGCTTACGGTAAAAGAAAATCTGGAACTGATTTGCGGAATATATTCCTTTAAAAAGGAAAAAAAGCAGGCAAAAATAAATGAACTTACCAAACTTTTAGGACTGGATAGCGTTATAAATAAAAGGGCATCAAGGCTGTCGGGCGGATGGAAAAGACGGCTTAGTATTGCCTTAGCTCTTATAAGTGAACCCGAAATACTATTCCTAGATGAGCCTACCTTGGGACTTGACGTGCTTAGCCGAAGCGACCTTTGGGACATTATCAGAAGGCTAAAGGGGAAAATCACCGTAGTTCTTACTACGCATTATATGGAAGAAGCCGAGGCTCTATCAGACAGAATTGCAATTATGAAGGACGGAAAGCTTCTTACTATAGGAACTGCGCAGGAAATAAAAGCTATGGCAAAAACCGATAATTTTGAGCAGGCTTTTATTAATATTGTAAGGGGGAATATATTATGAGAATGTTGACCTTTGCAAATAGAAATACAAAGGAAATTCTTCGCGATCCTCTGAATTTGATTTTCGGTCTGGGATTTCCTCTTGTACTACTCTTGTTACTTAGTGCCATTCAGGCTAATATTCCCGTAGAGCTTTTTGAAATTGCTCATTTAACCCCCGGTATAACTGTGTTCGGTCTTTCCTTTATGTCTCTTTTTTCGGCAACCCTTATTTCTAAAGACAGAGGAAGCGCTCTGTTTTCGCGACTTTATACTACACCGCTAACCTCTTTAGATTTTATTTTAGGCTATGCCCTTCCAATTTTGCCCATTTCGGTGGCGCAAACCGTAATCTGCTATATTGCGGCGGCGATTTTAGGACTTAAAATCAGCGTTAATATTTTATATGCAGTTATTTTTATGATTCCCGTTTCACTTCTTTATATAGCCTTGGGACTTCTTTTCGGAAGCATATTAAATGATAAACAGGTGGGCGGAATTTGCGGCGCTTTGCTTACTAATCTTACTGCATGGCTGTCGGGCATTTGGTTCGACCTTGACCTTGTGGGCGGAGCCTTTAAAAAAATAGCATATTTATTCCCCTTTGTTCACGCAGTAGATATGGAGCGCTTAATTATTAAAGGAACCTTTGAGGGCGTTTTTGAGCATCTTTTGTGGATACTTGGGTACGCTTTGGTTATAACTTTTGTAGCGGTCTTCCTCTTTTTAAGGCAAATGAAAAAACAGTAGAACGTAAAAAAACTCCGCAGAAAACATCTGCGGAGTTTTTTTGAACAATTAGTTGTTTCTGTTCTGGTCGTTCTTGTTCTGATTATTTTTGTTCTGATCGTTTCTGTTCTGATCGTTTCTGTTCTGGTTGTTTTTATTCTGGTCGTGTTTGTTCTGATTGTTGTTTTGATTGTTTTTGTTCTGGTTATTGTCATACTGTCTGTTATTGTCTGACATAAAAAATCACCCCGCTTTCATAAATAGTTTTAACAGAAAGCGGGAGGATATTCATTTTTTCAAAAAGAGCCTTTCGGCATTTTCTTTGGTAATTTTTAAAATTTCTTCTTTGCTTTTGCCCTTTATATCACCGATTTTTTCGGCAATATAGGGAATAAGGGAAGAATCGTTACGCTTTGAACGAAAGGGAACGGGCGCAAGATATGGAGCGTCGGTTTCAAGTAAAATTCTGTCAAGGGGGGTATTATATACCACTTCAGGCAGATTTTTTGCATTTTTAAAGGTAATTACACCGCCCACACCGATATACATACCCATTTTTATTATTTCTTTTGCCATTTCACAGCTTCCCGAAAAACAATGCAGAACACCGCTTGGTTTATATTCTTTTAAAATTTCAAGGGTATCACCGTGGGCTTCTCTGTCGTGCACTATTATGGGGAGAGAAAGCTCTTTTGCTAAAAGAATCTGCTTTATAAAGCCGTCTTTCTGCTTTTCCTTGTTTTCCTTATTCCAGTAATAGTCAAGACCGATTTCGCCTATAGCTACAACCCTTTGGTTTATAAGATTTTTAAGGGCGGCAATATCAACGTCGGTTCTTGTAAGCTCTTCGGGATGAAAGCCGACTGCTGCATAAACGAAGGGATATTTTTGTGCTAAAGCGATAGACTCTATACTTGATTTTATATCGGTACCGCAGGTAATGATTTCGCTGACATTTTCTTCTTTTAAACGGTTAAGGAGCGAGTCCCTGTCATCAAACTGCTCGTCGGTATAATGAGCGTGAGTGTCAAAAATCATCTTATTTTACTGCCCTCGGGAATATCATCGGCAAAAATAACCTTAACATTCTCTTCATCTATGTCAGCCGCAAGAATCATACCCTGAGATTCAACACCGCAAAGTACGGCGGGTTTAAGATTTGAAACCAAAATAACGGTATGACCTATTAGATCCTCAGGCTTATACCATTTTGCAATACCGCTTGCAACGGTTCTGGGAGTACCGCTACCGTCATCAAGGGTAAGCTTTAAAAGCTTCTTTGCCTTTTTAACGGGCTCACATTCAAGGATTTTTGCGGTTTTAAGTTCAACCTTCATAAAATCTTCAATACCGATTTGAGCAAGAGAAACAGTATTAACAGCATCGTTTTCAGCCTTTGCAGCCTTCATTTTTTCTTCCATTTCTTTTGTGAGCTCCTCAATTATCTTGTCGGCATCAAGACGGGAGAAAAGGGGAGAAGGAGTACCAACAGCAAAGCCTTCAACTGCATTTATTAAAAGCTCTTTGTTATCGGTACAAAGCTGTGCTCTTATTTCTTTAGCGCATTTAGGCATAATGGGTTCTAAAAGAACCGATAAAAGTCTGATGTTTTCAAGCAAATTAAACATTACGGCTTCAAGACGAGCCTTTTTGCTTTCATCCTTAGCAAGTGCCCAAGGCATAGTTTCGTCAATGTACTTGTTACAGCGACGGGCAAGTTCCATTACGGTTTCACAAGCGTCGGCTGTATGATAAGAGTCGAACTGCTTATTAAACTTTTCAATAGTTTCTTTAGAAACGTTAAAGAGCTCATCATCGATAGCGTCCTTTTCGCCGCCGTTTGTTACCTTGCCGTCAAAGTACTTGTTGGTCATAGCAATGCTTCTGTTTACAAGATTACCAAGCGTATTCGCAAGGTCGGTATTAAACTTTGCAATAAATGCTTCATAGGTAATGTTACCGTCCTGAGCAAAGGGAACCTCGCTTAAGAGGTAGTATCTTACTGCATCGCTTCCGAAACGTGCGGAAAGCTCGTCGGCATAAATTACGTTGCCCTTTGATTTACTCATTTTGTCTTCGCCGAACAGTACCCAAGGATGACCGAGTACCTGCTTTGGTAAAGGCTCACCCAGTGCCATAAGTATAATAGGCCAATAAATAGTATGGAAACGAACAATATCCTTACCGATAACGTGAAGGTCGGCAGGCCAGAGCTTTTTGTACTGTTCGCTGGGATTTTCGGTATCATAGCCAATTCCCGTAATATAGTTGGAAAGAGCATCAATCCATACGTAAATAACGTGCTTATCGTCAAAATCAACGGGTACGCCCCACTTGAAAGAGGAACGGGAAACGCAAAGGTCGGTAAGCCCCGGCTTTATAAAGTTATTTACCATTTCTGCTTTACGGGAGGAAGGCTGGAAGAAGTCGGGATTTTCGTCATAATATTTTACAAGACGGTCAGCATATTTGCTCAGTTTAAGGAAATATGCTTCTTCTTTAGAGTCGATTACGTCTCTGCCGCAATCGGGACATTTGCCGTCTTTAAGCTGAGAAGCAGTAAAGAAGGACTCGCAGGGAACACAGTATTTTCCTTCATATGAACCTTTATAAATGTCACCCTGTTCATAAAGCTTTTTGAAAATCTTTTTAACAGCGGCTTCGTGGTCGGCGTCGGTGGTACGGATGAATTTATCATACTGGGTATCAAGGCTGTCCCATACAGCTTTAATTTGGGTAGAAATGTCATCAACGTATGCTTTAGGCTCAATGCCCTTTGCCTTTGCGTATTCTTCAATTTTCTGTCCGTGTTCATCGGAACCTGTCATAAGGAATACGTCATACCCCTGACTTTTTTTGTGTCTTGCTATGGCATCAGCCAAAACTATATCGTAAGCGTTTCCAATATGTGGCTTACGGGAAGTATAGGCGATAGCCGTAGTGATGTAGAATTTTTTGTTCATATTATCGTCTCCTATGGAATATTACGGTTTGGTAAATAAAAATGCTATAGAGCTTATAACAAAGCAGATAATTTGATAAAGGGCTACGTAAACAAGATTTATATAGGTGGGATTTCCGAAAATTACGTAGCAGAAAAGAATGACGCCGAGAACAATAGAAAGCATATGGCAAATCTGCAAAAGCGCATTTGATTTTTTAACTCGGTTTGCCGCGTAAACGGTTGCCGCCATACCTGCCGCGCCGCTTCTGACTACGGCTCCTGCATTCATATTTTCCTCGAAGTTTGCGGCATTTCTATACATATGCACACCGCTTGAACTCATTATTTTAACCGAATCGGAATATAGGTCAAAATAATCGCATATCATTTCTTCACTTATATTCTGGTCGCAGTTGTTTACTAAAATTGTAAGTCCCATAGCGCTTATTCGGTCAAGTTCCTTTGCAATATCCTGATTAGGAATGTATTTAAGAACTAGTAAAGCGCAGATTTTTGTATCCAGTGCTACGTAAACGGGAAAATATCCGTCACGCATAAGCTTTTTGTCATTTTCGGCATCGGGCACCTTGATTTCGTGGGCGAGCATTAAGGCGCGGTTGCCTATATAAATACGCTTGTTGCCTACCCATCCTGCAATACCCAGTCGGTCCTCATATTTAATGGAGTCGGCAACGGGAATTTTAACCGCTTTATTAGTTTCCATTATATTTCTGAAAATGGGAGCTAAAGGACTGTTTGCCGTTTCGGTTATTGCACAGGCACAGGCTATGGTCTCTTCAAGGTTATTTTCGTTTATAACCTTCATATCGCGAAGTTTTATGGTTCCCTTCGGGAAAAGGGAGTGGCAATCAATTACACAGGCATTCGCCTGTTCGATTTGCTTTGCGCTTCTTAGTGAAGTAAGCACCGCACCGTAACGGCTAAGATGTGAAGCCGCGCTGCTTAAGGGCATTATGGAGCAGGCAAGGGTAGTAAGGGGCGCAAAAAGTGAAGAGAAGGCGCAAACTGTAAGTACGCCTGACATAAAATCATCTCGGTAAAAACCGAAAGCTACGCCCGAAAGTAAAGCGAAGATAAGACCGATATAAAAGATAAGCTTTGCTCTGCCGTCAAAATCAACGTCAAAGGTACTGTTTTTTACAAAGTCTGTAACGTTTTTTATGGGACGGGGAGCGGCAATAAGCACGTCGCCGTCAATAGCATTTCTTGCCATAGCAAAGGTGGTTGGCGCATCGTCAATAAGGGTAACGCCGTATTTTTTGATATCGCTGCTTACTTTTATAAAGTTTTTATAGATGTAATGGCTTCTGCTGAAAGCAAAATATGAGCGGAAAACAAGGGATAAAGTAGTCAGCAATGTGGCTGCATAATAAATACCGCCGTGAAGCCCTTTTATGAAGGACAGAATAATTAAAACAAAAGAGAATATAACCGAAAGGGCTATACCTGCCTCGGCAGATGTGCGATTACTGAAAAGCGTTTTTAAAGAAATGAATATATCTGCATTCAGTATTAAAGCTAAAAGAAAGGAAACAGATGAAAAAACCGCAAGGGTGACACTAAAGGAAAGCTTCATATCCGAAAAAATCGGGAGTGAGAAAAAGCCTATAAGCAAAAAGGCAAATAAGGTGCCTAAAAAGCTTAAAAAGTATTTGCGTCTTTTGTTTAAAAGAATACTTTTAATCTTCTTTTTGTCGCTGCTTTCTTTGTATTCGAACTCAGGGGTAAATGAGCTGTACTCTTCCTCCACCGTTTCTTCACTCATTGAAAGAACGTTAGGCTTGACAATTTCGGTTATTTCGGCAGGAACGTTTACTTCCTTTGTGGAGCTTATCATTTCGTCGGGAATAACCACAGGCATAGTGCCCGTAAAGGAAATAACCTGAGTGGGAGAGGTTTTTGCAAAGTTATCAATGTCGGAAATATCGGGAACGCTTTCGCTTTCTTTAATGGCAGAAAATACCATTGTAATGTCGCTGTCTTCTACTTCTTTAACTTCCGGAAGTTGAACCTCTTCTTCCTTTTCTTCTTCAAGCCCTAAAATAGAGGCTACGCTGTCAAGGGTATAAACGGGTTTATCGTCAGGCAAAAACTCTCCGTTGTTGCCGTCCATTATAAAGGGCAGACAGTTTTCCAGAAGGCTTTCGTCCTTAACCTCTTTGACTTCTTTAACTTCCTCTGTAATATTTTGTGCGAAGTCTTGGCTGATTTCCTCTTGCGTTTCTTCAGCGCTGAGTGCTGAAACCTCCATAGTTTCTTCACTTAAAAAGCTGTCGTCAATATTAAACGAGGAAATAATAACTTCTTCTTCGATTACCGATTCATTTTTTTTCAGCATTTTTTCACGAAGCGCTTTAAGAGGATTTTCGTTTTCACTCGAAACGTTTTTATCCCCTTCATTGCCGATTATTTCATCTTTAGTCAGCGAATGGGATTTAGGAAGATTTTCAGCAGCCTTTTTTGCGCTTTTATATAAATCATCTTCAAAAACTGAGAAATCGTCATCAAGGTTTTTATCTTTTTTGAAAAATCCCATTTAAGCACCTCCCGATTTAATGCTTCTTTTTCTGACAACCTCGTACATAAGTACGCCGGCAGCAACAGATGCATTAAGGGAATTAATCTTACCGAACATGGGAAGGCTTATCATTTCATCGCATTTTTTTGAAACTAAAGTGCCTATTCCTTTGCCTTCGTTTCCGATAACAATAGCGCAGGGAATGTTATAATCAAAATAGGTGTAATCCTTACCGTCCATATCGGCGCCGAATACCCATATTCCTTTTTCTTTAAGCTTTTCAATTTCGTTGGCAATGTTTGTAACCCTTGCAACAGGCATATATTCAAGGGCGCCGCTTGCTGATTTTGCAACGGTAGTATTAAGGGATGCGCTTCTTCTTTTGGGAATAATAATTCCGTGGGCGCCGCAACATTCGGCAGTACGGATAATAGCGCCTAAATTATGGGGGTCTTCAATTTCATCGCAAATAATGATAAAGGGCGGCTTTCCGCTTTCTTCGGCTTTTTTTAGAATGTCTTCAACCTCTGCATAACGTTGAGAGGCAAACTGTACCGCAACACCCTGATGATTTGCGCCGCCGCAAAGAAAATCGAGCTTTTGTGGAGAAACCTCCTTTATAAGTATTCCCGATTGTTTGCATTTAGCAATAATTGCGGTTACACTTCCGCCCGAAACGTTGTGGGCAACTAAAAGTCGGTCAATTTCTCTGCCCGAACGAATTGCTTCATAAACTGCATTTCTTCCGCAGATAACCTGCATTTCTTCTCTGCTTTCAGTTGTATTTTCGTTTATATTAATCTCTTTTTCCAAGGGAAAATCAACTCCAAAATTTAATTATATATATAATTAAATATATTATAACATAATATTAAAGGAAAAAAAAGACCTTTTTTAACTTTTGTATAGTTTTATCCTTTTATGTCAAAACTAAGATAAAAGGAGTGCTTTTTATGGATAAAATTAAAGAAATCAGAGCATATGAATTAATAGATTCGCGAGGTAATCCCACAGTTGCCTGTTTTGTGTCAACAGAAAAGGGTGCAAAGGGCTTTTCTATAGTGCCGTCAGGCGCTTCAACAGGTGTTTATGAAGCCCATGAGCTTCGCGACAAAGATAAAAACCGATTTTTCGGTAAGGGAGTTACAAAAGCTGTTAAAAATATTAATGAAATTATTGCTCCCGCGCTGATAAAAGAAAATCTTTTTTCTCAGCGAAAAATAGATGATTTTCTTATTAGTCTTGACGGAAGCGAAAATAAGCAGAGCCTTGGCGCAAACGCAATTTTAGCGGTATCTCTTGCCTTTGCAAAGGCTGCTGCAGCATCACTAAAAATGCCCCTTTATAAATATTTAGGCGGTGAAAATGCTAAAAAACTACCCGTGCCTATGATGAATATTTTAAACGGCGGCGCACACGCAAATAATAACGTGGATATTCAGGAATTTATGGTGGTGCCATATGGAATAAAAACCTTTAGCGAACAAATGAGAGCAGGGTGTGAAATCTATGCCATTCTAGGCAAAGTTTTAAAGGAAAAAGGACTGCTTTCGGGAGTAGGTGATGAGGGAGGCTATGCGCCGTCACTGAGCAGTGATGAAGAAGCTTTAGAGCTTATTGCCGAGGCGATTTTTAAGGCGGGTTATAACACCGATGCTGTTGGAATTGCCCTTGACGTAGCATCAAGCGAATGGGTAAAGGACGGTGCTTACGAGCTTCCTAAACGAAAGGTTTTAAAAACCAGCGATGAGCTTATCCGGTATTATGAAAATCTGTGCGCAAATTACCCTATTATCTCTATTGAAGACGGTATGGGTGAGGATGATATTGAAGGTTGGAAAAAGCTTACCGACAGACTGGGCAGTAAAATTAATTTAGTGGGCGACGACCTTTTTGTAACCAATACAAAGCGTCTTAAAATGGGCATTAAAGAAAATATAGCCAATTCTATACTTGTAAAATTAAATCAGATAGGAACCTTGAGTGAGACTCTCGAAGTTATGGAAATGGCTAAAAAATACGGCTATAAAAATATCGTTTCTCACCGTTCGGGAGAAAGTGAAGATACCTTTATTGCAGACCTAGCCGTAGCGGTAAACGCACCCTTTATTAAATCGGGTGCGCCCTGCAGAAGCGATAGAACTTCAAAATATAACCGTCTTATTTTAATAGAAAAAGAACTGTAAATAAAAACGATGCAAACGGTCTTGTTTGCATCGTTTTTTAGCTATTTTACAGGCCCCGTAGATATTCGTTTGGTATGCCAAACGTGTTTGTGGCCATATCCGTTTTTTACTATAAATTCCTGACTTGAAAGCACAAGGTAATTATCGTTATCTATTTTTATGCTGAATTCTGGCTCATCAGGAAAACATTTTTGAGTTATTTCGGCTTCGGCTGTTTTAAGCAAATCATAGTTGATACTGTTTATATAGTATTCAATTTCCTGTGTAACCGCAACGTTTGTTTTGGAGATTGGCAAAACGACGTAATAATTTCCTTCTTCGTATTTTACGTCAACAATTCCACATGAACAACAGGAAAAAACAATTGCAAAAACGAGTAATAAACAACATAATTTTTTCATATAAAAACCTCCTTTTGTGTCCTCTCTATATATAAACGACACAA
>JAZSPU010000004.1:0-34815 GCA_045537575.1 Acutalibacteraceae bacterium
TTCAATACAAAAAAGCTTAAGGTTTTGACTGTGTTTTCACTGATATCTTTGTGCTTAGTTTTTATTATGCTGGCTGTTCCTAACATGTATCATACCGAAAAGGAAATGTTGGGGATAGAAATAACAGCATTAAATAGCGAGGAATTGAAAGCATTTACAGACAACTTAGACAGAGCATATATCAGGTATTATTCAGATCCTGAATCAGATTGGAATAGACGTAAAGATATATTGGACTTTTCTAATTATTAATAAGGAGGTAAAATATGAACATTGCAATTATTGCTCATGACGCTAAAAAGGAACTTATGACTCAGTTCTGTATCGCTTACTGCGGTATTCTTTCGCGACATACACTTTTAGCCACCGGTGCTACGGGTAAAACCGTTAATGAGGCTACCGGCCTTAACATCATCCGTTTCTTAGGGGGAAGTCAGGGCGGAAGTCAGCAGATAGCATCCCGCATCGGCTGTAACGAAATCGACCTTGTGCTTCTTTTCAGAGATCCTTTAAATCCGAAGCCCCATGAACCTGATGAAACAGCATTACTTCGTCTTTGCGACGTTCACAACATACCCGTTGCCACCAATATTGCCACCGCTGAAATGCTCATTCACGGTCTTGAGCGCGGCGACCTTGATTGGCGCGAATATGTAAAAAATTAAAAGAACTTTATGCTCTTTTCCACCGGAGGAATATAAATGAACGAGATTAACCGTGCCATAAAGGGCACAAATGACGTTTTGCCCGAAGAAAGCCACGTTTGGCAATTCGTTGAAAGAAAAATGCTCGAAACTGCCGCTCTTTACGGCTTTAAGGAAATAAGAGTTCCCGTTTTTGAGCATACCGAGGTTTTCCAGAGAAGCGTGGGAGATACCACCGACGTTGTTCAAAAGGAAATGTACACCTTTAACGATAAGGGCGGAAGAAGTATTACCCTTCGCCCCGAGCTTACCGCCGGCGTTATAAGAAGCGTTATCGAAAACGGTCTTTATAACCAGAGCCTTCCCCAAAAGGTTTGTTATATCGGCGGATGCTACCGCTACGAAAAACCTCAGGCAGGCAGACTAAGAGAATTTCATCAGTTTGGTGTTGAATGTATAGGCGCGGCTGCTCCCAGCGCAGATGCCGAGGTTATTTCTCTTGCGAACAGCGTTCTTAAAGGCATTGGACTTGATAAGCTTTCCCTTGAAATAAATTCTATAGGCTGTCCTACCTGCCGAGCCGCTTACCACAAGGCATTAAAGGCATATTTTGAGAGCAAAAAGGAAAATCTTTGTGAGACCTGTAAAGACCGTCTTGACAGAAATCCCATGAGAATACTTGACTGCAAGTCTCCTGTTTGCTCTGACATTGCAAAGGATGCCCCCGTAATGATTAACTATCTTTGCGAAGACTGTGCAAATCACTTTGAAGCAGTTAAAGCAGGACTTAATGAAATGGGCATTGAATATACCGTTAATCCCACAATTGTGCGAGGTCTTGACTACTATACAAGAACCGTTTTCGAATTTGTAAGCGGTGATATAGGCGCTCAGTCAACTGTATGCGGCGGCGGAAGATACGACGGACTTATGGAGCAAATGGGCGCTCCCGCAACCGCTTCCCTAGGCTTTGCTATGGGAATTGAGCGACTTTTACTTGTTCTTAAATCTAATGAAAAAGAAATCGGTGAAAAACCGATTTGCGATATTTATATTGCTCCTATGGGCGAAAAAGCAAATATAAAGGCTTTAGCAATTTGCTCCTCTCTTAGAGACAAGGGCTTCTCTTCTCTTACCGATATTTGCGGCAGAGGTCTTAAGGCTCAGATGCGTTACGCCAACAAAATCGGCGCCCGTTACAGCGTGGTGCTGGGCGATGACGAGCTTGAAAGCGGCTCTATAAGAATTAAAAATATGCAGTCAGGCGAAGAACAGGAAATCGCCATAGACGGCATTTGCGAAGTATTAAAGTGAGGTAACAAAAATGGCACTTGACAGAATGGACTCATTAAAACGCACCCACTACTGCGGAACTCTCCGTACAGAAGACGAGGGCAAGGAAGTAGTAGTTTGCGGTTGGACTCAGCGTCAGAGAGACTTAGGCGGTCTTATATTTATAGATCTGCGAGACAGAACGGGCATTATTCAGCTTGCCTTTGACGACAACACCGAAAAGGCTGTTTTTGAAAAGGCAACCTCTGTAAGAAGCGAATTTGTGCTTATGGCTCAGGGTAAGGTTCGCCGCCGTTCCTCTATAAATAAGGAAATTCCTACAGGAGAAATTGAAATTGAGGTTACTACCCTTAAAATTTTGGGCAAAGCCGAAACTCCTCCCTTTGATATCACCAATGATACAAAGGCTAACGAGGAATTACGTCTTAAGTTCCGCTATCTTGATTTAAGACGCGAAAAGCTCCAGAAAAATATTATGACTCGTCACCGTATCGCAAAGGTTACCCGTGACTACTTTGACGAAAACGGATTTTTAGAGATAGAAACTCCTACTCTTATTAAATCCACCCCCGAAGGCGCAAGAGACTATCTTGTTCCCTCCCGTATTCATCACGGCAGTTTTTATGCTCTGCCCCAGTCTCCTCAGCTTTATAAACAGCTTCTTATGCTTTCGGGCTTTGACCGTTACGTTCAGCTTGCCCGTTGCTACCGCGACGAAGATTTACGCGCTGACCGTCAGCCCGAGTTTACTCAGATAGATATGGAAATGTCCTTTGTAGAAATGGAAGACATTTTCGCTATTGCTGAAGGCTATATGAAGCGTCTCTTTAAGGAAATATTAAACGTTGACCTTACTTTACCCCTTCCCCGTCTTAAATTCAACGACGCTATGGAGCAGTACGGTTCAGATAAGCCCGACATTCGTTTCGATATGAAGCTTATCGACCTTAGTGACACTGTAAAGGATTGCGGATTTTCTGTATTTGCCGACACCGTTAAAAACGGCGGCAGTGTCAGAGCTATTTGTGCTAAGGGCGGCGCAAACGTTTATACAAGAAAAGAAATTGATAAACTCACCGAAGAAGCCAAGGGTATGGGCGCTAAAGGTCTTGCATTTATCCGTTTTGCCGAGGATACCCCCACCTGCGCTTTCTCTAAATTCTTAAGCGAGGACGAATTTAAGGCTATCCTTGATAAAACAGGATGCGAAAAGGGTGACGTTGTATTTATTATTGCAGATAAAAAACGTCTTGCGCTTTCGGTTCTCGGAAATATCCGTCTTACCGTTGCAAAACGTCTTGAAATTATCCCCAACACCTATGCGCCTCTCTGGATTACCGAATTCCCCTTCTTCGAGTATAACGAGGATACAGGCAACTGGGATGCTATGCATCATCCCTTTACCTCACCTCTTGACGAGTGCATCCCCTATCTTGAAAGCGAGCCCGACAAGGTTTACGCAAAGGCTTACGACCTTGTAATGAACGGTATTGAGCTTTCAAGCGGTTCTATAAGAATTACCGATCCTGCCCTTCAGAATCAGATGTTCAAAGCATTAGGACTAAGCGATGAAGAGGCTCACGAGAAGTTCGGCTTCTTAACCGACGCTTTCCGTTTCGGCGCTCCTCCTCACGGCGGTCTTGCAATCGGTCTTGACAGAATTTGTATGCTTCTTACCGAAAGCGACAGTCTCAGAGACGTAGTTGCCTTCCCGAAGGTATCTAACTGCAGCGAACTTATGTCGGGCGCTCCCGGTACGGTAGATACTGCCCAACTAAACGATCTTGCTATTGCAATTATGAAAGAAGATAAATAAACTTGAAGCTTTAAAAAATAATTACGGCAAATAAACGTGACCGCTCAGCGCTGCTGAGCGGTTGTTTTTTTATGCAAAAGTTTTGAAAATTTATAAAAAGTTATGAACAATGCCTGTTAGGTTACTAACGGGCATTTTTCGTTATAAATAGGGAGTTATTAAGGTTATGCACCGACTTATGAACAATAGTTATGCACCAAATGGGTAAAAAAATGTCGGTGAATGTCGCAAATTGACTGCATAATATATGCTTATCGACAGGAGGGAACGACCATAAAACAGCGTGATTTAAAAAACGAAATGAAGAAAATTTTAAATGCAAAATTGCCGGAAAACGAAGTAAATGAACTTAAAGAGGACGGCTATAAAGTGTCAGGCGCTACCCGACTTACAGGAATAGTAATTGCTCTTTATAAAAAAGCCGCCGCAGGCGATATGAGCGCTATTAAAGAGGTGCTTTCCCTCGTTGCCGACAAAACCGAAATAAGTGAAAACGGGGTGACCATTATAGACGATGTCAGAAATAAAGATAGCTGAGCTTATTGGTAAAGGCTATGACGATTATTGGAACTGTGATAAGCGTTACCGCGTACTTAAAGGCGGAAAGGGAAGCAAAAAGACAAGTGTTACCGCCCTTAATCTTATTTACAGGCTTATGAAATTTGATAAAAGCAATCTGCTTGTTATAAGAGCGGTGATGAACACCCACAGAAATTCCACCTTTGCGGCTCTTAGCTGGGCGCAAAACAAGCTTGGAGTGGAAAACCTTTGGCAAAACAGCGTTTCCAATATGGAAATGACCTATTTGCCCACAGGACAGAAAATACTTTTCAGAGGAATGGACGACGTTTTAAAGCTTGCAGGTATTCAAAGTTCTATCGGAACATTTAATTTTGTATGGATAGAGGAAGCCTTTGAAATCGGCAGTGAAGCGGATTTTGAAAAGCTCGACCTTACGGTTCCGCGAGGGGAAGTAAGTGAAGGCTATTTTAAGCAGACCACCATTACCTTTAACCCTTGGAGTAAAGAGCATTGGCTGAAAAAGAGATTTTTTGACAATCCCGACAGTCAGACCGCCACATTTTCCACTAACTATTTAATAAATGAGTTTTTGGATGCCACAGACCGACGGGTTTTTGAGCGAATGAAGAAAACCAACGCGCGAAAGTATGCAGTTGCAGGTCTTGGCGAATGGGGAATTGCAGAAGGTCTTGTTTACGAAAACTGGACTGTTGAGCACCGAGATATTAATTTGCTCAAAAGTACGGGGTTCAGGGCTTTTTTCGGTCTTGACTACGGCTACGTTAACGATCCTACCGCTTTTATTGCCTTTTTTGTAAACGTTAATTCAAAAGAAATTCACATTTTTGATGAGTTCTACAAAAAGCGGATGTTAAACAGCGATATAGCAAAGGAAATCAAAAAACGCGGCTACAGTAAAGAAAGAATCAGGGCTGACTCCGCCGAGCCAAAATCAAACGAAGACCTTAAAAGACTCGGTATTCACCGCATCACTCCTGCGGCAAAGGGGCGGGACAGCATATTAAACGGTATTGCGCGAATAAGCGAATATAAAATTACCGTTGAACCTATTTGTGTTGCCGCTATTAAGGAGCTTTCCACCTATTGCTATGGAGACAGATGCAACGAAAGAGGCTTACGGCTTCCCGATGATAGAGACAATCATTTACTTGATGCTCTTCGATACGCCTTTGAAGACGTTAAATATCTTGAACACCAAAGAGATGATACCGACGGCTTTAAGGGCAGAGATCTACTGTTTGGGAGATGGACACAATAGAAATTTTATTAATTATTTTACTGGATGTTTCAGCCTTTTTTATGGGGCTGGTCTTAGGACTGGCTGTAAAGAGAAAAAGGCAGGAATATAAAAAGAGAAGCAAGGCGGTAGTTAAAAATAACGATTTGTTTTCGCTTCTCTACTATACCCCCGGCGAACCGACAGATAAACTGTCAAAGCCGAAGCATTTAAAGGAGAATGACAATGGAAAACAAAACCGAAATCACACCCGATGAGGAAATGGGGGCCACCACGCCCGAAAATGACAGGGTCATACCCATTAAATTTAACAAGGAAATACGGCATTTAACCTTGGAGGAAGCATCAACGCTTTCTCAAAAGGGGCTGAAATTCGAGACTATTGAAAAACAATGGTCGCGTCTTTTGGCTTTAGCTAAAGAAGATAATTCCTCAGCACAGGAATTTCTGGACGCACTGGAGAAAGGGAGAACAGAAAAAAGACTAGAAGAGCTCACAAAAGAGTGCGGCGGAAACAGTGAAATGGCGCAACGAATTATTGACCTTGAAAAAGGAGAAAGTAATTCGCTAAAGGGCGCCGAGGAATTAAGCGAATATTTCCCTCAATTGACAGTTGATGAACTGCCATCTGAAGTAGTAGAAAGGGCAACGCAGTTAGGCTCGAATATATTAGACGAATATCTGCGCTTTAAAGCCCGTGAAGCTACTGCTTTAAAAGAACTTGAAAGGCAGAGAAAAGAAAACTTAAAAAGCTCTGTCGGTTCGCAAAAGGTAGGCGGTATATACCGCACCCCCGAAAACGAACAGTTTATTCGGGGACTTTGGAATAAATAAAAATTAAAACAAAAGGAGAAAAAAATTATGGCAATTAACACATTAGAAGCCGCAAGTATGTATAGCGAGGAGCTTGACCGCCTTTTCACTCAGAAAAGTGTAACAGGTTTCTTTGCAGACAACGCTTTCGGCGCACGTTTTGTAGGCGCAAAAACTGTAATTGTGCCTGACATTGATTTTCAGGGTCTTGCAGATTATGACCGTGACACAGGCTTTACCAGAGGTGCTATTACTGTATCCAACACCTCTTACACCATGCAGATGGATCGCGCACGTTCACTCCAGATTGACAGAGAGGATCTTGATGAAACCGGTATCGCAAATCTTGCGGGTAAAATTCTCGGCGAATACGTTCGCACAAAGGTTGTTCCCGAATGTGATGCATACTGTCTTTCTAAGCTTTCCGGTCTTGCAATTTCCCGCGGCAACACCATTACCGGTGATACCGAAAAGCCTATTTCTGCACTTAATCAGCTTATTGCAAACGTTCAGAAAAAGGTTGGTTTTGACAGCGAACTGGTTGCATTTATCGACTGCGGTATGTACGCACGTATCGCTAACAGCGAAGAGCTTTCTAAAATGATAACCGTTTCCGACTTTAAGCAGGGGGATATTAATCTTACCGTAAAAAGTCTTAACGGCGTAGCTCTTATTCCTGTTGTAAGCGAAAGAATGAAAACTGCATACACCTTTAACAGCGGTGCTGCAGGCGGATTTGTTCCTCAGGACAACGCAAAGACCACATTTATGCTTGTTTGCGCTAAGGACAGCGCTCATCTTATGAAGAAAACCGAAAAGATGCGTATTTTTGCACCTGATCAGAACCCCGATGCTGATGCATTTAAGTTCGATTACCGCATCTACTATGATGTATTTGTAAAGAAGAGCGGTCTTGATGCTGTTTGGGCTTGGATTGCCCCTGCTGTAAACATTACCACTCAGCCTAAGGATACTGCTGTTACCGAAGGTTCCATTACCGGCACCCTTACCGTTGCCGCTAACAGCGAAGCAGGTGGTACTCTTACTTATCAGTGGTACCTTTCCGATGAAAACGGCACAAATACCGTTAAGGTAGCAGGTGCAAATGCCGCAACACTGACCATTCCTAAAGATTTAACAGCCGGCGAATATTACTTCTATGTAGTAGTTACCGCTGACGGCATTAATGAAAAAACCTCTGCCAAAGCAAAGGTAACCGTTAACTAAGCAAACACCCTTGGGGAGAGGAAACTCTCCCCTTTTTTTAAACTTAATTCACTTGTATTTTAACCAAGGAGGTCAAAATGAATACACCCTCAGAAATTTTTAAAGAATACGAACAACTCAAAAATTTTAAGCTTTCTCTCGGTGAGAAAGGTCTTTATGAGCAGAATATCATAAACCGCCGTTTTTTCTACGGCGACCAATGGTACGGCGCAAACGTAAGCAGTGAACGGCCACTCGTTCGTCATAACATTATAAAGCGTGTAGGCGACTATAAAATGGGACGTCTTCTTAAAGATGATTACTATGTTTCGCTTTGCGCAAAGGGTACCGACTACACCAATAAGCAGCTTATGAGCTTAAAGGAAGCCACCGAGAAAGCCAGTAACGGAGAGTTTGAATTTTCAAAAACCGCCGATGAAGGCGAAAAGAGACTTTTAAGCAAGGTTTTATCCGATTATTTCTGCGTTTCTTTAGACCGTATGAAAATGACGGAGAAGATAAATGCCGCCATAAAAAACAGCTTTATTACGGGCAGCGGAATTCTTTACACCTATTGGGACAACTGCCTTGAAGACGGTAACGGAGATATCGTTTGTGAGGTTTTGCCCGTTGAAAATATTTATTTCGGCGATTATACCGAAAACACCGTTGAAAAGCAGCCCTATATTATTATCGCCTCCCGCCTTCCCGTAGAAGAGGTAAAGGCTATTGCTAAAAAATTCGGCTGTGACGACACGCGCATAGCTGCTGATTCTAACGACTCAAAGGTCTTGCTTCTTACAAAGCTTTATAAACAAAACGGAAAGGTAATGGCGGTATCGGTTACCGAAAAGGCAACTGTCAGAAAAGAATACAATACCTTTTTAAACCGTTATCCAATAAATCTTTTTTCTTGGGATAAACAAGAAAACTGCATATACAGCGACAGCGAAATTACCTATCTTATACCTAATCAGATAGCAATAAACCGATTACTTTCGGCTTCAGTGTGGTCCACTATGTATATGGGTATGCCCATTATGACGGTAAACGGAGACACGGTTACCGAAGATATTACCAATGACCCAGGGCAGATAATAAGGGTTTACGGCACCAATGAGGACGTTGCCGGTGCGGTGCATTACGTTGCGCCTCCCGATTTTTCCACAGGCTTTAACATATCGGTGGCAAATCTTATTGACAGCACCTTAGAGTCAAGCGGCGCAAATATGACCGCTATTGATAAAATCAGCGCGGGAAACACCACAGCCGTTGAAGCGCTTAATGATACGCAGAAAATTGCCGCTTTAAATCTTTCCCTTTCCTATCAATGCTTTTTGGAGGATATTGCCCTTACTTTTGCTGATTTCTGGCTTAATAAGTACGGAAAAAGAGATATTTTAATAAACGACGAAAACGGCTGTTGGCATTTTCCCTTTGATGCCCAGCGTTATAAGAATCTTACTTTTTATGCAAAAGCGCAAATAAAGGAGGAAAAAGCCGATGAAAGCAATTGATATATACAGAGAAGGACTTATTCTCTGCGAGAATGACCTAAATGAAGAATATCTTTTACGCGATGAAGGTGTTGACAAGGTTTTCTTTGTAAACAGAGCGCTCAGTGATTTAAAAAAGGAACCTGTTGCCGACATAAACAGCGAAATAACCGCTGACACAAAAACAGCGGAAGCCCTTATATGCGGTGTTGCCTATTATTTTGCAATTAAGTATAACAGAAACGAAAAATCTGCATTTCTTTCTGATATGTATAACTCAAAACGCGCTATAGCCTTAAGCAGTGTGGGAAGAATAAGATGCTCTTCCGTTTTTAAACAGTGAGGTAGAATTATGATACTTAAAAATCCTATTTATAAAGAAAAAAGTAACGTGACCATAAAAAATATAGGCGGTATAGTTACCTCTTTACATCCTGCATTTATTGATACGGACCGTCTGTCAGACGGACGTAACATCTGGAACAAGAACGGCATACTTTCCTCACGCCCCGGCATTTGCGCTACCCAGAACGGACTTATAAGTAACGAAATAACTAATGAGGATATTAAAATATATTATTCTAATTTTCCTTTTGAAAATATTAACAGCTATAATAACCTCTGCGCTCTGGTAAAAAATCTGGGTTACAGCGGCAGCAAAATTGATTTTTTTGCAATAGACACAAACGGCACCGCCCACAGTATTGCTAATATAGAGTTAAAAAACAGCAGTAACACCGAAAAATACAACGTTAAAAATCTTATTTTTATAAAATCCAAAAAAATTTCGGGAAGCGGGATTTTTGTAATACTGCCTGTTCATATAATTAACAGTACCTCTGCCGAAGAAAGAAAAGAAGTGCTTTACTATGAGCTGAGCGCAGATTATAAAAGTTTTATAAAAATTTCGACTGAAAATTTATATCGGCCTATTATCATTAAAAACGGATACGGAAATCTTGCTGACTCTAATGTCAGAAGGGAGTTTAAAGAAAGCCGTCCCGAAGGTGTAAACCTTTTAAACGGATCCTTTGAAGCAAGATTTATTCTGGACGGTTTATCTGATAACTTTACTTTGCCTTCAGCTTTTGCGAAGGATGCGCCTATTGAAATTCGATATTATACTTCAGAGGTATCCTACAGAACCGTAATGATAGAAGGTGGTGAAAGTCAATCGTCTATTTTCACCTATATGGGCATTGAGCTTTATATTACCGTCAACCGCGCCATAGGAAAAATCTACTTTAGACGCGACGGTGAACCCTTTAGAATGCCAAGTATTCCTGATGTAGAGTCTTTGCGTATTTATTCTTATGCCGACGTTACCGGCGCAGACTACGAAATATTCAGCAGCAGTGTAAGTCCAATACTTTTTGACAGCCGTCTCTTTATTGCAGGCGGTGAGAACCGCGGAAACAAGGTTTATTATTCAAGCAAAACAGAGCACCTTTATTTTTGCGAGGATTATTCAGTTTCGGTAGGAAATAAAAGTTATGACCTAACCGCCCTTTCGATGCAGAGCAAATATATTATTGCATTTAAAGAACGAGAATTGTACCGTTTATCCATTAAATGTACCGATGAAATATCTTTGCAAAAGCTGGAAATAGACAGTAAAGGACTTGTTTTTGAAAAGCCCAAATGCACCGTAACACAGATAAATGATACTATCGGCTGTGACCTTCCCGACACCATTGTAACCTGCGCCAACAGGCTGGTATGGTTTCACAGCGACGGTGTTGTTTATACCCTTTACGGAAGTAATCTTTATACCGAAGGAAGTATTTACGAGCTGTCTTCCGATATATCCAATTTACTTACCGATATACCGAAAAATAATCTTACCCACGCTTTTGCGGCAGATTTAAACGGCTATTATGCCTTAGGTCTGCACAACAAGTTATTTCTTATGGATGCAAGAGTCAGCGGTTTCCGTTATCTGTCTAATCAAAAGGGAGAAAAGGAAAATAAGCTGACCTGGTTTTTGTGGGATGCTCCCGAAGAAGCCTACTTTATTTCAGGTTTTCTTTGCGGCGGAAAGGAATATTTTATTTTATCGTCAAGTAACGGGCAGGTGCTTTACACAGCAAAGCTTTTCGGCGAAAAGGATATTATAACAAAAGCATCAGGCACCGAAGAAAAAATTCCTGAGTTTTCCCTTTCCTCTGCTATTTTTAGCAAGAACTTTAATAATCTTGACCGCATTTCCTTTAATGCTCTTATTAAATGCCCTGCCGAGTTTATTCTTTTTAACGAAAACGAGGAATTTGACAGGTACAGCATTAATGCAGGTAAGGAATTTAAAAGCTATATTGTTCCCACCCCTTATAAAAAAGGAAGTATCGGCATAAAAATAAAAGGCAGCGGTGAATTTAAGCTTAAAGATATCGTATGCAGTTTTAAGGAGAGAATATACTGATATGAAAAAAATTATTGCTCTTTTACTTTGCGCTTTCTTGCTTTGCTCCTGTTCGGCTAAAGAACAAAACCCCGAAAAAAAAGAAAGAGAATTTGCGGGGATGTATTTAAGCTTTACCGAGCTTATGGAGTTAGCAGTAAGCGGCGACTTTAAGGAAAGCTTTAACGCGGCGGTAGATAACTGCAAGGATATAGGAATAACCGATATGTTTATTCACGTAAGAGCCATGTGCGACAGCATTTATCCCTCTGCCTATTATCCCCTGACCGATTGGGCAAGAGACCTTGAATATGACGCCATGGGCTTTATGATTGAAGCCTGTCACAAAAGAGATATACGCTTTCACGCTTGGATAAACCCATATCGAATATCTTCATCTGTAAGCGACCTTGAAAAGATTAATGCCGAAAGCCCTGCTCACAGCCTTTCACACTGCATAGGAGACACCGAAAAGGGACTTTACTTTGATCCATCCCGCGAGGAAGTCAGAAGGCTGATAATTGATTCCATAAGGGAAATACTTAATCGCTACAGCGTTGACGGAATCCACTTTGACGATTATTTTTATCCAACAACCAGCCCCTACTTTGATCTTACTTCATATAACGCCTACTGCGCTCAAACGGTAAAACCCCTTTCCCTTGACAACTTTCGCAGAGCAAACGTAAATGCTCTTATAAGCGGTGTTCGCTCTGCCGTTTACAATGTTGACAGACCGATTCTTTTCAGCATAAGTCCTGCCGCCGATATTGAAAATAACGAAAACTGCCTTTATGCAGACGTTGATTATTGGTGCCGCGCAGGTTTTATAGATGCGGTACTGCCTCAGCTTTATTTCGGTTTTGATTATCCGTCAGAAGATTTTAAATTTGAAAATCTTTTAACCGAGTGGACACAGTATTTATCTAATACCGATACTTATTTTTATATTGCACTTGCACCCTATAAGCTTGACACCGACCAAAACCCCGACAGCATCGAGTGGAAGGACGGCACAGATATTGTGGCAAAACAAATTAGCCTTATAAAAGATAATCCGTTTACTAACGGCTTTGCTCTGTTTTCCTACTCTTTTCTCTTCGGTGAAGGGGAAAATTATGAAAAACAAAAAGAAAATATTAAAAAACAGATAAAGGAAGATAAAATATGAAATTTAAAATTACAAAAGGAACAATTGTCAGAACAATTATGATAGTAATTGTGATTATAAATATGATTCTTAAAAAATTCGGCATTGATATTATTAATACCGATGAAAACACCGTTGCCGCCTTTGTTGAAATGGTTATTGAAATAGGCGCAATATTCTGCGCTTGGTGGTACAACAACAGCTTTTCCGAAGCAGCCAAAAAGGCAGACCGATTCTTTATGGCGGTTAAGGAATACGAAAAAACAGGCGAGTATAAATAGTTTTCGGCTTGAAAGCGGGAGTGTTTTATAGTATAATTTACCTATAAAATCAAAGGAGATTTTGGGTTATGAGTGAAATTTTAAGACTTGCTCCCGCTTTTAAGGATTACCTCTGGGGCGGCAGCATTATAAAAAACAAATTCGGCATAGAGGATATGGACATTGTTGCGGAAGCTTGGGTGCTTTCCACCCACAAGGACGGTCAGAGCACCGTTGACGGCGGAGTCCTTTCAGGAAAAAGCCTTACCGAAGCCGTTAGCATTTTAGGAGAAAAAGCTCTGGGCAAAAAAGCTGCCGCTTTCGAAATGTTTCCGCAGATGCTTAAAATTATTGATGCCGAAAAGAGCCTTTCCATTCAGGTTCATCCCAGCGATGAATATGCCCTTAAAAATGAAGGTCAGTACGGAAAAACTGAAATGTGGTACATACTTGATGCCAAAGAGGGCGCCGGAATTTATTACGGAGTAAAAAAGGACTGCACAAAGGAAGAGCTTCAAAAAGCCATAGATGAAAACAAAATCGAGGACGTGCTTCGTTTTGTGCCTTGTAAAAAAGGTGAAAGCTATTTTATTCCCTCGGGCACTATCCACGCTATCGGCGCAGGTCTTTTAATTGCCGAGGTTCAGCAAAACTCCAACGTTACCTACCGCGTTTATGATTTTGGAAGAGTAGGCGCTGACGGAAAACCCAGAGAGCTTCATACCGAAAAGGCGCTTAAAGTATCTAATCTTAGTCCTATGAAGGATGAAAAAGAAAAAAACAAGGAAGCTATTCCTAGTGGAACAAAAACCTTGCTTTCATCCTGTTCATATTTTGAAGCGGTTAAATTAGATATAGACGGCGAGTACCGTTTTACGCCCAATGACAGCTTCGTTTGCCTATTTATAATCGAAGGCAGCGGCGAAATTGACGGTATGCCCTTTAATAAATTTGATACCTTCTTCGTTCCCGCCGACCATGGTGAAGCACTTTTAAAAGGCAACTTCTCCGCTATGATAAGCTATTGCCCGTAAATTCTAGTGTCGCTCAGCGACAGGTAGAGCGTTTATGGAAGAGGTATTAGGGAAGAGTTCTTAAATCCCTTTAAAGCACACGCAAGAACTGCCCCCTTGTGTTTAAAAGGAGATATTAGATAATGGACATTTCAAACCTAAAAAATAATTATACATATTATGTTGGTTACGAAGGCGAAGGTCAAATCGTGCTTTATCTTGAAGGATACCAAGCCTTTCATATTTGGGAAGGCTACTTAGATGATATTTATGATACACCATCTCTTGACGGAAACGGATGGAAAGGATTTACTCGTGATTATCACCAATTTGAAAATATATTTTCAAAAGACAGCAACATAACAGAAATCAATCCTCTCGAATATCTTGATGATTTAATGCTATATAAAAATAAAAATTTTGACTTCATTGAAACAACTGATGTTTTTAATCTTTTGATATTTATTTTCGAAAAAGCAATAAAAGAAAAACTAATCATCAAAGCAGAAAAATTATAATTACATGATTTTCCACTAACAATAATTATTTTGCATAAAAATCAAAAGACGGTTAAACTATAAGTTTAACCGTCTTTTGATTAATCTTTAACATTTAATACTACTTTTCCGCAGCTTTTGTTTTCGGAAAGTAAAGCGTGGGCGGCTTCGGCTTCGTTTATGGGAAGCACCGTATTCAATAGCAATAACGATTATCTTTTAACATTTTTGATACAAAACTCAATTAGTAAATATGTATATATTCCCTGCTGTTTTGATAAAGTCGAATATAATCAATACGGTAATCTACACCGTTTTGGGCAAAGTCCTCTAAATTCTCGACAAAATTTTCTGCTCCTGCCCAAGTTTTATCCTCGGTAAACACCCAGTTATTTATGCAAAGATAATGATAACCGTGGAAGCAATCCATACCTAAAACGGTTTTATCAAACTCACCCGTTTCGTCAGTTATATCCACCTTCCAAATAAGTTTTGAGTCGATGTAAAAAGCCATATATTCACTTGTCCAATCAAAGCCGTAAACATGATAATCATTAGCGTCCTCAAGGTTTTCAAACTCAAAGATAGGCTTTCCGTAAAGGTAATGACCTGCTTTTCCCACGTTATGCTTACCGATAGCGGTATTTGTAAAGGTTCCGTCTGCCCTTTTATACCATTTATGAAGGGCAATGGACATAGTATCAGGGGTATCTCCCGTACCAACAATATCAATTTCGCCTAAATACTCAAAATTATTTAAGGCTGATTTATCACTTTGAGTCCAAAAGGTAGGCCAAGTACCGTGTCTTCGAGGAAGCTTTGCTCTTACCTCCACGTAACCGTACTTAAAGGACATAATATCCTGACTTGTTACCGATTTTGCGGTTGTATAATTTTTATTACCGTCAGAGGTAAGACGTAAAACAAGCTCTCCTGTATCTTTGTCTATAAAATAGTTATCTTCACTTTCGGTAAGCAAAAGATTACTGTCTGTTGAGGTCATAGAATCAAATTTTTGAGTAAATGTGCTAACCTGAGAAATCGAACTATAATAGTCAAACTCTTCGCTCCACACTAATTTTCTGTCATCGGGGTCATCTATTTTGCCGTTTTTAACACCCTCAATAGTTCTGTTAATGGTGTCGGAATGAATTAAATGTCTATTTCCAAAACTGTCTTCGATTATGATGTATGCCTTAACCTCGATTTTTCTCAAATCGGAAAGGAAAAGATTTTTAACGTAGGTAGAAAAGGTCATAACACCTGTTTCTTGATTATACTTCCAGCACTCACTAAAATTAGAACTTTTAGTTGTTTTTAGATTTTGGGAGGCCGCATTAAAGCCTGCCGCTTCCTGCATTTTATAAGAAAGAAAACCATTTCTGTATATAAATCCACGTTCAATTACTTTAAAGATTTTGTTATCAATAGTAATGGTTTTGCCGTCGGCTGTCTTATAATCAAAATAAAAACGCATAGCCTGACTGCCTATAGTTTTGGCTTCATCCTCTTTAAGTATTGAAGCCCCTGCAGTGTTTAATACTTTGCCAAGGTCGGTTAAAACTATATTGGTAAAGTAAAGGTTGCTGTCAGCATTTTGCAAAAGCATAAATAGGGCATTTGCGCGATTATCATAGGTATTATAATCAACACCTGTTTCATTTTCGTCAAAGTTAGTATCCATTGGGTCTGCAGTAAAGTAGTACTCAAAATCATACCAAGTTTTACCGTCTGCTTTAATATTTTCTTTTTTAATTATGTAAGGCTGAGCATTGACTGAATTTTTAAAATTCGAAGCATCCCACCAATGAGCAGAGGCAATATCTATAGTAATATCCGAAGACAGTTTTTCTGCCATAAGGGAAAAGGAAAGTTTATATGTATTACCGTTTTTCGCATTTCCTACCCTTAGCATACTAAAATCGGTAAATGCATTAATCATTTGTCCGTCTTTAAGCACAGATTTTTCATCTGCGTCAAAATAAAGCTTAGAATTTATAAATTCCTCTTTATTATCAGCAAGATAAGAAATGCTGTAATAAGTAGTATCTTTTACAGGGAAGACAGACGTTTCAGCTGTTTTTTGTCCATTTAAATTTGAATACCAAAGATTCGGTGTGGCTGATGTACTTTCCACCTTTGGTGCAGGGGTATTGGGCGCACCGTCAATTACTGTGGCAGAAAAGCCTGAATCTTTAGTATAATTTTGGTAATTAACTACCACGTTGCCCTCTTCTACTTCGTTAATTGCTACTTCTCGTATAACAACATTTGGAGTAGAAACTATTTTATAGGGATAGTAGGTAGTATCTCCCACTTTATATGAAGCATATTCCTTTCCGTCAGAGCCTAAAGCAGACTCAACACGCTGAGCCATATAGGAACTTGCCAGACAATGGATAGATAACATAGGAACAGAATTTTCAAAATCAGCGGTAGTTAAATAATAGGTGTGGGTACGTTGTTGCCCCGCTTTAACATCCTTCATATTTAAACCCGCTTTAACGTAATTATTGCTATATTCCGACGGTTCTGTTGCGTTGGCGCCTGCCTCAATTTGATTTAATTTTCTGTCTGCGCATAGATAAAGGGTAATGTTTCCTTCTTCTAGCATTTCATAGGTAATGGTTACGGCATACTTGGTATTAGGTTTAGGCACTACCGCATAGCCTTCATTATCGCGAAGAATATAATTAGAATATGCCGCCCAACCAATTTCTGTCACACTTCCCACAGGATTATTTACAGATGAAGTAACATATCCGTTATGCTTAGCGCCCACCTGACTGTTTGCCATTTTTTCTGCAGGCTCCCAAGCATAAGCGCTACCTGTAAAGGCTCTGCCTATTAAAGCGCCGCCAGCCTCAGCACTCCAAGAGGAAAGCGCCCAGCCTGTTTCATCAACAGCAGTATCATATACTTCGTCTTTTATATAGTTTACACCTTTAAGGTCGGGTTTACCGGTAACACCGCTATAGTTTACAGCTACACCGTCACCTACATAATCCTTATATCTTGCATAAAGATTACCTTCTGTGGTGACCTTTACATTGTTGGTAGGGTTACCGTTTTCATCGTACCATCCGATAAAGTATTTACCGTCAGGGATTATATGAGGCATGGCATTATGGGTATATGTACTATTTTGCTCTACTCCTTCAGTAACCGTATATGTTTTACCGTATTCGTGAATAAATACTGTAGGAACTTCAACAGCTGATACCGAAAGAGGCGTCATTATGAAAGAAAAAATCAAAAAGACAGGAATAAAAACTTTTAAAAGATTTTTAAGCATAGCTTTCCCTTTCAACAGATAGTTTATTATCATCAGTATATCATATAAAAAAAAGATACGCAAGGCTAACACCTGCGTATCGCTTTTAAAAATTATTCTTCGATTTCGGCTTCTTCCTCGTCCATTTCATCAGACTCAATAACAAGCTCTTTGATTTCGCCGTTAAGCTCTTTCTTCTTTTTAATAAGAGTAGCGATACCAACTGCAGCAGCGCCTGCGATAACAACTGCGCCTGCAGCCATTAAGATTTTTTCAGTAACTGTTAATTTTCTCATAATCTATATGTCCTCCTGACATCATTTTTATTTATTGTACCACAAATTATTTAAAAAATCAATGCTCATTTAAAATGTAGTCTAGACCACAGCAAAATCATAACCTGAACCGGTGCGCCCAGTACGAAAAGCAACCACATATTGCTGTTTTGAGTAATAAGTAACGTGAGATAAACGCTTGAAATTAATGACCAGCATATTATGGACGAAAGAATAATATTTAAAATACGCTTTCCCCATATACAGTTAAAAATTACCGCCACTACTGCTGAAACCGGAACAGCATAAACGAATACCAGCCATTTTCCGTTCAGTTCGCTTAAAAAACTGTCAAAATTAAGAAAAACAATTACTGCGGCAAGCCACACGGCAACAACGCTGATAAGCGTAATAAACAGTCTGTTGGATTTTTTACGCTTTTTGACCTCTTTACGCTCTTCTTTATAAACCTTATGGTCTCTGGTTAAAAGATAATCCACCGTAACACCGAAAAGGTCGGCGATAGCCTTTAAAACTGCTATGTCGGGAACCGATTCGCCTCTTTCCCATTTTGAAACGGCTTTATCGGAATAGTTAAGCTTTTCAGCCAAATCGCCCTGAGTCATTAAGCGTGACTTTCTGAGAACCGTAATATTCTCTGCAATTATAGCTTTAAGTTCCTTCAAGAGTATTCCTTCCTTTAATATTTATTAGTTAACTTTCATACATATTATATCACCGAACAACCTTTAAATCAAGGGGTTTTTGCAAGGTTTTCTACCGACAGTAGAGTGAAAAAACAGCCGCAAAAATCGACATTTTATTGACTTTTTCGCCATTTTGTAGTATCCTATAAGAAATGGTTGTTCATAATTTATTAATAATAAGGAGCTTTTTTTATGAGACCTGACGGTAAAAAAATAACTAATATGACAGGCGAATATGCCGTCGTTCCGCATATAATGGTTGAGCGTTGCGATTCCCTTAATTTTACTGAAATTGATATTCCTCTTGAGCCCATGCAGAAATACTTAAACGCAAAGCGTAAAGAGGGCATTTCTATGAGCCATATGGCGCTTATTATGGCGGCTTATGTAAGACTCGTGGGCGAATTTCCCTATCTTAACCGCTTTATTGTAAACAGACGTATTTACGCTAGAAAAGAACTTGCAATTTCAATGGTTGTTTTGAAAAACGATTCCGACGAGGGTACAATGTCCAAAATCAAGTGCGACCCCTCGGACACCATTTTTGATATTAACGATAAAATAAACGAATACGTTGCCAACAACCGTAAGGCCGGTGACAACAACAAGACCGATAAGCTGGTTAGCATACTTTTAAAAATTCCGGGACTGCTTTATTTCGGCGTTAAATTCTTTAAGTGGCTCGATAAACACGGTCTGCTTCCCTATTCTGTTATTGAGGCTTCTCCCTTCCACGCAAGTATGGGCATTACCAATCTTGCCAGTATCAGAACTAATCACATTTTCCACCATATATACAACTTCGGAACAACAAGCGTATTTATGGCTATGGGTAATTCCAGAGAGGTTCCCACAAGAAAGGGCGGAGAAATTGTTTTTGAAAAATGTATGCCCTTTGGCTGTGTAATGGATGAAAGAATATGTTCCGGTCTTTACTATTCCAAGGCATTTAAACGCTTCCGCCATTTCCTTGCTCATCCGGAGCTTTTGGAAATTAAGCCCGATGCTGAAAGTGTTACAAAGGAAACTCCCTATATTGCCGATATCAAAAAGGCAAAGGAAGAAAAACGCGCTAAGAAAAAGGCTAAAAAAGAAAAGAAATAAGTCAAAGCATCTGCGAAAAACTCGCAGATGCTTTTTTAGTTAAAAAGAGAAAGAGGATCGGCATATTCACCGTTAAGCATTAGTTCAAGATGGAGATGGGGCTTATCTGCGCTTTCATTCAGTACTGTACCGATTTCGCCCAGAATTTCTTCGCTATCCACTAAATCGCCGTTTTTAACGGTAACGTTTTTAAGTCCGCAGTAGCTCAGCATTACACCGTCGCCGTGGTCAACGGTAACCACCGTTCCGTAAACTGTATTTTCATCTACACCGATAACCGTTCCCGAAAATGCAGAAATTACCACGTTGGCATAGGAAGGAGCAATATCTACACCTGTGTGTACCCGCATATCCTTATAGGTTTCGCTGAAAATAAGTGTATCGGGGCTAAACTCCTTTGATACCGTTCCTTCAATGGGCATAATAAAAACGGGGGGATTTGTCTCATCAGTAACGTCGGTTGCTTCGCCGTCTGAAGAAGTATCATTCATCTGAGTTTTCACTTCTTGATTTTCGTTGGGAAAAGAGGGAATTATATAGCTTTCATTATTTTCGGACTGCTGGCTTTCCTGAATAAAGGGCTCGGGAGAACTTTTTTCCATAGCGGAATATGCGGCAACACCGATAACCGCCATACATATCGCCAAAACCACGTAAAAGCCTTTTCCCGCAATAAATTTTGCAACCTTTGATTCATAAAACTTCATAAAATCACCATTTTTTAATAATTTCTTTTTCTATGAAGTATTATTGACCGATATTGTTCATTGTATTCACTTAAAAAGTTAAAATTTTGTTCACAGAATGATAAAATTTATACTTTATAATAAACTCATCAAAAAGGAAGCCGCAGCCTTTTTGATAAGGTTTTCCGAAAGGAAAACTCTCTCCTCAAACCCCTTTAAAATAGGCAAACACTCCGCGAAAGCGGAGTGTTTGTCTTTCTATTATTATGATAATAAATCGCTTAAACGGGCCAGTTGCTCAAAGGTAAGAGCTTCGCTTCTTACAGTCTCGCTGAGAGACAGCTCATTAAGTGCAGCAGCAATTTTTTCTTTACCTATTCCAAGAGTATTTGAAACGGTATTGCAAAGGGTTTTTCTTCTTTGGGCAAAACAAGCCTTTACAAGAGAAAAGAAAAATTCTTCATTTTTTACGCTTACGGGCGGATTTTTTAATACGTCAAGTCTGATTACCGCCGAATCTACGTTTGGCGGAGGCATAAAGGAGTCTCTGCCTACGTCAAAAAGCTCCTGAGCATGAGCATAGTAGGCAACTGCAACCGTTACCGCGCCTGCCTGTCTGCTTCCAACCTCGGCGCAAAGACGATCTGCCGCTTCCTTTTGCACCATTACGGTTATGCTGTCAATGGGAAGCTTACTTGTCAGAAGCTTCATAATTATAGGCGAGGTTATATAGTAGGGCAAATTGGCGCATATCGAAACCCTTTTACAGTCAGAAAACTTTTCTTTAATAAGAGCAGTTAAATCAAGCTCCATAGCGTCCCCAAAAACCACTTCGGCATTGGGATAATCTGCCAGAGTTTTAGCTAAAACGGGCTTTAAGCGGTTATCAAGCTCAATAGCAACTACTTTTTTTGCCACCTTTGCACATTCTACCGTTAAAACTCCTATACCGGGGCCTATTTCAAGGACGCCTGTTTCACCGTCAGCGGCAGACTCTGCCATAGCGGGACAGACGGTTGCGTCAATAAGAAAGTTTTGACCTAATGATTTTTTAAAGGAGAAGCCTAAGGGTGTTAAAAGCTCTTTGACAGTTTTAATATCTGCTAAATTCATAAATTATTCCACGCTTACGCTTCCGTCATCATTTACGGTTATGCTCATTCCTGTTTTTACGTACTCTAAAAACTCACTGCCAAGGGAATCCACAACGGGCATTTTTATATCCTTTAGCCACACGTCTGCAAGTATAACGCCTGCGGCGGCAAGGGAGTCAATAGGCTCACTAAAGAGCATACAGGCAGGCTGTCTTTTCATAGCGCAGGCGCAGTAAAGCACCAATCCGCCCGTAGTAGAGCCAATAGTCATAGGAAGGCAAAGCGCCTTGCCCACCATTTCGTGACCGTAAAGGTCGGGATTATTCTGATCACCGCAGGTGGCTTTTTTATCTCCGAACTGCAAAGCCTTCTGGAAAGAAGCAAGGGTATTAAGTCCGCCGTGGCTGACTAGTGCCTGCGCCTTTACCGTTCCGGGAGCAACAATTCTTCCTTTAAAGGTTTTCATTATTTTTTACCTCCCTTTGTAATCTGCATTAAAATTTCATCATCAGTATAGTATCTTGCAGTAGTATATGTGCGAAGCTTGTTACTTGAAGTAATTACGGGCATTTTAGCACATAAAGGATTATTCATATACATAAGAGGACAGATATATGAAGTAATTACACCGGTAGCTTTAAGACGTGGTGCATATTCGGTTTTATTAAATTCCTCTAAAACCTTGGGAGCGGCTGTAAATACGGTGGGAATAACCACCTTTTTATTTCCTGCTTCTTTTAAAGCTGTTTCAACCCTTTGAGTCCAGCTTATAAGCTGTTCTAAGCTCATATGAGGGCATCCCATAAAGCAAAGCTTTGGAGAAGCGTCCTTATTTTTCCAGATTACAGGGTAGTTATCATACACTCTCTTTAGTTCCGCATCGTCTATAACGTAAATCTCGGCATCCTCTTTAATAAGCTTCTCGCCAAGCTCTTTTGCTTCGGGGGTAAGACCGTCAATGTGGTAAAGTCCAACCGCGCCGTTTGAAGCTGTGGCGGCGCCGAAATCCTTAAGATAGGTACAAGCGGCATCATCAAGGTCATTACCAAGCCATTTATCAAGCCCCTTTACGTAGGGAACGGCTTCCATAACGCGCATACCTATAGCTGAGCCAAGCAGTTGCGCTTCGGGTTTTTTGGTGGTCTTTATTTCTACAATAAAGCTTGCCTTTCTGCCTTCATCGGTCAAAAGTCCAAATTCGGGAACAAAACCTGCAATTGAGCCCATAATGTCTATAATTCCCGAGTTTCTGTTACAGCGAGCGCCCAGCACCGAGTTAGCATAAACAACGGCGCTTGATTCTGCCCAGGAAAGTATATCGCCCTTTTGTGGCTTATTGCCCATTTCATCCATATAGCAGGTACAGGTGAAGGCGTCATCACTCATAAGACCAAGTTCTTTAAGCTGATTTTCATAAAAATCCTGCTTAGAGTACATAAAATTATTAAAGATAAACTTCTGCAAGAAATTAGCAGGAACGTTTTTATCAAGAGGTCGGGGATCTACCGAAAACTGTTGATTTGACACAACCCCTGCATCAATAAGCTGTTGCATTAAATCAAAAACGGGGGTCATCATTTTAAGACCGAAGGAGGTTACAAGATGGTTATACTTGCTTGTTACTTTAACAAGACGCTGTGCTCCGAAAAGCTCACCGTAACGTACAACCGATTCCATAACCTTTGCCATAACTTCGCCTTTTTCGCCGCTTAGTATGGCCTTTTGTTCATCGGTAAGTGTCATTTTATATTCCATATTAGTTCTCCTTTCCGGCAAGACGCTTTGCAAAATCTGCAAGTTCTTCTTTGCTGTAAAATTCTATGGTAAGACTGCCCTTGCCGTTTTTACCGCCCGTAATTTTAACGGGGCGATGCAAAACTTCCTTTAGTGATAGGGCAACCTCTTTTTCAAAGTTGGAAACCTTATCTTCCTTCTTTTTAGCCTTTGCAGGCTTCTTAGAAGCAAGTGCCTCAAGATTTCGAACCGACGCGCCTTTAAGGGCAAGTTCGAAAAGCTCGTCTCTCTTTTCGCCTTCCACAGCCAGTAATGCTCTTGCGTGACCTGCGGTGATTTTGCCGACTCTGAGAGCTTCAAGGATTTTTTTATCTAATTTCAAAAGTCTTAAGGCATTTGCCACAGCGGCACGGGATTTGCCCACGCGAGAAGCGGCTACCTCCTGAGTAAGACCGAATTTTTCAATAAGTGTGCTGTATCCCAGCGCTTCTTCATAAGCATTTAAGTCTTCACGCTGTAGATTTTCAACCAATGCTATCTCAGCGGCTGACTGCTCGTCAAGCTCCTTTATAACAGCGGGAACGCGGGTAAGTCCTGCAATTCGGCAGGCGCGCCAACGGCGTTCTCCCGCAATTATTTCGTATCTGCCCGTTGCTCTCGGTCTGACTACTATAGGCTGTAAAAGTCCGTGAACAGAAATACTGTCGGCAAGTTCGTTTAAAGCCTCCTCGTCAAAATCCTTACGGGGCTGTTCTTTATTGGGTTCAATTTCGTGAATGTCCAGTTCTGAAAGCTTACCTTCATCAGTAGCATTTTCGCTGAAAAGAGCATCAAGTCCTCTTCCGAGACCGCCTTTTTTTACTGCCATTTTGTCACACACTCCTGTTTCTCTTCAAAAATTCTTCTGCAAGTTTATCGTAAGCAACCGCACCCTTACCGCGCTTATCGTAATACTGTATAGGCATACCAAAGCTTGGCGCTTCGCTCAGACGCACAGAACGGGGAATTGCCGTTGCAAAAAGCTTTCCCGCAAAGAATTTCTTAATTTCGTTTACAACCTGATTTGTAAGATTAAGTCTGCCGTCATACATTGTAAGCACCACACCCTCAAGCTCAAGGGTGGGATTATAAAGCCTTTTAACCTGACGAACAGATGCCATAAGCTGTGAAAGTCCTTCAAGAGCAAAGTATTCGCACTGAATAGGCACAAGCACCGTATCACTTGCCACAAGGGCATTTATGGTAATAAGTCCTAAAGAGGGAGGACAATCAATAAAGATATAATCGTAATTCTCCCTTACGCGCGCTAAAGTAAGCTTCAGCTGTTCGTGGCGGTTTTGAATATCTATCATTTCAACCTCTGCCGCGGCTAAATTCATATCCGAAGCAACTATATCAACGTTTTCAAACTGAGTATGTATAATAGCTTCTTCGGCTGAATACTGTCCTATAAGAAGTCCGTAAGCAGAGCGTGTTATCTCTTTTTTACTTATTCCGTATCCGCTGGTGGAATTTCCCTGAGGATCGCAATCGGCAAGAAGCACCTTTTTGCCCATAATACCCAGAGCAGAAACAAGATTAACGGCTGTAGTAGTTTTGCCTACCCCGCCCTTCTGATTTACCACCGCAATAATTTTACCCATGGTGTCACCTCATAAACACATATATATAGATATTATACCAAACTTTTAATCAAAAAACAATCTATAATTGCAATTAGGAAAGGTTTATGGTACAATAAATTAAGAATATTTTATACGAGGTATTTTTATGAAACACATTCTTTCTGTTTTAATTATTTTCGCTTTAATCTTTACCGTTACAGGCTGTGCGCCCAGCGGTTATCTTAACTCCACCGACGGCGATATTACCGTAAGTCTGCCAGAGTTTAGCTATGAAAAAGGAGAATTTGTTATTCCCGAAGAAGCAAAGGTTCTTTTAGGAAAATGGAATCTTGATTCTATTACCGATAACGGTACCGAGCAAACCTATGAAAATTCTTATTACATTTTTTATGATGACGGCAACGTTACCCTTAAGGTTGGCGACCAAAAGGACGCTAAACAGAATTTCAGATTTGAGGAAAACGTGCTTTATATAGCAGACAATCCCGTCACCTATACGGTAGAAAATGATATTTTAACCATAACCACTTCTGAAAACAAGATTCATAAATTAACAAAAATTATTGAAGAATAAAAATAAAGGTTCAATGAAAATTGAACCTTTATTTTTTTATCTGTTCTCTCAGTTTATCCATTTTGTTGTCAAGCTCTGCGCTGAGTTCGGCGCAAATTTTCAGCTCTCTTGCCATTTCAGCAGTAAACTCAACGTCCTTTTTATAGCGAAGCTGATGCTCTAAACTTGCCCAAACGTCCATCGCTATGGTGCGAAGCTGAATTTCAACCCTCATATAACGCTTTTCTTTTGCAAGGAAAATAGGAACGCTTACAATAAGATGTAAACTTCTGTATCCGTTTTCTTTGGGATTTACTATGTAATCTTTCTTTTCGACCAGCTCTATGTCGTCCTGCTTTAAAAGTGCGTCGGCAAGGGTGTAAACGTCCTCGGGGAAGGAACAAATTACCCTTATGCCTGCCACGTCATTTAGATTTTCTTCAATGCTTTCCACCCTTAAGGGAAGGTCTTTTCTCTGAAGCTTTTCCTTTATACTTTCAAAGCTTTTAAGTCTTGTTTTTATACTGCTTATGGGATTTCGGTCTAACTGCAGCGAATATTCCTCATTCAGCACGTTAAACTTGGTTTCAATTTCCATCATAGCACAGCGGTAGTAAGCCATAAGGGTTTTATACTGCTGAACCTGCTCTTTACCAAGCTTTTCAAGGATATGAGCAAAACCTTTTTCTAAAATTGTCTCAAATTCCGTTTTCAACTTCTATTTCCTTTCGGGGATTATTATTTATATCATCCTTAACGATTTTCCAGATAGCCGCCGTAATGGGCACAAAGATAAGCATACCCACAATTCCGAACACACCGCCGCCTACCGTAACTGCGGCAAGTACCCAAATGGCAGGAAGACCTATTGACGTGCCCACAACCTTGGGGTAAATGATATTGCCTTCAAGCTGTTGTAAAAGTAAAATATAGATTATGAAAACAAGGGCTTTTACGGGATTTTCGGTAAGTATCATAAATGCGCCAACACCTGCGCCTATAAATGCACCTGCAATGGGAATAAGGGCGGTAAAGGCAATAAGAGCGCCTATCATTGCCGCATATGGAATTCCCAAAATATACATACCTACTGTGCAAAGCACACCTAAAATCACCGCTTCGGTACACTGACCTACTATGTAACGGCGAAAGCTTTCATTAAGTGTATTAAAGAAATACACTATTTTTTTATACCAGTCAGGCTTTGTATAATGCTTTAAAACCTTGCTTGCCTGTCTCTTTAGCTTTTCCTTGCTGAGCAGAATATAAACGGCAAAAATTATGCTTAAGAATAGGGTAATAACGGCAGAAAATACCATAGTAACCGATTTTACCACTACGTCAACAACCTTGCCCACACCAGAGGTAGCAATTCCCGTAATTTTATCAATAACCTCTTGCCAGTTTATCTTTTCAAGACTTACTAAAAATTCCTTAGAAATAAAATCAACGTTATTAAGCTTTTGTGTAACGTAGCTTGTTGCGGCGGGTAGTTTTGAGATAAGCACCTGAACGCAGGAAACAAGCTGAGGCACAACAATAACCACTATAAGAGCAATAACGGCAATAACGGTCAGAAATGCTCCTATCATACAAAATGGTCTGCGGGTAGCCTTAACAAATTTCTTCTGACTTTTGGGGAAATAATGCCTTTCGTATCCCGACATAATAATGTTAACAAGATACGCAATAACAAGACCAATTATAATAGGCGCGGCGGCGCCGATAATAGCAACCGATACTGTATTCCAATAATTTATGCACAAATACACAAGGAATATTGCAAAACCTATTTTGAAAAGTGTTTTAAAATCTAATTTCATCATTTTACCGCCTGTAATTTATTCTATATATACATTATACAGTCCAATTATGAATTTTACAATACGGTTTTTGTGAATAAATTATTATTTTTCCTTGGCTTTGAAAATCAGACTCATTATAAAGCCGAAAAGTAGCGCCGCCGTAATGCCCCCTGCTGTCGCTCCAATGCCGCCGGTTAAAATTCCTATTGCGCCGTCACTTATAATTTTTTCCTTTACTCCCTTGGCTAACAAAAATCCAAATCCCGTAAGAGGAGTCAGCGCTCCTGCTCCCGCAAATTCAGCAAAGGGTTTATATATGCCTACTGCTCCCAGAATAACCCCTGCAACTACGTATCCCGTAAGTATTCTTGCGGGGGTAAGCTTTGTGAAATCAACTAAAATTTGTCCGATAAAACAGAGTGCGCCGCCAATTAGAAAGGCTTTTAGAATATCAATAAACATAAAAAATCACCGTCATTATTTTTTGACGGTGATTTAAAATTATTCTTGTTTTTTGAGAAAATCAAGATATTCTTTGAATTTTTGCTCGGTTTTATTATCACTTGGCTGATAATATTTCTTATTTTTAATATTATCGGGCAAATATTGCTGTTTAACGTAGTGGTTTTTATAGGAATGAGGATAAAGATAATGCTGTCCCTTTATTTCGGCATCCTCGCCGTCAAAGTGTTTGTTTTGAAGGCACCTTGGAATATCTCCGCCCACACCTCTTTCCACGTCAGCCATAGCGGCATCAATGGCGGCTTCGCCCGAATTTGATTTCGGAGAAGTGGCAACCAAAATTACAGCATCAGCCAAAGGAATACGGGCTTCGGGCAGTCCCACAAACATTGCCGCGTCAATTGCCGCCTTTACTATGGGAATTATCTGCGGATAGGCAAGTCCTACGTCTTCACAGGCGCATACCATTAAACGTCTGCAGGCGCTGGGTAAATCTCCTGCCGCAAGTATTCGGGCAAGATAGTAAACTGCGGCATCGGGATCGCTTCCGCGCATTGATTTTTGATAGGCGGAAAGCAAATCGTAATGCTCATCGCCCTCTCTGTCATAGCGCACCGCATTATTTTCTAAAATCTGCTCGGCAATATCATCAGTTATAACAGTGTCATTTGAACATTTTATGCTAAGCAAACAAAGCTCAAGCATATTAAGGGAACGGCGCACGTCTCCCCCTGCGCTTCGGGCAATTTTATCTCGCACACCCTCGCTAAAGCTGTAGCTTTGACCGTCCTCTTTGGAAATAAGGCTTAAGCCTCGGTCAAGAAGAGCGGCAATATCGGTATTATCAAGAGTTTTGAACTCAAAAACAGTAGAACGTGAAAGTATGGCATTATAAACGTAGAAAAAGGGATTTTCGGTGGTTGATGCAATAAGGGTAATATCTCCGTTTTCAATGTAGGAAAGTAAAATTTGCTGTTGCTTCTTGTTAAAATACTGAATCTCATCAAGATACAAAAGCACTCCGCCTACACATTCAAGGGAATCAAGGGAAGATATAATATCCTTAATATCCTGTGTAGAACAAACGGTTGCATTCAAATGATAAAGCTTTTTACCGCATTTTTCGGCAATAATATTAGCAACGGTGGTTTTACCTACTCCCGACGGGCCGTAAAAAATAAGATTAGGAATTTCGCCCGATTCAATAATTCGTCTGAGCACCTTACCTTGACCGAGCAGATGGCGCTGTCCTGCAACCTCGTCAATGTTTTTCGGTCTTAATCTGTCTGCTAACGGCGAAGCCATACCATCCCTCCTATTGACATATTACGTTTAACGTGTTATAATACTAGTGAAATAAGGCAAACCGAATAGACGGTTCGCCCCGAAATTAACAGTTTAAAGAAATAAACCGCAAAGTTGGTAGCTTGGGCGGTTTATTTCTTTTTTATAGCAATAATAGAATAAAAAACTATAATTAGAATTAATGTTATGTATTCCATAAGCAACACCCCTTTTCAGGGGCAAGAGTTAACCGCCTACCGTTTAGGCTCACCTTATTCCGTTAACTATTATACCGCATAAAATTACAAAAAGCAAGAAAATGTTTAAACACTTGTTCGCAAAAAAGCTTCTTCTTTCGAAGAAGCTTTTTTCATTAATATACGTAAATTTCTTCCGTATTGTTCTGGTAAAGGCGAATGTAATCAATTCGGTAATCTACTGTGCCCATATCGGGTAGGTTCTCTACGCGGTTACTTGCATTTACCCACGTATCCTGATCGGTAAACATCCAGTTATTAAGACAAATATAATAATAATTATGGAAACAATCCATACCCGGAATATTGGGGTTGTATTCGCCGGTTTCCTCGGTAATATCTATCTTACAGTAAAGCTCATCATCAACGTAGAATGCCATAAATTCGGGGGTCCATTCAAAACCGAAGGTGTGATACCCCTCGGCAAAAGCAGCGCTGTCTTTACCGTATTTAAGAGAACCCGAAAGAATATTACCGGTTGTGCCGATAGTTGTACTTACAGATTGACCTGCAGAGTTTGTGTACCACTTGTGCAGATTAGCAGACATTGTATAAGGTCCGCCGTAGCCTTCGAATATATCAATTTCGCCTGTGTACTTTGTCTTGTTCCAAGGAGATTTATCGGGCTGCATCCAGAAGGATGGCCATAAACCTTTACCGCAAGGTACCTTTGCGCGCATCTCTAAGTATCCGTACTTATAGGACATAATATCCCTTGTTGTTACCGACTTGGCAGTTGTATAGTTTTTGTTGCCGTCGGAAGTAATTCGAAGCACCAAATCACCGGTTTTGCTGTCAATAAAGTAGTGGTCTTCGCTTGTGGAAAGGGAAAGATTACTGTCACTGCTTGTCATGGTATCATATTTTTGAGTAAAGCTGTTGATTTCGGAAATGGAATTCACGTTAAATTCTTCAGACCAGATTAGTCTGCGTTCCTTGGGATCGCCGTTTTTGATACCATCTACACTTCTGTTGGTGGAATTGGAATAGATGTAGTACTGATTACCGCCGGAATCCTCAACAAGAAGATAAGCTTTAACCTGAACCTTTCTGATATCGTCATTTATATCAAGGTTTTTAACGTAGGTGGAGAAGGTAATTACACCGTTTTTATTTTCCCAACAATCGTCAAAATTATTACGCTTTGACGTGCTCAAAACAAATCTGTTTTCTTTGAAGAAATTGCCTGACTCGGTTGCGCCGCTTTCAAGAATACCGTTTTTATAGATAAAGCCGCGCTCAATTATAGTAAAGGTTTCGTCGTCAAAAATTATATTTCTTGTTCCTGCCGCTTTATAGCTGAAGTAGTAACGTATTGCCTGCTTTCCTTCAGATTGAGCCGCGCTATCTGTAAGAACCGACGCGCCGCCTGTGGTGATTACTTCACCAAGGTCTTCTACCTTGAAGTCTGCAAAATAAATGGTGTTCTGCCCTGCTTCTTGCTGAACGAAATAGAGATAAAGGGAGCTGTATCCCTTTAAAAATCTGTAATCAAAGCCGTGGGCTTCCTTGTCTGCTACTATACCGTTGGGATCTGCCGTAAAGTAACAGGTAACCGTTTTCCACACACCTTCTGTTACATCATCAGCAAAAATAGTTTTAGAAGCAGTAATATTTCTGCTGTTTAAAGCATTTGCCATATCAGCAGTTGCAAAAACAAGCTTAAGGTCGCTATTTATTGCATCAGCCTTAAAGGATGCAGTAAACTTGTAGGTATGACCGTCCTTTAAATCGTCAAGACGGAATAGCTGATTATCCCCTAGGGCTATCGGGCTGTTTGAAGTGTACTTAAGGGCATTAACCTGACTGCCGCCCTTGGTAACTTTAACGGGAGCAACTGTATCTAATTCGCCAAATATGGGGGCATCGGTGTTTAAGCCGCCGTCCCGCGACATATAGTAATCTGCATTGTATAAAGCGGTATTGCCGATTGGATAGGTGCTGTATTTAGTTCCTCGCGCTTCTTTACTATCATACCAATGGGAATCTACGTTGCCCGTTGGCTCTAACGGGGTATTGGGCAACGCATCCTTGAGTACAACAGAAAAGCCTTCACCCTTTTGGTAATAGTTATAGGAAACCGCTGAATTGCCGTTTTCTATTTCTATAATCTGAACATCCTTAATAACAAGCTGAGGATAGCTTATTATTCTGTAAGGATAGTAGGTAGTTCCGTTTACTTTATAGGATTTTACACCGTTTACAGATGCAACACGCTGTACTATATAACCGGCAGCGCTGTTGTGGATGGAAAATACGGGCACGTCGCCTTCGCTGAAGTTCTTAACGTTTACGAAAAAGGTCTGGGTAACATATTCGCCTGTAATTTCTTCATTTTTAACGTTATAGACAGAGGAATTAAAGCAGTTATATGCTACGGTGCCGCTATCGTCAGCGCCCACCGAAACGTAGGCTGCCTTACGCCCCACACCTATGTTAATGCTCTGTTCACCGTCTGATAACTTTTTATAGGTAATTGCAACGGCGTATTTGGTGTTTGGCTTGGCAATTGCAGGATTACCGTCCTTGTCTCTTATTACGTAGTTTGAATAAGCGGTCCATCCGCCGTTCATCTGCTCTCCTACTTGCGCATCAGTAGCAAGTGCAACATAATCTTTTGCGGAAGCGGTCTGGACAAGGCTCGTAGTATTGGAAGGATTCCACTTATATGCATTGCCTGCGGGGGATTTGCCCATAACTACACCGTCAGCGGTATATCCCTTATAAGCCCATCCGCTTTCATCCAGAGTAACCGTTGTATATTTGCCATCCTTCATATAGGTGTAGCCTTTAAGTGTGGGCTGTGTTGCGCCCTGTAGGTTATAGGTAGCTCCGTCGGGGGAAACGCCTAATTTTGCATAAAGGTTATATGTCACACCTTTGGTAAAGATAGGAGCAGTTGTTAAAAGATTTTTAAAGTCAGGATCGGTGTACCATGCAATAAAGTACTTTCCTGCGGGAGTCTCAGGGGTACCAATATCAACCGCTGTGCCTACCTCACCCTTAGCGGCAGTAACTTGGTCGCCAATGTGGTAGTTTACTCTGCCTATCGACTTTTCCCAGATTTCAATAGACTCAATCTGCCATACGGTACCGCTATCCTTGCCTTTTCCGCTTGCATCAAATAAATCGTCATAGGTAACGTTTCCGTAAAGGGGATAATTTCCCTTTGCATAGGTGCTGATGTCACCGCCTGCTAAATAGAAGGAAAGATAGTTATTTACATTTAATTTAGCAGAGGTAGCAACGTATGATGAGCCGCTATTTTGGTAAACAGTACGGGTAGCAGAATAGGATTTATTAACTTCATCATATACAAAGTGATCTTCGGGTAGAGTTAAAACTCTTTCTTGCTCGATATAAGGAGCGGCTGTTGTTCTTCTGGAATGAGAACAGCTAAGACCAAATCTGCTGTCTTTAGTATGTAAACAAACACCGTTGTTAAAATTAGCAAAGGTGGTGGTTTTTCCGTAGGTGCCGTCCTTAATAGCATAATGCCAACCCATACCGCCCTGATAGGTAAGAGATGAACCGGTAGAGTAAGGATAGGTAGTATAATTATAGGTACCGTTGCCGATATCTATAAAGTTACTCCAAGAGGAATTAGATTCGCCAACACACATAAAAGCGTGTGCCCAGGAATTAGAAACAGGATTAAACATCTGAATTTTTACTCTATATTCTACTCCGGGGGTAAGCTCGTAAGGCTGACCTTCTTTAGTAAGGGGAGTAAATTTAATACCTGCACCGTTTTTAATCTGCAAAGTGTCATACTTTTGACCTGTTACAGAGTCGGTTACCTGCTTATAGCCTACGCTGGAATTTATATTTGCCTGCGCGTGTAAGGGCATAAAGGTATTGTTTTTATAGGTCTCCTGCGCGCCAAAGGCATAGTTATAAATATTATCTTTAGTAAAAGTAAATTTATAATAACTGCCGAGGGTTGTGTCTTCATAGGTAAGCTGACTTGTGGCTGCCTGAACAGGAATAAGGTCAATAGCCTGAGTAAAAAGCATACACAGTGTAAGCAAAATACAGAGTAATTTTTTCACAAAATACCATCCTTTATATTTTTATAACTTATCAGTATAAATTTAACATAAAAATGCGGAATAGTCAATTAAAATTGATGTTATTTGTGTGGTAGGTTCTAGGATCTAGGGGTTAGGTTCTAGGGAAGAGGGACGAGGGATAGTAGGGGTGGATGCCCACATCCACCCGTTAAACTATATTATCTTATCAAAACCTAACGGGACGATGTAGGCATCGTCCCCTACCGTATCTCCGTATATCTTTATTTGTATTTTGTAGGGGATGGCGTCCCCGACATCCCGTGTTTGCGGACAGCCGAGGACGTCTGTCTCTACGATGTTGCCGTATATATTTATTGATATCTTGTAGGGGCGGATGCCCACATCCGCCCGTTGAAACTAAAAGACTTGACAAAACAGAAAGAAAGATATATAATATAAATGAAATAAGGCAAACCGATAGACGGTTAGCCCTGATATGTGCGAATAACCGCTCGTTTTCTCAGGACGGGGCGGTTATTTTTTTATGCTCTGAATGTAACCTGTGGCTACAATAAGTACTAAAACAATAATTATATAATACTCCATAGCATCACCCCCTTAAATAAGAGGGCAAATGCCCTCTGAAAGTGAGGGCTAACCGCCTACCGTTATGGTCTGCCTTATTCCATAACTCATTATACTGCATAAAATCACAAAAAGCAAGAAGAAAATAAAACAGTTGTTCGGCAAGAATTTCAACGGACACAAAGGACACCATGGCTCCCTCAGTCACTTCGTGACAGCTCCCCTGACAAGTTTTAACGGACAGCCGAGGACGTCTGTCCCTACGATGTTGCCGTATACCTTTATTGATATCATGTAGGGGCGGATGCCCACATCCGCCCGTTAAAACAATATTATCTTATCAAAACCAAACGGGACGATGTAGGCATCGTCCCCTACCGTATCTCCGTATATCTTTATTTGAATCTTGTAGGGGATGGCGTCCCCGACATCCCGTTTTAACGGACAGCCGAGGACGTCTATCCTCACATTTAGTTTTCAAAGAGATATACAAAAAAATCACGGTTCCGAAGAACCGTGATTTTTATTTGGATTAATTAATCCTTGGGGAGACCTGCGTTGATGTCGCTGTCAAAACCTTCGGATATAGATTTTACACCGTCAACTGTTCTGTTGATGGAGTTTGCATAAAGAGTGAAACGGTTACCGTCGTCATCTTCAGCAATGATGTAACCCTTAACTTCGAGCTTTCTGTCATCGTCTTTAAGACCGAAGCCTGTTACATAGGTAGAGAATCTCATCATGCTAGTTGCTTCATTATAAGCCCAGCATACGTTGAAAGCAGTCTCTTTCTTTTCGTTTACTTTAGCCTCTGCGAGATTGAAGCGTTTCACAGCAGCGCCATTTTCAACAGAACCATTTCTGTAGATGAAACCACGTTCAACAACTTTCAAGGTGTCGTCGCCGAGGATAATTTCATCGCCGTCAACGGTCTTGTAGTCGAAGTAGAATCTCATTGCCTGCATTTTAGCTATTTCTTCAGCGTCAGCAT
>JAZSPU010000014.1:0-31844 GCA_045537575.1 Acutalibacteraceae bacterium
CGGTGTGCCGACTGCAAGCGTGTGATGAATAAAAAGACCAATCAACACACATACGGTACGTATCATTACTATCGCTGTGTAACAGCAAGGAAACTTAAAAAATCAGCGTGTACAAATCACACTATCCGTATTGATAAGTTGGAGCAGGCAGTGCTTTTGACAATTCAAAATATGATTAATACGGCAACAACAATGAGCGAACTGCTTACTCAAATCAATAATAATTCCGCACGAAAAAAGGAATCAAGTCATATTGAGAAGGCACTGAAATGCCAGGTTTCTGAACGCGAAAAACTTGTGTCTATGATTACCGACCTTTATCCCGACTGGAAAAGCGGTGTCATCACAGTGGATGAGTATCAGATGTTAAAGGAACGGCTTAACGAAAAGCTGAGGATTGCTGACGAAAAAATCGCTTCACTTAACAAGTCGGCTGAGCAGTTCCAAGACGGTATTACCGAAGAGAACGAGTTTGTGGCACGTTTCAAAAAGTACGGTAATATCGAAAGTCTGACAAGACCTTTGCTTACCGAACTCGTAGAAGAAATTTTCGTGCACGAGGGCGGAGATATCGAAGTTGTATTCAAGTTCCAGGATGCCTATGCACAGGTTGTTGAATATATCGAACTCAACAAGCATCTTATCGAACCTGATAAGCCAACGAAAAAGAAAAAGTCGGCATAATGATAAAGCGTGTGACAGTTTACTGCCACACGCTTTCGGTTTTTCGCTCTAATCCAAACTACAAGAAAGTTGTTTGGGTTTTTAATGTTTTTGCAAAGACACTAATAGTTTCTTATTCAATTGTAATAATGTGATTTTCTGTTTTTGGGGTTTTAGAATTATCCCAACCATCAATAAAATCAGTATTGTGAGGAAATTTGTTTATTAAATCATAACCCCTAAAAATTTCAATTTCTTCAGAGAAAGGGCAGGTATCCTTTTTAAACGAAATTTCTCTATCACATAAATCAAAGATAATACCTCTTGTTAACCAAACATTATATGTTTGAGTTCCGTTCTCAAAAATTTGTTGGTTTTCGTTGATTATAGTGATTTTTTTGATAATTTGATTTACAGGGGTATCAATTTGTTCTGTATCGTCAAAAAAAGATTTAATTTCGTTTTCAGAACATTCTGTTATGCCGAATACAGCATAGTCATCCTGTTCACCAAAGTAATCTACCGATTTTTGTTCGTTACGAAATTCATAAACTCTTTCATCAACAAATATGCCGATGATTCCTGTAACAGAATTGTTAAAAACAAATTCATCAGAGCGATATTTTTTGAAAGTTTGTCCTATCATCTGCTTGAAGATGTTAGAATCAAATCTCATATCAATAGTTTTCATTATTTATCTCCTTCAGTAAAGTGGATTTTTTGATATTTTAACCCACCAGCGTTAGTACTGTATCTAATATTGATTTCAACAACGGAAGTTCCGTCTGATTTAGAAACCTGTCTATAAGATATTATAGTACCGTCAGCCATTTTTGAATACTTTAAATTGCCTCTTGAAGTCTCTATTCCGCCTTTTGCAGCGGTATTGTAGAAAGACTTTGCAGTTTCAACAGGATTTTTGCTGATAATATTTCTTGTATGAGAACGACCTTGTCCCTGAACACCAAAATAGCCATTTGAATATGAGTGATTACTCTTTAGTGAAGAAATATTATCAGAAATACTGTGTTGAGTTGTAGTGCCACCTTTAAAACCAGTTCCCATTTACGCACACTCCTCTTTAGGATGTGTTTGTTCAAATAAGCTGGGATAGCGGTGAAAATTAGTTTTATCTTCTAAATCTTTAAACACCACATCGGGCATATATCCGTGAACTAAAACATCAGTGGGATTTAATACTTTTATCATTTCGTTCAAACCTTGCTTAAAGATTTCTTTTTGCTTATTTGAACGAATGCAACCGTGTGTGCTTATAGATACAATAGAGTTTTTTGGAACTCCGAGAAAACAATATTCAAAACTGCTTTCATCGCTCCAACGTATATTAGGAATAACTGGTATTCCTTGCTTTTGTAGATAGTAACCTACGGCACGGTTGAAATATGTATTTGTTTGTTGAAGACAAGGGGATTGACCAATCAGCATTGTACAATCGGGGGAAATAACTCCGTCAAATTCCTTTAATAAATCTACATATTTTGTAGTTGATGTTAAAACATCAGCAAAGAATTTATCGTGCATATAAAAATGTACGTACTGTCGTTTATCGCTTGTCTGTTTGGCTTTTTCAAAGGGGATTAAACCCTTGGGAATCTGTGTGTTTTTTAAATTCATAAGCGCCGGAATCCCTGTGGCACCTACGAATGATGCGCCTTCAACAAGATAACTGTGAAAGCCATCATCTAAAATGGTTTTACGCATAACTTTGCACCTTTCCGTCATCTTTGTGACATAAATTTAGATTTTTCTTTGACTTTTTTACAACAAAAATTTTGCATTTTATTCAAATTTTTGTTGCGTTTTTCTCCGAAAGGTGCTATTATGTATTTAGCGAGATACGAATGGCAACATTCGGAGAGAAGCATTGTATTGATTGCGCCAACAATCTTTACGATGCTTTTTCTTTTTTTAACGACAATCATTTCACATCACCGTCCTTTCTTATAATTTCTTTATTGAAAGAAGTCTAATAGACTGATTTCGTATTTTTTCAAGTTTCCGCCATACTTTAACCAGTTAGTATATCGTTGAAAACAAATATCTGCACAGGGTTGAGAAATATCAAATTTATTAACGATGTCCATATAGTCTTCGCATTCGTAGTGGTCAATAAGCGGTGAGGGGGCAAGGGCATATGCTGCATAATAATCCGCAATTTTTCTTGCCAGCTCACTTTCTTGCTTATGTCCCATTTCTATATGTCCAATTTCATGCATAATTGTAAAACGAACACGCTGAAGTCCTTGAGTATCATCGTAATATATTACGAATGTTTTAGCATCAGGGTCATAGTGACTAATTCCGTCAATATTGTTTTGTATAAAGTTTATGTAGGTGCTTCTATCAAGATGGGAAAAAGGCTTGATTATATAACCTTTACGTTTCGCAATATCAAATGGGTCAATGGGTGCTTTGGTTATATTAAGTTCCTTGTAGAGAGAAAAGACTTTTTTCTCGATTGTGTCATACATCTTCGAGGGAAGACGAACTACAGTATATTCGTGTTCGTTTATCATTTATCGAGCAGCACCTTCATTAGTTTCATTTTTTCTTCATCAGTCATATTAGCGGTACTTCTTGCAACAAGACGATATACCTCTGCAAAATCTTCATTTGAAGAAGTTCCACTGATGAGATAGTCGGATGTGGTGTTAAGGGCAGTGGCGAGGTTTGCAACAACTTCTATTTTGGGTTCACGCTCATTTTTAAGATAACGTGACATTGCCGCTTCGGTAACACCTACCATTAAAGCGAGTTCTTTCTGGGTATATCCACTGGCTTTTAGTAATTTTTCAATTCTATTTCCTATTTTTTCATTCATGGCACATACCTTCCTTTCACTTTTAATTATTTTAGTATAAAATTATCATTTTGTCAAGTTTTTATTACCAAAATAATATTGTGCGCCATTTTTGTCGGTGTAGATGCATTCGTAAAAAAACAAATTTCAAAAAATTATGGTGTTCTCTTGACATTTTCCCCTGCCGCTTGTTCTACCATATTAAGATTTTTTAGGGATACTGATACCTCCCCCAAAGACTATGATGCCATATTTACGGGGGATTTGGGAGTGGTTGGAAAGGGGCTTTTAATAAGCCTTGCTAAAAGAGAAGGCTATGATTTAAGTGATAATCTTTTTGACTTTGGCGAAATGATTTTTGACAGAGAAGGGCAGGACGTTCATGCAGGGGGTTCGGGTTGCGGCTGCAGTGCCGTTATGATGGCTTCTTACATTATGGACCAAATGAAAAGGGGAAACCTTAAAAATATCCTTTACTGCGCAACAGGTGCCCTTCTTTCTCCAACAACCGTAATGCAGGGCGAAAGCATCCCCGGAATCTGCCATCTTGTTAATATAAAAATATAATATATCATATTTTATTGACATTGTGCTTTTTGCTAGGTATAATTTTCTTATAGGAAATTATGCCTAGTGGGAGGCTTTTTTTATGCTGTCTGAAAAATTTATAAGCGCGACAAGGGATAGGAATACTCTTGAAAATCACGTTGCTGCTCCCTATATGAGAAAAACAATAGAGTTTGATGCCTTACCCAGTGAACTTTCTATTACCGTTTGCGGTCTTGGTTTTTATGATATTTTTGTTAACGGCGAAAAAATCACCAAAGGACTTTTAGCGCCTTACATATCTAACCCTGACCATATTTGCTACTACGATACCTATGACCTTTTGCCCTATATAAATAAAGGCAAGAACGTTTTGGGCTTTATTCTCGGCAACGGCTTTAAGAATAACGAAGGTGGCTTTATTTGGGATTTTAATAGGGCGGATTTCGTCGGCGCACCCCAGCTTTCCTTTGCAATAGAAGGCAAAATAGGTGAAGAAAAAATCCTTATTGAAGCTGACGAAAGCGTAAAGGTGCATCCTTCTCCCATAACCTTTGATGATATGCGTTGCGGTACCTTTTATGATGCAAGAAAAGAAATTGAGGATTGGTGCTCTATTTCCTTTGATGACAGCGCTTGGGATAATGCTTTTTTTGGTGAAACTCCCCGAGGAAAAAAGAAAATTTGCGAAGCAGAACCTATTACGGTAAGACAGGTTCACACCGCTAAAGAATTCAGAAGGGCAACCCTTGACAGAAGTTACCGCCATCACGAAAAGTTCGACAAATTAAATTTCCCCGTTAAAGACAGAGTATTTACCGAAAATGACATTAACGGATATATGTACGATTTTGGTTTTAACAGTTCGGGACTGCCCCTTCTTACCCTTTATAATACAAAGGCAGGGCAGACCGTTGAACTTCAGCACTGTGAGTATATAAATGAAAAGGGCGAACCCTCTTATTCGAATGTTAGTTTTTATATTGACGGATACTCTCAAAGAGATATTTATATTTGCAAAGGGGCCGAAAAAGAGGTATTTGTTCCGCCCTTTACCTACCACGGCTTCAGATGTGTTTTTGTAACAGGACTGGAGGAAGCTCAGGCTAAAGAGGACACCGTACAGTACCTTGAATGTTCCTCAGAGCTTTTTGAGAGAGGAAATTTCAGCTCTTCGTCAGATACCCTTAATCAGCTTCAGGAAATGGTCAGACGAAGCGATTTATCCAACTTTTATTATTTCCCCACCGACTGTCCACAGCGTGAAAAGAACGGCTGGACAGGTGACGTTATGGTATCATGTGAGCATATGCTGATTAATCTTACCTGTGAAAACAGTTTAAGAGAGTATATGAATAATGTTCGTGCTGCACAAAACGAGGCAGGAGCTATTCCCGGTATAGTGCCGACAGGAGATTGGGGCTTTGCTTGGGGTAATGGGCCTATATGGGATAACATCCTTGTAGAAGTGCCTTATCAGGTTGCGCGTTATACGGGTAAAGACGTTATTTTAAAGGAAAACGCCCACGCAATAATGAATTATCTTACCTACGCATCCAATAAACGTGATGAAAAAGGACTTTTAAATTATGGGCTTGGAGACTGGGTTAAGCCCAAAAACAGCCGAGAGGTTGCTACAAAGGAATTTGTGGATAGCGTAATGATTTATCAGTTCGCCCTTAAAGCCTACCGTATTTTTGACCGTCTTGATATGAAGCCTCAAAAGGCTTTTGCAGATAGCCTTGCAAAAGAACTGAAAGAGGCGATAACAAAAACCTATATTGATGACCAAAATGGCTTTGTGGCAAATAATGCCCATTCTGCCTACGCTTTGGCGATTGTTCACCAGCTTTTCAGTAAAGAGGGCAAGGTTAAAGCATTAAAAAATTTGGTTAAAGATATTAACGATTTCGGCGGTATGCACGACTGCGGTATGATAGGTATTCGTTATCTTTTATATGCCCTTTCCCGTAACGGCTACAGCGATTTAGCCTATGGAATTTTAACGGGGGAAGAGGGAACCAATTACGGTAACTTCGTTAAACGGGGACTTAAAACCCTTCCCGAAAGCTTTAATGCCTTTGATGATAAGGGTAATCCTTTAAGTTGGCAGTCTATTAACCATCATTTTTTGGGCGATATAAGTCACTTTTTTATAAGCGATATTGCAGGAATAAGGGTAAATGATGACTTTAAGGGAAGCGAATATATTGATATTATCCCCACCTTTATTTCTTCCTTAAACAGCGCCAAGGCTTATTTTGACTCAAAGTTCGGCAGAGTGGAAAGCCAATGGGAAAGAAATGATAAATGCATTATACTTAAGGTTACAGCGCCTCTGGATATAATCGGTGAAATTAAGGCAAACTTTAAAGACGGCAGTAAAACCAAACCTCTATTGAGCGGTACATATGAAATAATCGGTGATTAAAATGATTTATAAATTTAAAGAAAACAGAGTATGGAGAGCATACTTCGGCGGCGAGAGACTTGATGCCTTTAGCGGTAAAAGTGAAAGGGTAAGGGGTAGGCGTCCTGAGGAATGGATAGCCTCTACCGTTACTGCCTTTAATGCCGACAGGCCTGATGAAAAAGAGGGCGTAAGTATAACCGAGCATAATGAAAATTTTGCTCAGTTAATTGAAAATAATCCTAAAGAAATGCTTGGCGAAGCGCTTGCCGAAAAGTACGGTAATAAGATGTCTATTCTTGTAAAACTGCTTGACGCAGGGGAGAGACTTGTTATACAGTGCCACCCAAGTGTGCCCTTTGCAAAAAAGGAATTTGGCAGTCAGTTCGGTAAAACAGAGTGCTGGTATATACTTGAAGCCGACGAGGATGCTAACGTTTATTTAGGCTTTAAAGAGGGCATAACAAAGGAAAAATGGAAAGACCTTTTTGAAAGACAGGATATTGACGGTATGCTTTCCTGCCTTCATAACCATTCCGTTAAAAAGGGCGACCTTTATTTTGTAGAGGGCGGTGTGCCCCACGCTATCGGCGGAGGCTGTCTTATGGTTGAACTTCAGGAGCCCAGCGATTTAATGGTTATTCCCGAAAGAAAAACCCCGTCGGGAGTTGAACTTGCCGACATTAAGCTTCACGGCGGTATTGGTTTTGAAAAGATGTGGGATTGCTTTCACTATGACGGAATGAGCAAAGAAGAGGTTAAAGCAAAATACTATAGAAGTGTAGATGAAAGCAAAATGGGACTTATTCCCGTCGTGGATAGTTCTTTAACCGAGCGTTTTTCCCTTTCTCTTTTAAGGGTTGACGGAGAATATTCCACCGATTTTTCGGGCAAATATGCCGCTTGTGTGGTAACAGACGGAGCCTTCACTCTTTTTGACGGACAAGAGGAATATTCCCTTAAAAAGAGCGATAAATTCTTTGTTCCGGCGTCTAATAAGGAGCTTTTATGGAAGGGCAAGGGCGAAGTGGCTGTTTGCCTTCCCTGTGAATAAAAATTACGGAAAACATTTAATTTTTTCATTGTGTTTTACATCTTTTCAAAGTATAATGAAATAAACTTAGATAAAGGAGAAACCCATATGATAAAATTTGAAGCATACGTTGTCGGAAGCGGTGAGACCGAGGGCTATAAAGCCTTAAAAGCCACCATTCCTCAGGATGATAAATATATGCATTTTCGTTTGGACGGAGGCTGTCTTAAAGACTGTGATGATATTTTTTTCGTAGCACACGAAGACGGCAAAGCTCTTTGCAGAATTTGGATGGGTTATCCAAGACATGAAAATGCTATAGCAAATTGGGGAGCAGTTTATACCCTTGAAGAATGCAGAGGAAAGGGTATTTGTAATAAAACCCTTGCTTTCTGTATGGAAGAAATAGAAAAACTTAAAAACTCGCCTTTAGGTCTTTTTTGTACTTCAGGGCAGCAGTGGGTTACCGATATGTATTTGAAATTCGGCTTTACCACCGCTATAACAGGCCAGACTAAAGGGCCTCTTTACCGTCCGTTAGCAGATAGCCCCAAAACCTTTAGGGAATTTTGTGATAACTACTTTACCCCTGCAAAATCCCTTCATACCGTAAAGGCAACTTGGGAGTGGAGAAATGAAATAGACTGCCTACTTAACTTTGCTATGAGGGAAAACGGTCTTGATTATGCCATTAACGGCACACGCGATCTGTATAGCCTTCTTTTTAACGGCACAGAAAAGGACGTAAGAGCTATTCTTACCGATACAAATAAATGCGTTGGCTGGATGATAGACGGACAGTATTCCATTCATCCCATTTATAAAGATATGAAGATAGATTAAAAAACAGGCTCTTTCGAGCCTGTTTTTTAATAGGGAATAGGGCTGTGCTGCGCACAGAGGGAAGAGGGCATAGGGAAAAAGGGAATAGGGGATAGAAAACTTTTCCCTCGTCCCTAATCCCTAATCCCTACTCCCTACTCCCTGTATCGCGACGCGATACCCCTAATCCCTCATAAATTCTATTTGACATTAGTCAATAATTATTGTAAAATATAATAGAATAATATAAAGAATAAAACCGAAGGGTAGGATGTTTATGAAACCGGTCTATAAACGAGTTCTTTTAAAGCTTTCAGGCGAGGCTCTTGCAGGCAGTAAGGGCAGCGGTCTTGACTTTGACAAGGTTGTTGAAATTTGCGAAAGTATTAAAAAATGCGTTGATATGGGCGTTGAAATCGCTATTGTTGTAGGCGGCGGCAACTTCTGGAGAGGAAGAAGCAGCGGAAAAATGGACAGAACAAGAGCCGACCATATGGGAATGCTTGCTACAAGCATAAACGCTTTGGCTGTTGCTGACGGTCTTGAGCAGGTTGGCGTTACTGCAAGGGTGCAGACCGCTATTGAAATGAGACAAATAGCAGAGCTTTATATCAGAAATAAGGCTGTAAGACATCTTGAAAAGGGCAGAGTAGTTGTTTTCGGTTGCGGAACCGGTAATCCCTTCTTTTCTACCGATACTGCTGCAGCGCTGAGAGCTGCCGAAATAGATGCCGACGTTATCTTTAAGGCAACCAACGTTGACGGTGTTTATGACAGCGATCCCAAAATTAATCCCAATGCCAAGAAGTTTGACACCCTTTCCCATCTTGACGTGCTTCAGAAGGAGCTTCACGTTATGGACAGTACAGCCGCTTCTCTTTGTATGGATAACGGCATTGAAATTCTTGTATTTAACCTTGATAAGCCCGATAACATTGTTAGCGCTATGGTGGGCGAAAATATTGGTACAGTTGTAAAATAATTATATTTGGAGGATATTTATGGATAACTTAATTAAGAACACAGAACAGAGAATGGATAAATCCCTCGATGCTCTTGACAGAGATTATAAAGCAGTAAGAGTAGGCAGAGCAAACGCATCTGTACTTGACAGAATTAACGTTGACTATTACGGCGTTCCTACTCCCATTCAGCAGATGGCGGCAATTTCAATGCCCGAACCCAGAATTCTTATGATTAAGCCTTGGGATGCTACCACCTTAAAGGAAATCGAAAAGGCTATTCTTACCTCCGATATCGGTATTAATCCTCAGAATGACGGTACCGCTATACGTCTTAACTTCCCACCCCTTACCGAAGAGAGAAGAAAAGAAATCGTTAAAGAGGTTAAGAAAATGGCAGAGGACGGCAAGGTTGCTGTTCGTAATATAAGAAGAGATGCCCTTGAAAAGCTAAAGGCTATGAAGAAAAATAACGAAATCACCGAAGATGATGAGAAAAACGGAGAGAAGAAGATTCAGAATCTCACCGATAAATTCTGCAAGGAAATCGACGGTTTAGCCGCTATTAAAGAAAAAGAAGTAATCGAGATTTAATTATGTTTTTTAAGAAAAAGATTAATGATACGCCCCGGAATATTCCGGGGCATATTGCCATTATAATGGACGGAAACGGAAGATGGGCAAAGAAAAAAGGAATGCCCCGTTCCTTCGGACATATTGAAGGCGCCAGAAAGTTTAAAGAAATTGCAAGATACTGCAATAAAATCGGTGTAAAATATCTGACGGTATATGCCTTTTCAACGGAAAATTGGAAAAGACCTAAGGAAGAAATCGAAGGAATTATGAACCTTTTACGTGATTATCTTAAGGATTCCACCAACTTTAAAGGCGAAAATATAAAGCTTAGGTTTATTGGGGATAGGTCACTTCTTCCAAGCGATATTGTGGCTTTGATGGAAAAAAGCGAAGCCGAAAGCAGTGATGCTACCGGTATGACCGCCTGTCTTGCCCTTAACTATGGCGGCAGAGATGAAATCAAAAATGCCGTTAAAGGTATAGTTAAAGACGGTGTAAAGGCAGAAGATATTACCGAAGAGCTTATTTCTTCCTATCTTTATACAGCCGATTACCCCGACCCCGACCTTATTATCAGACCAAGCGGGGAATATAGGCTTTCAAATTTCCTTACTTGGCAGTCTGCCTACAGCGAATTTTATTTTGATAACGTTTTATGGCCCGATTTTTCCATAAGTGATTTAGAAAAAGCGATTGATGAATACAACCGTCGCAATCGCCGTTTCGGAGGAGTATAATTATGCTAACACGTATTATTTCAGGAGCAGCTTTAATATTAGTGGTGGGAGGAATGTTTGTTTTGGGAAACTTTTTCCCCATTGCTCTTGCCGCCTTTATTGCCCTTATAACCGCTATCGGTGTGTATGAGATTTTAAATAATACAGGAATAATAAAAAAGAAAATAGCAAGTATCGGCGGCGCTGTTTTTGGCTTTGTAAACGTTTTTGCTTTGCTTTCATATACAGCGAAGCTTTGGGCAGGACTTGACAGCGCATTTTTTACCGTAATATATGCTGTTTTTGTAGTGGGAATTGCCCTTCGTTATAATAAAGAGTTCGGGCTAAACTGTATTGCGGCTGCGCTTTCCTTTCCCATAATTATTTCCTATGCATTTTCAACAGTTGCCGCTCTTTACAGCAGAGAAAACGGACTTTTTTATTTACTGCTTTTAATTAATTTTTCCTCTGTTTGCGATACGGGTGCATACTTTACGGGAGTGCTTATAGGAAAGCATAAATTATGCCCGAATATTAGTCCTAAGAAAACTATTGAAGGCGCTGTAGGCGGCGTAGTGTGGAGTATAATCTGTTCGGTTATTCTCTGCTTTATATTCAAAAAAACCGACGTAATGCTTACTCTTTGCCTTGCTACAGTACCATTTTGTATTGTGGGAATGTTTGGTGACCTTTTTGCTTCGGTTATTAAAAGAAGTGTGAATTTAAAGGACTACGGAAGGCTTATTCCCGGACACGGCGGAATACTTGACAGATTTGACAGCATACTGTTAATAGCGCCTGTTTTAAGTCTTTTTGTTAACGGAGGTTTACTCTGATGACCGAAAAACTTATACTTCTCGGTTCAACGGGTTCTATAGGAGTTCAGGCTTTAGAGGTTGCCCGTAAGCAAAATATTCAGGTTTCTGCTTTGGCGGCAGGTAAAAACGTCTCTTTAATGGAAGAGCAGATAAGGGAGTTTAAGCCTAAAATTGCTGTAATGAGCGACAAAGAAGCTGCAAAGGAACTTGCAATAAAGGTTAAGGATACCTCTACCAAGGTGCTGAGCGGTGACAAGGGCGTTTTAGAAGCGGCTGCCTTTCAGGGTGATACCGTACTTAATGCCATTGTGGGAATTGCAGGACTTCGCCCCACTATGACCGCCATTAAGGAAAAGAAAACCCTTGCACTTGCCAATAAGGAGTCCTTGGTTACAGGCGGACAGCTTGTAAAAAAGGCTTTAAGGGAAACGGGGGGGAAAATGCTTCCCGTTGACAGCGAACATTCTGCTATTTTTCAGTCCCTTCAGGGTGTGCCTGAGGGTATGATAGCAAGGCTTTTGCTGACCGCTTCGGGTGGCCCCTTCTTTTCTAAAACAAAGGATGAGCTTAAAAACGTTACGGCAAAGGATGCCCTTAAGCACCCTAACTGGAATATGGGAGCAAAAATAACAATTGACTCTGCAACCCTTATGAATAAAGGGCTTGAGGTTATTGAGGCTGTGCATCTTTTTGATATTGACGTAGAAAAAATAGATGTGGTTATACAAAGGGAAAGCATAATTCATTCGGGAATTGAGCTTATTGACGGCGGTATGCTGGTACAAATGGGTGTGCCCGATATGAAGCTTCCCATTCAGTATGCCTTAACCTACCCCTATAGAGCGCCCCTTAATGAAAGACTTGATTTAGTTAAGCTTAGAGAACTTACCTTCTTTGCTCCCGATACCGATACCTTCCGCTGTCTGCCCATTTGTATAAATGCCATTAAAGAGGGCGGACTTAAGCCTACAGCGGCAAACGGAGCAAACGAAATGGCGGTTGAGCTTTTCCTAAAGGGAAAAATTAAGTTTTTGGATATTGCCGAGCTTGTGGAAGCGGCAACCAATGCTCAAAAAAATAAAAATGATTTTACGTTAGACGACGTGTTCGAGGCTGATAGGTTAGCCAGAGAATTCGTTTTAGCATCTATTTAAGGATTTGATGATTTTGATTTCTGCTATTGTTTCATTTTGGAATTCGGTATGGCCCTATTTGGTAGCAATACTTATATTTTTAGTGCTTATCGTAATTCACGAATTTGGACATTTTATTGTTGCAAAGCTTTTTAAAGTAAAGGTTAACGAATTTGCCGTAGGCTTCGGGCCTAAGCTCTTTAAGGTGCAGGGAAAAGAAACCCTTTACCGCTTTAACCTTGTTCCCTTTGGCGGCTATTGTGCTATGGAAGGGGAGGACGAGGAAAGCAGTGATGCAAGAGCCTTTTGTAATGCAAAGGCTTATAAGCGATTTTTAATTGTAGCGGCAGGCGCTGTTTTTAATCTTATTTTAGGACTTATAATTGTAGCAATTATAGTGTGTTCATCTAATCTTGTGGGCACAACTAAAGTCCATAGCTTCAGAGAAAATGCAGTTAGTGTTAATTCGGGATTAAAGGTACAGGATGAAATTATTGAAATAAACGGCAGAAGAATGTACACCACCAATGATATTATGTATGCATTTACTGCAGTAAATCCCGATGAAAACGGCAAAACAACCCTTGATATGACGGTTGTTCGTGACGGAAAACACATACCCTTAAAGGTTGAATTTGACTCTGAAACCGAAAATGATATAAGCTATATTGTTCTTGATTTTAGTTTTATAGGTGAAGAAAAAACCTTTTTGAACGTAATTTCCGCCACCTTTAAAACAACCTTTTCATACTGCAGAACGGTATGGTTTTCACTAATTGATTTAATTAGCGGAAAATTCGGCATAAGCGCAGTATCGGGCCCTGTGGGAGTTACCTCTACCATAGGTCAGGCGGCAAAAATGGGGCTTATGAATATACTTCCCATTATGGCGCTTATAACGGTAAATCTCGGTATATTTAACCTGCTTCCCGTACCTGCGTTAGATGGCGGAAGACTGTTGTTTATTTTCTTCGAAATGATAACGGGAAGAAAACTTGCAAAAAAATACGAGGGCGTTATACACGCTATAGGTCTTATTTTATTGCTTTTATTAATGGCTCTTGTTACCTTTAAGGATATATGGAGTTTAATAGCGGGGTGAAAAAATGTTCACTAACGATAAAACCGTAAAGGTTAAAGTAAAAGATATTTATATAGGCGGTGGCGCACCCGTTACCGTTCAGTCTATGCTCAGCGTTCCTTCCACCGATATAAAGGGAAACGTAGAGCAGGCAAAGCGGCTTAAAGCGGCAGGGTGTGACATTATAAGGGTTGCAATTCCCGATATGGCGGCTGTGTCTTTAATTTCTGCCATAAAAAACGAGGTGGATATTCCCCTTGTAGCCGATATTCATTTTGATTATAAACTTGCCCTTGAAAGCGTAGCGGCAGGTATTGATAAAATACGCATTAACCCCGGAAATATCGGTGACGAAAGCCGAGTAAAGCAGGTAGCAAATGCTTGTAAAGTGGCGGGGGTTCCAATTCGAATTGGTGTAAATTCAGGCTCTTTGGAAAAGGAGATTTTGGCTCGTTTCGGCGCTCCAACCCCTGAGGCTTTAGTTGAAAGCGGACTTTATCATATATCCCTTCTTACAAAATACGATTTTAACGATATAGTTTTATCACTTAAATCATCAAACACAAAAACTATGTTTGATGCTTATACTCTTGCCGCCCTTAAATGCCCCTATCCCTTGCATTTAGGGGTTACCGAAGCGGGAACAAGCCATATGGGTGTTATTAGAAGCGCTGCAGGAATCGGCGGACTGCTGCTGGGCGGAATAGGCGGTACCATTCGTGTATCTTTAACAGATGAGCCTGAAAGGGAAGTATATGCAGGAATTGATTTATTAAAGGCTATAGGACTAAGGAATGACGGTATTCACTTTGTTTCCTGTCCTACCTGTGGGCGAACAAGGGTTAATTTAATCGGTCTTGCAAAGGAAGCGGAGGAACGCTTTAAAAACGTAAAGAAGAATATAACCGTAGCTATAATGGGCTGTGTTGTTAACGGCCCCGGTGAAGCAAGGGAAGCAGACCTTGGTATTGCCTGTGGTGAAAAATGCGGTGTTATATTTAAAAAGGGAAAAATTATCAGCGATAAAATCCCTGAAGAAAGATTAATTAATGAGCTGAGTAAAGAAATAGAAAAATATTAAAAAGGTGAGTAGATGGCAACGAAATTTTCCGCCGTTTTCGGTGGATTTTTAGGAAGAAGAACCGCTGTGTTCGGCGACTGCGATATGACGAAATGCGAACTTGATATGGAAAAACGCAGTCTTTTTATAGAACTATTTAGCGATAAATACATAAGAAAAGAAAAAAAGGACGAGCTTTGTGCAACGCTGAAAAACGCACTTAAGACATCCTCTTTTTCCCTTACCCTTAATTTTTCAGATAACTGCTTTTGCAAGGAAGCCTGTATTGATATTTGCGAACAGCTTCGTCAGGAATATGCTATTTTAAACGGCTATTTTAACTCTGCTGTTTATGAACTTAAGGAAGATACTCTTGATATTAAACTTGCCTTTGGCGGACTTGATACCATAGTGGGTATGGGCTTTGAAAAGCTATTTTCTAAAAAGGTTTACCAAATGTTTAATAAAAATATATCGGTAACCTTTTCGGGACAAACCGAAAGTGTTGAAATTCTTGCCCCCGAAGATGATATTCCTCTTCCCGAAGCTCCAAGTGAAGAAGAACAGCCCATTATAAAAGCAGAACATAAGGCTGAACCTATTCCCGTTTCAAGTGAAGGGTTGCCTGAATTTTTATATGATGTTGAGCTTTTCTACGGAAAGCATCTTGATAAAAGCTTTGTCCGTCTTATTGATATAATCCCCCCATCCGAAGGCAAAAAGGCAGTTGCAGGTTGGGGCGAGGTTTTCGGCTTTGAGACAAAGGATATAAATACAAAACGAGGCCCCAGAACCATTGTAACCTTCTGCCTTAGCGATAAAACCAATTCCATTTACTGTAAAATGTTTATGACCGAAGAGGATATGGCTCTTATTAAGCCTGTAAAGGACGGCAATATTATTATCTTTAACGGCAGTTACAGTCTTGATGATTTTACGGGCAACTATATACTTGAGCCTAAGGTTATGGCTACCGCTAAAATGAAGGAAGAAACCGACGATTACGAGGATAAACGTGTTGAGCTTCATTGCCACACCAATATGTCGGCAAAGGATGCTATTTCTCCTGCAGGAACCCTTATAAAACGCGCTTTTAAATGGGGACACAAGGCAATAGCCATTACCGACCACGGTGTTGTTCAGTCCTATCCTGCCATTGCCGAAGCCGTTTCGGGCATAAGAAAAGGCGGTGGAGAGTTTAAGGCAATTTACGGTGTTGAATCCTATTTTGCCGACGACACCAAGGGTGAAACCGATATAACAAAATTAAAGACCTACCATCAGATTATTCTGGTTAAGGATTTAGTGGGACTTAAAAACCTTTATAAGCTTGTTTCAAAGGCTCACGTAGAGGATTTTTATAAGCGTCCCGTAACCCGAAGAAGCGAACTTGAAAAGCTGAGAGAAGGTCTTATTATAGGCAGCGCCTGTGAAGCAGGCGAGCTTTATGATGCCGTTGTTCACGGCAAAAGCGATGAAGAATTAATTGAAATTGCTTCATTTTATGATTATCTTGAAATTCAGCCTATCGGCAATAATGAATTTATGCTAAGAAAGGCGAATGAAGAAGAGAAGGTAAATAAGAAAACGGGAGAGAGAATCCCAAATATCTATAAAAAGGTAACAAGCGAAGAGGTTATTAAGGACTTTAACCGTAAGATAGTCGAAATCGGTGATAAGCTTGGACTTCCCGTTGTTGCCACAGGCGACGTTCACTTCTGTAAAAAAGAGGACGTTATTTTAAGAAAAATTCTTATGGCGGCTCAAGGCTACGAGGATTTCGACCTTCAAGCGCCCCTATATCTTAAGACCACCGCTGAAATGATGGAGGACTTTAGTTACTTTGGGGAAAGAGCAAGAGAATTTGTAATTGATAATCCAAATAAAATTGCCGATATGGTAAGTGATGAGGTTATCCCTGTTCCCGAGGGTAACTATCCTCCCGTTATTGAAGGAAGCGATGATGAACTCAGACGAATTTGTTGGGAAAGAGCAAATTCAATGTACGGCTTTGAGGGAAAGGTGCCCGAAATAGTTGAAAAGCGCCTTAATAAAGAGCTTAACAGTATTATTAATAACGGCTTCTCCATAATGTACATTTCTGCTCAGAAGCTTGTTTCCTATAGCGAACAACACGGATATCTTGTAGGCTCCCGTGGTTCTGTAGGCTCTTCCTTTGTTGCTACTATGGCAGGTATTTCCGAGGTTAACCCTCTTGCTCCCCACTACTACTGTCCAAAATGCAGTTGGAGTCAGTTTTTTAGCAGCGCCGAAGTTGGCTCGGGCTTTGACCTTCCCGAAAAGAACTGTCCTCATTGCAACACTCCCCTAAAGCGTGACGGACACGATATTCCCTTTGAAACCTTCCTCGGCTTTAAGGGTGATAAGGTGCCTGATATTGACCTTAACTTCTCTGACGAATATCAAAGTGAAGTGCAAAAATATACCGAAACTCTTTTCGGTAAGGAAAACGTTTTTAAGGCGGGTACTATTTCTACCATTGCCGAAAAAACAGCCTTCGGTTACGTTAAGGCGTACTGTGAAAGAAAGGACATAACCTTAAGTCAGGCAGAAATGGAAAGACTTGCAAGGGCTGTAGAAGCCTCTAAAATCAAGGCTACCACAGGTCAGCACCCTGCAGGAATGATAGTTGTTCCAAGGGATAAAACCATTTACGATTTCTGTCCCATTCAGCACCCTGCAGATGATCCGAAGTCCGATATTTTAACCACCCACTTCGATTTCCATTCTATCCACGATACCATATTAAAGCTTGACGAGCTTGGTCACGTTGTTCCTACTACATATAAATATCTTGAAGAATATACGGGAATAAGCGTAAATGATATTTCAATGTCAGATCCTGCCGTTTATAGCCTGTTTGTTTCAACTGAAGCTTTGGGAGTAACCCCCGAAGATATTGAATCCCAGACAGGAACCTTTTGTATCCCCGAATTCGGTACTGCTTTTGTACGAGGAATGTTAATGGACTGCCGTCCTCAAAACTTTGCAGACCTACTGCAGATTTCCGGACTTTCCCACGGTACAGACGTATGGCTTGGCAATGCAAAGGATCTAATTGACCAAGGCATTTGTACCATTTCAAACGTTATCGGTACCCGTGATAATATAATGGTTTATCTTATAAATCAGGGTATGGACGAGGGCAGAGCCTTCAAGATTACCGAAACGGTTCGAAAAGGTCTTGTTGCTAAAGGCAAGGTTAGTAAGGAAGACTGGGAGCAGATGGAAAATGATATGAGGGCTGTTAACGTTCCCGAATGGTATATCGGCTCCTGTAAAAAGATTAAGTATATGTTCCCCAAAGCCCACGCTGCCGCTTACGTTATTTCGGCACTAAGACTTTGTTGGTACAAGGTGTATAAACCTCTTGAATTTTATTGCGCTTACTTTACAGCACGTCCCGAGGACGTTGATGCTCCCATTATTATGCAGGGCCATTCTGCTGTTAAGCGCTATATAAGAGAGATTAAAGAAAAGGGCAAGGAAGCAAGTAAAAAAGAGCTTGACGTTCTTGATAATATGTATATTTTCAATGAACTGATGAGCAGAGGAATAAAGGTGCTTCCCATTGACCTTAATAAATCTCACGCTGTTAAATTTATCCCCGAAGCAGAGGGTATGAGACTGCCCTTCGGTTCAATTTCCGGTATGGGTGATAAGGCGGCTTGGGACGTTTATGAAACTGCTCAAAAGGGTGATTTCATTTCTGTTGAAGATTTCCAAATGGAATCAGGGGTATCAAAGGCTATTGTTCAGTCTCTTGTTGACCTTGGCGTTATGAAGGATTTACCCGAGACAAATCAGATGTCGATGTTTTAAAAAAACACCCTTCGGGGTGTTTTTTTAAAAGGGAATAGGGACGAGGGAAAAGGGAATAGGGGACGATGCCCTTCATCCGCCCGTTTGGTTTTGATAAAATAATATTGTTATAACGGGTTGATGTGGGCATCAACCCCTACGTTGTTGCCGTATATATTTATTGGTATCTTGTAGGGGAGGGTCTCTGCGCCCTCCCGTTTAAATAGATGGCTGTGCGAAGAGCATAGGGAATAGGTTGTAGGGGCAATTCACGAATTGCCCGAAATGAACGGTTGATTCGTGAATCAATCCTACAAAAGCCCGTTTGGATTTATTAAAATAATAAGGAATAATAAAAAAAGGTTGCAATTTTGTAACCTTTTTGTTATACTGTAAAAGTAACAAATTTGTAACTATTATTAAAAGGTGATTACAAAATGATAAAAACGCAGTTTAAGGACCTGCTGTATAAAGCAGGAAGACTTCTTAATAAATCTAAATTTATAGTATTTGCTTTGCTTGTTGTTATAGGCATTTTTACCACTACCATTTATTCGGGAGTTACCGTTGCCTATGCTCTTGAATATAACGGTGAGGTTATAGGACAGATTAAGGATAAGGCTGAGTATGACGAGGCAGTAGCCATAGTTAACGAAATGATGGAGGACGTTAATTTCGAGGATTATGCCTATACTCCCCAGTTTAAAGTGACTTTGGCAAGTGAAAACAGTCTTACCTCTCCAAGCAGTGTTGCCGAAAGTCTTGTGGAAAAGACCGCTTCTATCGAAAAGGGCGTTCGTGTATGTATAAACGGCAAAACCACAGCCTATATAAAAGAGGAATATGACGCAAGAAAACATATCGAAAACTACCTTTTAAATTACGTGGAGGATAAGGATTTTGTTTCGTCCTTTGTTGCTCCCGTTGAATGTATTGACGGTTATTTCTTAAAGAGTGAATTTACTTCCTTTAGTGTTTTTGAAGCTCTCATTGAGTCTTTGGACGTTCAGTCGGTAAAGACTATTAAAACCGAAAAGGAAATAAAATTTGATACTATTAAAAAGAGAAGCGACAGCTTTTCTATGGGACTGGTTAAAACCGAGTCCGAGGGTGTAAAGGGCTTAAAATACAGCGTAAGTCAGATTATTATGGTAAACGGTGAAGAAATAAAAACCGAATACGTAGGTGACGAAATTGTAAAAGAGCCTGTTGATAAGGTAGTTATAGTGGGCAACCGTGGTAACTACATAAAGGCTTCTTGGATAGAAACGCTTGATGCAATATGGCCGCTTCAGAAGGTAAAGGGACAAAATATTTCTTCTTATTGGGGCGATGACAGAAACCATAAGGGAATGGATATTGCAAGTGCATACGGCACCGAAATATATGCCGTTCAGGACGGTACCGTTATTGAAGCGGAATATGATGACGGCTACGGATATCACCTTGTTATTGAACACGACGGCGAACTTAAAACCCTTTACGCTCACGCAAGTCAGCTTTGTGTAACCAAAGGGCAAAAGGTGAATAAGGGTGACCTTATCGCCTTTGTTGGCTCAACGGGAATGTCCACAGGAAACCATCTGCATTTTGAGGTTATCCGTAAGGGCGAAAAACTAGACCCGTACTATTTTCTTGGACTATAAAAAAACGGACTCGAAAGAGTCCGTTTTTTTAGGCTCTAGGCTCTAGGTTCTAGGTTTGACGGGCGGATGTGGGCATCCGCCCCTACTTTCCCTACTCCCTACTCCCTACTCCCTGTATCGCAACGCGATACCCCTAGCTCCTATTCCCTAATTGACAACATACTACATATGGTGTATAATATTTCCATATGGGCATAATATTTGTATATATAAAGGAGTTAACCTTTAATGGCAGTTAAAAAAGCAGAGTATAATAACGAAAGTATCACCCAACTTAAAGGACCTGACCAAGTAAGGCTTCGTCCTGCGGTTATTTTTGGTTCTGACGGTCTTGATGGCTGTGAACATTCGGTTTTTGAAATTATTTCAAACTCAGCAGATGAGGCAAGAGAGGGATACGGTAAAAAGATAATTGTTACCAAATATGTTGACCGTTCTGTAGAGGTGCAGGATTTTGGTCGTGGTGCACCGGTTGATTTTAATAATAAAGAACAGCAGTATAATTACGTACTTTTATTCGAAACTCTTTATGCCGGAAGTAAATATAATACCAATAACGGTGGAGATTATGAATACTCTATAGGACTTAACGGACTTGGTCTTGCGTCAACACAATTCGCAAGTGAGTATATGGACGTTGAGATAAAGCGCGACGGATATATTTATAATCTTCATTTTGAAAAGGGCTTTAATATAGGCGGTCTTAAAAAGGAAGAATATAGCGGTAAGGATACGGGTACAAAAATAAGATGGAAGCCTGACCTTGATGTTTTTACAGAGATAGACATTCCGACAGAATACTTTGTTGATACTTTAAAGCGACAAGCGGTAGTGAATGAAGGGGTTTCATTTATTTTTCGAGAACAGCAAGGAAATAAATTCATTGAAAAAGAAATATGTTATAAAAACGGTATTGCCGATTATATTGGCGAAATTATTGGTGAGGATTTTATAACCTCAGTACAGACTTGGAATACTGAGCGCAAAGGTCGTGACCGTGAGGACAAGCCTGAGTATAAGGTTAAAATAAATGCAGCACTTTGTTTTTCTAATAAAAAACAACTCAAGGAATATTATCATAATTCCAGTTGGCTTGAGCACGGTGGTGCTCCCGAAAAGGCGGTAAGAAATGCCTTTACTTATCAGATAGATGCTTACATTAAACAGCAAAACAAATATCAGAAAAATGAAAGTAAAGTCACATTCCAAGATATTGAAGAGTGTCTAGTTATCGTTATTTCCTCTTTTTCTACCCTTGTTTCCTACGAAAATCAAACCAAGAAGGCCATAACAAACAAATTTATACAAGAAGCGATGACCGATTTTTTCAGGCATCAACTTGAAGTGTATTTTATCGAAAATAAGGCAGATGCAGACAAAATTGCCGACCAAGTGCTTATAAATAAGCGAAGCAGGGAAAAGAGCGAAAAGGAAAGAATTAATATTAAGAAAACCCTTTCCACAGGCAATGCCCTTAGTGACAGAGTACAGAAATTCGTTGACTGCCGAAGCAGAGACGTAGGCGAACGTGAGCTTTATATAGTTGAGGGTGATTCGGCTCTTGGTTCTTGTAAACTTGCCCGTGACGCCGCTTTTCAGGCTATTATGCCTGTAAGAGGTAAAATCCTTAACTGCTTAAAGGCTGAATACGATAAAATCTTTAAGAGTGAAATTATTACCGACCTACTTAAAGTGCTTGGCTGCGGTGTTGAGGTAAAATCAAAGGCAAACAAAAATCTTTCTAACTTTGATATAAGAAACCTTCGTTGGAGTAAGATAATAATATGTACCGATGCCGACGTGGACGGCTTTCATATTAGAACCCTTATTTTAACGATGATATATAGACTTATGCCCACCCTTATTCATGAGGGCAGAGTATTTATTGCAGAGACTCCTCTTTACGAAATAAATACCAAAAGTATGACCTATTTTGCTTATGATGAAAACGAAAAACGTGAGATTTTAGCAAAAATAGAGGGTGAAAAATATAATCTTCAGCGTTCAAAGGGACTTGGTGAAAACCAGCCCGATATGATGAACCTTACTACTATGAACCCCGAAACAAGACGTCTTATAAAGATTAGCCCCACCGATGCCGAACAAACGGCTCAAATATTTGATATGCTTTTGGGCGACGACCTTAATGGCAGAAAAGATTATATTAGTGAGAACGGCTATCTGTATATGGATGACGTTGACGTAAGCTAAAGGTAAGGAGAAAAAATAACTATGGCTCCAAGAAAAAAGAAAGAGGGGGAAATCGCCCCCAAGAAAAAGGGTGCTAATGCCTATATAGCAGGTGCAGGTACGGTTATTGAACAGCAGGTTACCGAAACCCTTAAATCCAACTTTATGCCCTATGCAATGAGCATTATTGTATCCCGTGCTATCCCTGAGATTGACGGCTTTAAGCCTTCTCACAGAAAGCTTCTTTATACTATGTATAATATGGGACTGCTGGGCGGCTCTACCATTAAATCCGCTAATATAGTTGGTAGAACTATGCAGCTTAACCCTCACGGTGATGCGGCTATTTATGAAACTATGGTTCGCCTAAGTGAAGGCTATGAAGCATTGCTTCACCCCTTTGTTGCATCAAAGGGCTCTTTTGGTAAGGCATATTCTCGTGATATGGCTTATGCCGCTTCCCGTTATACCGAAGCAAAACTTGCTCCCATATCTGCTGAGCTTTTTTCGGATATTGATAAGGATACCGTTGATTTTGTAGATAACTATGACGCTACAATGAAGGAACCGGTGCTTTTCCCCGTAACCTTCCCGACGGTGCTTGTTAACTCTAATATGGGTATTGCGGCAGGTATGGCAAGTTCCATTTGCTCCTTTAACCTAAAGGAAGTATGCGAAACTACCATTGCTCTTATAAAGGATGATGAGGTTAATATTGCCGATACTCTCCTTGCTCCCGATTTCCCCATAGGCGGAGAGCTTATTTATAACAGGGAAGAGATTGAAAAGATTTACGAAACGGGTAAGGGCGGCTTTAAGGTCAGAGGTGTATATACCTTTGATAAAAAGAACAACTGCATTGATATTACCGAAATTCCCCCTTCCACCACAAGCGAAGCGATAATTGAAAAGGTAATTGAACTTGTAAAGCTTAAAAAGATTACCGAAATAAACGACATTCGTGACGAAACCGACCTTAACGGTCTTAAAATAACCATTGACTTAAAGCGTGGCATTGATGCCGATAAGTTTATGAAAAAGCTGTATAAGCTGACTCCTCTTCAGGATACCTTCTCCTGTAACTTTAATATTCTTATTGCCGCTTCTCCAAGGGTTATGGGCGTCAGAGAAATTTTAGAGGAATGGATAGCCTTTAGAACCGAATGTGTTCGCAGAAAGATATTCTTTAATCTTTCAAAGGCAAAGGACAGACTCCATTTACTAAAGGGACTTAGCAAAATACTTCTTGATATTGACAAAGCTATAAAGATTGTCAGAGAAACTGCCGAAGAAAAAGAGGTAGTGCCTAATCTTATGATAGGCTTCGGTATTGACGAAATTCAGGCTGAATACGTTGCCGAAATAAAGCTTCGTCATTTAAACCGTGAATACATCCTTAAAAGACTTGACGATATCGAAAAGCTGGAAAAGGAAATCGAGGAAATGGAGGATATATTAAACTCCAAATCCAAGGTTAAAAAGATTATCGTAAATGAGCTTAATGAGGTTATTAAAAAGTACGGCAAGGAAAGACGTACTAAGATAATCAGTGCAAATGAAATAAATGACAGCGCCGAGGAAGAAAAGGAAGTAGATAATTCTCCCGTAACCTTCTTCTTTACTAAGGACGGCTACTTTAAAAAGATTACTCCGCTGTCTCTTAGGATGAGCGGTGAGCAAAAGTGCAAGGAAGGCGACTATATCACCCAAACGGTGCCCTCCACCAATGCGGCTGAGCTTATGTTCTTTACCAATAAACAGCAGGTTTATAAAACCACAGCTAGTGAATTTAGCGATACAAAAGCAAGTGTTCTTGGTGATTATATCCCTGCAAAGCTTGACTTTGAAGAGGGCGAATATCCCGTATATATGACAGTGGTTGAAAAATACGTGGGTAATATGCTCTTTGTTTATGAAAACGGCAGAATTTCAAAGGTTGCCCTTTCTTCCTATGAAACAAAGACCAACCGAAAGAAGCTTATTAAGGCTTACTGCGATAAATTCCCCCTTTTTACAGCCCTTTATATGCCAGAGGAAAGGGATTTAGTGCTTAAATCTACCAATGGCAGAGTGCTTATTGTAAATAGCGCAAACGTTCCCGTTAAGGGAGTAAAGGATAATGGCGGTATTGCCGTTATGACTCAAAAGAGAGGTCAAAAAATTGAATCAGTTACCCTTTACGAAAAGGGTATGATTGAAAACGAGCATAGACTAAGAACCCGAACCCTTCCCGCTGCAGGTAATAAACCACTAGGCAGTGATAAACAGGACGGAATGGAACTGGATTAGGGAAAATATACTCACTTCATAAATAATGTAAATTAGCACAAAATCAGCAGTTTTTAATTATGAAAACTGCTGATTTTTTTGTTTATATAAGTCGAATAAATTGACAGGAAATATTTGGAAATGATATACTAAAAACAGAAAATCAAAGGAGGTGGACCCAATGGGTACTGAAAAATCAATGAGCAAATTTTTAAAAAGGAAGATAAAAAATTATGAAAACAAAAATATACTTAAAGGCAATAAGTGTAATACTTACGTTAGCGCTTATACTTCAAAGCATACCCATTGTGGTTTCGGCTGAGGCAGTTTTAGAAACGCAAGAAAAAGAAGAAAAAGCTATTTATGCCGTATATGAAGACATTGCCTTGCGTGATGAAAATACAAAACACTTTAGGATGAACGACGGAAGCTACACTGCTGTTTCATATTCATCTCCTGTGCATTATTTGAGTAAAGACGGCGGTTTTCGCGAAATAGATAATACCCTTAAAGAAACGGATAATGGTTTTGTTAACACCGAGAACCCGTTTTCTGTGCTTTTGCCAAAAGAAGCGGACGGTGAAGTTTTTGTTGAAAATGAAGGCAAAAAAATAGTCTTTAAATTACTTGATTCTAAAAAAGCAAAAACTGTTCTTAAAGAAATTACGCATAAAACAAAAGAAGAAATAAAAAAAGAAACCAAAGCCGCTAAATCTGAAAAGAAAAAAGCCGAAATAATAAATAATGACAAATATGCCCTTAAAAAACATTCTTCGGGTGCTACGTATGAAGACGTTTTTGATGATATTGACGTTTCTTACGATATTAACGGCTCAGTTCTTAAAGAAAGCATTATATTAAATAAGAAAAATGAAAAAAGCAGTTTTACATATGCTTTTACTTATACAGGACTTACGGCGACATTAAAAGAAGATAACAGCGTTACTTTCCTTGACGGCGAAAAGGAATATTTTACATTAGCCGCCCCGTATATGTTTGATAGCAATAATGTTTACAGTACGGATGTTTCTGTTAAACTCACCGCTACGGATACAGGATGCATTTATGAGCTTATTCCCGATAAAAACTGGCTTAATGATAAAGACAGAAAATATCCTGTAACAATTGACCCTACTGTTAAAGCAAAACTAACGGCAAGAGATATAAAAGATGCTACTGCGGTATTTACAAATTACAGTAGTTCTTTGGAAGACTGGGCTAAAAAATATCCGACAGAAGATGAATTTGCTTATTCTCACGATTATGATTTTTTGGCAGTTGGTCGATATTACAATTATGAAGTGGCAAGTTGTATTTATGCTGCTATACCAAACGGCATTCCAGATACAGCCCGAATAATAGATGCTCAATTAGGCATAGCAACTGCTTATTCTGAAAACGCTTCCTCCCTAAGTGAAGTCCGTTTAAACGTTTATACTATAACAAGCGATTGGAATACAAGTAATATAAATGAAGAAAGCATTTTGTTTTTATCACCAAATGTAAACGGATACGTTATTCCAAAGATCGACAGTCAAGCAATTGATTATCAATATTTAACCGAGGGAGAATTAAGTTATTTTTATTTTGATATAACCAAAGCGGCACAGCAGTGGCATAATAACGGTACAAATTATGGCATTATGCTGAAAATGGATGAATATTCACGTGATAATAATACTTTATTGGCGCTTTTTTCAAGCGATTATAACGTTAGCGGAACAACAAATCGTCCTATGTTTATCTTCAACTACCGAGACACTTCGGGACTTGAGGATTATTGGTCGTACCATAGTGCAACTGTCGGAAATGCAGGAACGGGTTACGTTAACGATTTTGGTGGAAATTTAACCTTTATCCATAGTGATACAAGTTATATAAACGAAAGATTTAACCTATCTTTAGCGCACGTTTATAATTCCAATAATGCGAATATTACGGGTGCTTACGGCAATGGTTGGCAGCTTAATATAGGAAAACTGGGAACCGACACCATAGACGAATCTTCCAATGATTATTATATGGATGGCGACGGCACAAAGCATTATTTTTATGAAGAAGACGGAGTCAAAAAAGACGAAGACGGTTTAGGTTACGTTTATAAAAACGTTTCGGGCGATTATCCGAAACAAATAACAACTGAAACTCACGAAACTATGCTTTTTGACTCATCCGGAAGACTTCGCCGTATTACCGACAGTAATTCAAACAGCGTGCAATTTACTTACGGTACGTACGGATTGACTGAAATCAAAGCAGGGAACGAAGTAGTCGTAACTCTTACATACAATAATGGTATGCTTTCTAAAGTTACAAATAACTTAACGGGACGTACCGTAAACTATACCTACGATTCATCTAAAAACCTTGTTTCAATTGCGCAAAATTTCAGCAGTAGCGTAAGTGAAGTATATACATACACTTATAGCGGTAAATTGCTTGAAAGCGCGACAGATTCTTCGGGTTATCGTATTAACTATGATTATGCTTTGTCAGGCACTCTAAAGCGTGTGGGAAAGGTTTATGAAAGTACCCTTGACAGCAATAACCAACGTATAAACGGACAGGCTATGACCTTTGAATATAAAAATGGTAATCAAACTATTGTTGAAGATTGCGGTATTGACGGAAATATCTCCGCTACTTTGGACAATAATAAAATGACCTATCAGTTTGACGTTTTCGGACAGCCTATATCTGTTTATGATGAGGACGGCAAAGGTGCAAGTTATAAGTACAGCGGTTTAGAAAACAAACAACATAATATGACTATGTCTTCTGCTTCTTATGGATATATACCGGGTGGAGAAACTGTTAAGGAAAGCAATTTTTATTATGGCGGTGCATTTTGGAATACTGCCGGAAATGTTGAATTTATAAACGACAGTTATACTTTAAATGCAAATTCCAGAATATATCAAAACGTTTCTTTTCTAAAAGGCACACATAAGATAGTTGTTAACTATAATAAAATTTCGGAAAATTCAGAAGGTATTGTAAGCATAAGTAATTATAACGGTATTAGCATTTTAAACACAGCCGTTATAGATAACAAAGACGGAAGTTATAGTGCAGAGTTGGAAATTTCTGCTGATTATGACGGTACAAATGCAGAGTTGAGTTTTGAATGTAGTACTGGAAACATAAAGGTTAATTCAGTTAAAAGTTATAAATCTCCATATACTTCTAAAGTAAATTACATAACTGACGGCTCATTCGATTACATTGCGGCAGGTTATGAAAGTTTTCCTGAATGGGAAATGAATGAAGCTCTATTCGGTGCTCAAAGAGTTGGCGCACCTGATTATACCAATAATATGAGCAACGTAATGTTAGTTCTTCCATCCTGTGCACCTATGGCTACGCCCTATAATAGAGTATATTGCAGTCCGTATATAAGCGGTACAAAAGGTGAAGTTTTATTGCTTAGCGGTTGGGCAAAGGCAACGGCAATAAATGATGATAATTGCGCTTTTGCTCTTGAAATACAATTAAATAATACCGACGGCACAACTACAACCAAAACCCTTGATTTTAATAATAATATTACCGATTGGCAGTTTGGTTCAATAGCCATTCCTGTTGAAAAGGATTTTTCCTCTGCAACTGTAACTATTGATTACAGCAATCAAGTTAACACAGGCTATTTTGATGATATTCAGCTTATAAAAGATAATGCAACGTCATATGTATATGATGATGAGGGTAATGTTATTTCGGTGAAAACTGCCGTTTCTGACAGTCAGTATAAATATGACGGTAATTCGCGTCTTGTTTCGGCGGTAGATACAATAGGTCAAAATTTTAAATACAGTTATGATGATAATCATAATTTAACAAGTGCGGTAAGCGATGCCGCAACCGTTATTCGTTATACATACAACAGTTACGGTCAGGCTGAATTTACCGAAACCTATGCTAATACTGCATACGAGACACCTGAAGATAACGGAAACTATTATATCTTCCTTCGCGGTACGGGGCTTTATCTTACGTATGATGAAAGTAAACTTGTAAATGATAAACTGTATTATAGTTCAGGTAACCAAAAATTCACTTTACAAAAGCAAAGTGACGGCTATTTTGCAATAAGGCTTTACGTAGAACCGCCGGAAGATCCGGAAGAAGAAATGCCGCCGCCCGAATATATTGGTGTTACCGAAAGTGAAGGCGAGTACAGTACTGCTTCGTTTAATAGTACCGAATCTGACTCTACTCATTTCAAATTTGTTCGTGATAAAAAAGGCGGCTATAGAATAGTACCGAAAATTTGTGAGGATAAGTGCATAGATAACGCTGAACGTTCTTCTTCAAATTCTGTGGATTTAACAGTATCAGATATAAACGAAGAAAATTACAGTGATTATCAGGTTTGGTATTTGGAAGATACGAAAGAAAAAGAAACGGCGCCGCAATTAAAGGAAAATACTGTTTATGCAATACGAAACGTATTTAGCGGTATGTATTTTGCCCCTCTATCTGATTCAACCTTTTCTGAGCTTCAGCTCAAAACGGGAGATTATAACGGAGCAAAATATTATCTTGAAAAATACGGTGAAACAGAGTATCATTATATTAGGATACTTGGTACCGATTTAGCGCTTACGTTAAATGAAAATCACAACGGAGTAGTAGCAACTCAGTACACAGCGGGTAATGATTCTCAGTTGTTTTTGCTGACTGTTTATGACGAAGACCCTGTAGCAAGACTGCTTTACAGTGTTATGATTAGTCCTAAACTAAAAAGCAATCAACAGTTAATGGATTATGGTAATTCGTTATCTATAGGATATATGCCTATGCACTGGAGAAGCTATTGGTTCTTTGAAGAACTGCTTTATTCTTCATCAAGTGCTGTATATAATGCTGATGGTACAGAACTTGTATATACCATAGATAACGCTACACAACTTGCTACTGAATATACATATGATGATTTTGGCAGACTTGCTTCAACCACTGTCGGTCTAAGAACAACAGAAAATACCTATGACGATAAAGACCGTATTAAACGGGTTTCGTCAGGGGGAGCAAAGGTTAACTACCTTTATAATGCCAAAAACCAGCTTACCGATATAGGAGTATACGGCGGTTACGGTACACAAAGATACACCTTTAACTATGACGATTTTGGTAATAATACCAAAATTCAGGTCGGCAATTATACCCTTGCCCAGTATGAGTATATAGGCAATACTTCTCTTATATCAAATATGACCTATGGTAATGATGATAGTATAGGTTATACTTATGATAATGACTATAGATTAACTAAAACCGTATATACCGATAAAAACACTCAGGGTACTACAGTAGGCACAAAAACCGTAAACTACGAATATGATATATTCGGCAATGTATATCGCCTTAAAGATGGCTTTACGGGAGATATAACCTATTATAATTACGACCTATTAGGGCGAATTACACGAATAAATAAATCGGGTAAAGTAAGCCGAAGCGTAACCTATGATGCCTTTGACCGTATAAATGGTTTAACCCTTTCATTAATGGGTAAGAATATAAATTCTTCCGTTTCCTATGGAGATTTCGGTCAGGTTAATTCCTTTACTAACACCATAGGAGAAAGAACCGATACAATAAGCTATACCTATGACGATTTCTACCGAATAAAAAGCAGAAATCTTAACGGTATGGAAGACTCGACGGAATATACCTATCTTAAAGGTCAAAACGGACAGGATACTGCCCTTGTTGAAACCTTTGATAACAGTAAGGATACGTATTCATATGAATATGATATATACGGAAATATAATTTCTGTATATAAAGGCGGAGTGCTAACCGAAGAATATGAATATGATGACTTAAATCAGCTTATATATGCAAAAATCGGTGAAGATGAGTATAGATATACTTATACATTAAACAATTCATCAAATCTTGAGTTTGTATATAAAAACGGAAAAATTATTAAAACCTATGGATATATGCCTGCCGGTGAAACTTGGGTGGATAAGCTTAATTCCTTTACAGGAACAGGAATTGATTATGATGAAATAGGAAATCCGCTTAGCTGGCGCAATAATATGTCATTTGTTTGGGAATACGGCAGAAGGCTAAAAAGCGTTACAAAGGGAACTGACAGTATTAGTTATACCTATGATGCCGATGGACTTAGAACCAGCAAAACCGTAAACGGAATAAAGACCGAATACTACTGGCTTCATGGCGTATTACAGGGGCAAAAAACAGGCAGTGAATATATAATATTCCTGTATGATGAAAACGGTACTGCCTACGGTATGCTGATAAACGATAACGGCACCGAAACCTACTATTATTACCTATTCAACCTGCAAGGCGATATAGTAGGAATAATGGATAGCGCTGGCAATACCGTAACAGAGTATTCCTATGATGCATGGGGAAGTCTGCTGTCGGTTACAGGCAATACCGAACTAGGTGACAAAAACCCACTACGGTATAGAGGATACTATTACGATAGCGAGACCGAATTTTACTACCTAAAATCCCGCTACTACGACCCATTTGTGCAGAGGTTTATTAATGCAGATGGGTATGTATCCACAGGAACAGGAATAGCTGGTCACAATATGTATGCGTATTGTAATAATGATCCGGTCAATTTAGTCGATGGTAATGGCAATATGCCAGAATGGTTAAAAACCGCTTCTAGAATTGTTGCCACAGCGTTTATAAACAGTTTGGTTACTCCAATGATTATATCTTTAACACAAAGTCCAACTGCATTAACAGCTGTTGGAATCGTCAATACTGTAGGTATTCCTGTTGCTACGATAATGCCAAGTAAACAACAGCATTATTGTAGAAATGAAAACCAAAAAGATATTGCTAATATAAGTCCACAAGAAATAATTGACTCGGACGAATGGGAGCCACAGCCTGATAGTAGTAATATATATCATAGGCATACAAATGGACAACAAGGAGTAGACGCTAAATATAATGTCAAATATTTAAGCAATGACCACAGGAAAGAAGTGATTATTAACTTTTCTAACTCAAATAATCCTGTTGTTGTTACTGACCCCTATAATATGGGAACATATAATTATGGTACAAATTATGTTGCGCATTTCACAAAAGATATGTTGCCTTATTATTTGTGGGGAAACAGCGAAGTGGATAGTAGAGTTGCATTTTTATGGAATAGAATTGTAGGTGCATCCAAATGAAAAAAGTTTTCAAAGTGATTATTGCAATACTTGTTTTGACTTCGCTAGTTTTCTCAACTATCTGCATAATATCGGTGAAAAAATATCATGATATAA
>JAZSPU010000051.1:0-10715 GCA_045537575.1 Acutalibacteraceae bacterium
TTTCTTTAAAGATTTTTTCCTTTTTAATAAGAGCAGCCACCAAAAGAATGATGCTGGATAACAGCATTGCCATTATCATAAATTCATTTTTATACTTGCCGTCGAATCTTTCAGGCTGAATATCTAAAATAACAGATGAAAGACCGTTTACAACAAAGGTTACCATAACGGCAATAAGCCATTTAAGAGAAAAATTCAACTTTTCCTTTTTTACACTTATTAAAAATAACGAGATAAGTAAAAGAATACCGCCGATTATACCTGTAACGCCGATTGTTTCTCCTTTAAAGAGTCCGTAAAAGGTAGGAATTAAAAGAGAATAGGATATAATGAGCATTGTTATTGATAAAGGTCCCCAAGAAATAGATAGGAAGCCTCCAATAAGCATAGCCGAGAACATTATCGCAAAGGCAATCGAATAAGGGATAAGCTCGGGGACGAATTCAAACTTAAAGCCCGAGGAAATTGCAAAGAAAATGACCTCAGCAGCAGCTGTGACTGCCGAAAAGAAAAATACCTTTGGATATTGCGCCTTTAGATTATACTGTTTTTTGATGATGCTTTGAGCCGCCACAAAAACGACTAAGCAGATAAGTAACAAATATTGCATACGTCTCTCCTGTTTCTTTTTATTTTCATTATATCTGCTTGTTCTTTATTTTTGAATAGACAAAGTTTGGAATTCTTGACATAATTAACACATTTTTTCAAAAAAGACATTGAAGGAAAGCAAATGTTGTGCTATACTGTTTTCGGAGGTGGCCGAATTGAAGCTTATTGATATTCACCAAATGCCGATTTTTAGACTTGCCTGCGTATATGAAGCAGACGGATACAGTTCCTCCTTCGAACCGTCTAATACGTGCCTTGATTTTGCCTACGTTTCTGAGGGACGATTAGAGGTTACTAAAGGAAATGAAAGATATATTGCCGAAAAAGACGATATTATGTGCGCTATACGAGATGTAAAGACCACTGTGCGTTCCTCTGGCTTTCACTCCCACCACGTTGTTTCAATTGATACTTTGTGGGAGTTTTCCGACAAGAGCATATCAGCCTTTCACATTCCCTACGTATTAAAACGCTGTCCTGAGACCGAAGAAATAAAACGTCTTATTGATGAGTTTATTTATTCGTCTTATCTCTACGAAAATTCACCGGGCAGAACGGCAGAACTGTTTTTGAAAATTCTTTGCAAAATTGATGGGGCTTGTCGAAGAAATGAGGCTTCTTATCAGCCTAAATATTCCCTTGTGGTAGAAAAGGCAAAATCTTATATACAAAGGAATATAAAAAAACCGATAACTCAAAAGATGGTAGCTGACCACCTCAATGTCTCTCCCAGCTATTTATGCAGTGTCTTTAAAAAATCCGAAGGTATGACACTTATACGCTACGTCAACATACATAAGCTTACCGATATAAAGAATCTTTTGGACAAGGAACGTTTGCCTATGTATAAGGTTGCTGAGATGTACGGCTATACCGATGCAAACTACGTCAGCTCTCTTTATAAAAAACTGTTCGGACGAAACATAACAAGCGTTCCCGAATCACAAAAAGCCGAAAAATTAAGCCGAGAACTTTAAGTTCTCGGCTTTTGCTTATTTATTATAAATTCTGATTTCAGGGACGGGGGAAGCAAGTGCTACGCTTGCGGCATAGATTTTTGCATCGGGGTGATTCTGGAAAAGTGAGCAAGGAATCTTGCTTGTAACGGGGCCGTGAAGAATCTTTCTGAGTGCTGCCGCATTCCAGTCTCTAGGCATACACATTCTTACCTTTTTAGCCATAAATGCTTCTCTCATACCAATTGTGATACAGTTCTGAGGAATACCGTCAAGGTCAGCGGCACAGTTCATAAATGCGTTTATGGTAAGGGTTTCTCTTGCTATTTTAAGCACACGGGTGGGAAGATTTGCGAAATCCTCGTTAGACATAGTCTCACCGGGTTCGGGTGGCTCATTAAAAGCAAAGTGAGCAGTTATACCAACACCGCCCCAAGCCATATCAAGTTTGCCCATTTTACGAATATATTCTTCAATAAATTCAGGCTTTTCGGGATCGGGGAAAATTCTCTGGCTTTCGGGAATATTAAGCTCTTCATCAATAAGATTATAGAAAATTCTATCCATACCGCCTCTGAAAGAAAGAGGATCAGATTTATCAAGATACTTAAGATCGTCGGTAAGATATTCGTCCATATTAATAAAGTGGCAACGCTTAAGGCTTAAACGGTACTTGTTTACAAGCCATACAAGACGGCTGTAAGGACCTAAGGGGCCGTAAGGAACTATCATTACGGTGTCTTCGCCTTTTTCATTATTTTCCTTTATTGTCTCGAAAACCTCAATAGCCATCTTCCAATAAAGGTCCTGTTCACATTCGCATACATCAAGCTTGATGTTGCTTCCCTTACCAAGCTCACTTGGGGGAATTAAATTGTACTCCGGTATCATACTTCTTCTCCTTTTATGTAAGTTTTTAAGAGATTAAACTCTTTATCAAAAATATTGATGTCAGCATCCTTGCCTTCTTCAATACTTCCTTTTCTGTCACTAACGCCTATATATTCGGCAGGGTTTTTGGTTACGCATTTCAGCAGCTCTTCTATAGAAATGCCTGTCATTTTATTCACATTTTTAATACTGTCAATAAGCTTTAAACAGCTTCCTGCAAGACTATAGCCACTGTTTTGGTCAACTATAAGCTTATCCTTCTCGATTATTACGGGCACTCCGCCCATTTCGCCTTTGCCTTCAGGCAGTCCCGAAAGATGCACGTTATCGCTTATGAAAAGAATTTTATCAATAGACTTAAACTTAAAGAGGATATTTACAAATTCTTTATTAACGTGATAGCCGTCGGTAATAAGCTCGGCATAAAGTCTATTATCAAAGGCGCCTACGCCACCTGCTCCAAGCTCGAGATGATTCATCCAACGCATACCGTTATATATATGGGTTACTCCGCTAAGTCCCGCCTCAATACAAGGGGTTATTTCTTTTTCCAGGGCGTCGGTATGCCCCATAGAAGCGCGTATTCCCTTTTCCTTTAAAAGAGCCGAAAGCTCGATACTGCCTTTATTTTCAGGAGCAAAAGCCAAAACCTTTAAATGCCCCCTTGCAGTATTCACCATTTTTTCTACTAATGAAAAATCAATTTCTTCCTTTATAAAATCGGGATTTTGAGCTCCGCACTTTGCCTTAGAAAAGAAAATGCCTTCACTGTATATACCAAGCGCCTCAGCGCCCTTTGAGTCTTGATTTTCAATATAATCAGCAAGGTAATTGAATGCCTTTAAGGTGTCCTTATCGCTTAAAGTAAGGGTTGTGGGAAGAAAGGAAGTAACGCCGATTTTTGCAAGAATTTTCGAAAGAGCGGCACAGTCCTTAGTAGCATCTACACCGCCTCTGCCGTGAATGTGAATATCAATAAAACCGGGGGTAACGTATTTACCGCTTAAATCTATTTCGCATTCCCCTTTAAGATTTTCACCGATTTCTATAATCTTTTCCCTTACAGCAACGTCCTTTACAACGAATTTACCGTCAATATAAACATTTGCATTTTTAAAGACTTTAAGCATAGCTCCACACCCTCTTTGATTTTATTATACTGTCTTTTAAGGTTAAATAAAATGCAAAAAACAATATTAATTTGTAATATTCGCTCACTTTTCCTTGACTATACATTGATTTTTTAATAAAATAAAAGAGGTGATAATATGAAGCTTACAAATTTTGATACCGAAAAAACAGTTACCTTCCTTCGCTCCTGCTTTCCCCTGCCTATAAAAAGTCCCGTTAGGGTAGAAAACAGGCAGTATAGTGCGCTTATATACTTGGTTCGAGGGGGAATTCGTTTTAAATTCAATGAAACGGAATTACTTGCACGTGAGCGTGACGTTGTTTATCTGCCCGAAAACTGCAGTTACTACTACAAAGCATCAAAGGAGATTTCAGCAATTCAAATTGATTTTGACCTTGTTGACAGAGAAAAAGGCACAAAACTGTTTTTCTCCACTCATCCCGTACTTTCTCTTATTGATACGGGGGATGAAATTCAGGAAAGCTTTTCAAATATTTTAAAAAGCTTTGCTTCCCCTTCGCCCTCAGCAAAAATCAAACGAACGGGAGAATTTTTAAAAATTCTTTCATTTATAGAGGACAGCGAAATAAATGACGAAGGGGTTATGCGTCTTGCTCCTGCCCTATATAGACTGAGAGAAGGCTATTGTGAAAAGGTTTACGTTAAGGAGCTTAGCGAACTTTGCGGTATGAGTCAGGCAAGTCTCAGACGTCTTTTCAAGGAAACCTTCGGAGTATCCCCCATTACCTATAAAAACAATTTAAGAATAAAAATGGCTTGTTCCCTAATAAAAAGCGGCGCCTACTCAATAAGTGAAATATCGGAAATTTTAGGCTTTGAAGATATTTACGCCTTTTCCCATGCCTTTAAAAAGGCAACGGGAGTAACGCCAAGCGGGTATAGGGATTAGGGGTATCGCGTTGCGATACAGGGATTAGGGAGTAGGGAAAAGTTATAACAATATTATTTCATCAAAATCAAACGGGACGATGTAGGCATCGTCCCCTACAAGATATTCCCTATTCCCTCGTCCCTAAAATATAAAAGACGGCAAAGCCGTCTTTTATATTTTAATCACTTCTATTCCTTTTTTTCTTGCGTAATCGGTGGTGTAAGCAGAGCCGCCGCTTGTTTTTCTAAGATATGAGATTATATAACCACTTTCGTCCACCATATAACGATTTCGAGTATGTAGGCAACCTCTGTAATAGTTTTCACTCAGCAGAACCGTTTCATCGGCAAGGTTAAGCATTTCGTTATAAACCGCCAAGTCGCTTTCGCTAAAGCCCTTTGCCTGAGACTTATAGGGAACTGCAACTATTATTTTTATATGGGGGAAATTTTGTCTAATTTCAAAAAGCAGAGTAGCGGCAAGGGTATCAAAGCCTAATGCTCCGCCTACAATAAAACGCTCCACGTCTTTGTTAATAAGATTTAATATTTCTTCCCTTGTTCTTTCGCAAACCGTTTTGTATTCGTGTTCGGGAATTTCTCTGTGTCCCGTAAAGCAACAGGTTTTATTCTTCATTTTTATCACCTATTTTATTGTAACAAAACCGCTTGAATAGTTCAAGCGGTTTTGGATTTTATTTCTTTAATTCTTTTGCTTCGTTTAGCTTGTGAGTACGTCTGTGTTTAACGTGGTCAGGCATAGGAGCAATTTCCCCTGCTGCAGTAAGCGCCATTCGTGTAAACAACGGTCCGAAAAGCTCGTAAATAAGCACAGCAAAAAGGGTTATATTTCTTATTAAGTTTCCCTGCTCACCAAGCTGCATAGCGGTAGCGCACATACCAAGCGCTACACCCGCCTGAGGAAGCAAGGTTATACCAAGATACTTACATATGGGCTTTGAGCATTTGGTGGCAACAGCACTCATTAAAGTACCGAAATATTTACCGAGAGAACGGAAAGCGATATAAACAAGTCCGATTATAACAATGGAAAGACTGCCGAAAACCTTTAATTCAAGCTCAGCGCCGCTTATAACAAAGAATATTGCAAAAAGGGGCGAAGTCCATTTATCACTTGCAGCCATAAGGTCGTGAGAAAGAGGACAGATATTACAGAATATCGTTCCAAGCATCATGCAGGTAAGAAGGGATGAAAAATGAATTTCAACGGGGCCTACGTTAAAATGAAGCATTGAAATTGAAGCGGTAATAAGCACAACGCCAATGGTCAGATTAAGACGGTTGGTGTTGGAATTGAAAAGCTTTTCAAGATGGGTAAGAACCACACCCATAACAGCGCCTAAAATAAGAGAGCAAATAATCTCTATAACAGGATTAACTATTATGGAAATAAGGTCAACCTCGCCGCTTACAAGAGTTTTTGCAATACCGAAGGACACCGCAAACATAATAAGTCCCACCGCATCGTCAAGAGCAACTATGGGAAGAAGAAGCTTTGTAAGAGGGCCCTTTGCCTTATACTGACGTACAACCATAAGGGTAGCGGCAGGCGCAGTAGCGGTAGCAATAGCGCCTAGGGTAAGCACCTGAGGAAGCGTGAGAACGTCGGGCATTATTTTATGCACAGCAAAAAGCGCACCGTCAACCAACAGACAAGCAACCAATGCTTGAACAACACCGATAACAAGAGCCTGTTTTCCCGTTTTCTTAAGGTCAGAAACTATAAATTCGTTACCTATGGAAAAGGCAATAAAGCCTAATGCAACCTCGGAAATAAGTCCCAAGGTTTCAACCGATTCCATAGAATTAAAACCAAGACCGCCAATACCTAATCTGCCAAGACAGTAAGGTCCTATAAGAACACCGGCAATAAGATAAGCGGTAACACTGGGAAGCTTTAGTTTTTTGAAAAATCGTGTCATTAAAAGTCCCGCTAAAAGCGAAATAGACACAGAAAGTAAAATATTCATATTCATCCTTCTTTCAAACAGACATATTCTACCACTTCTTCCCCCAAATTGCAATAGTCAAAATGAACAAGCCTAATAAAAAAATCAGAGATTTTTTTATTAGGGAATAGGGAGTAGGGACGAGGGAAAAGTTTTTTATCCCCTATTCCCTATTCCCTAATCCCTATTCCCTAAAAAAACAGGCTCTATCGAGCCTGTTTTTTTAATATTCCTTCAATTTTTTAATAAAGCTAAAGGTTTCCTTTTCGCCCTTTTCTTTAAGCATTAAAAGGAGTTTTTCCAGTAGGTTTGAAGTTTCCTCATGGATAAATCTATTGGGCTTTCCCCTCATAAAATATTCATAGGGGTGAGAGTCCTTATAGTTTTTGCCCTGATAAATTTTACTTGCAGCAACTCTGTCACAGAACATTTCCTTAAGGTATTTCAGTGGCATTTTAACGGGAATCACCTTCCCCGCTATTTTGCTGTAGTCTGTCCAGTATTCAAAATGGTGCTTATTTCTGCCCTTGTGGTGAAGCCAAGCGGCAGAGTAACCGAATTTGGTTCTTTGTGCTTCATTGGGACTTTTATTGCCCTGATAGTATTTAACCCCTGCAAAAAATTCAAAGGGAGAAAATTTAGACAAATCGTGGAAAAGTCCCTGAAAGCCTATTCCCGCCTTCACAGAGTGCACAAAAACAGCGTGTCTGTGTCGCGTAACGGTCATTAAATGTTTAAAAAATTTCATATTATCTATTCCCTACTTAAGTCCGGCTAGCATTAATTTCATCTCAGCAAGGTCAACGGTATTAACGGCTCCGTCATTATTAAGGTCTGCATTTCCTTTAGTATCTTCTATAAGTCTTGCAAGGAAAAGCTTAAGCTCTGCAAGGTCAACAGTATCAAATTTACCGTCACCGTTACAGTCACCGAATACGCTTTCATCTTCACTTATAATAGCATAGTAGCTAAGATGTGCGGTATTGAAAACAAGCTTTGAGTCCTTATATACCGCATTCATATCAAGATAGGAGCCATCGGCATTTATACGGTATATTTTAGCATTTTTGGAGTAACCCTCAGGCAGAGGAATAGAAATTCTCATCATATTATCAGGCTGAACTTCGGTTTCTGCTACACTGCTAAGAGTTATCTCAAAAAGACTCACATTAGCTTTTTCGGTAATATTTTGTGCGGTTTCGTAATAGTCACCGCCCACTACCTTTGAAGCGTTAAGGGTAAGTCCTTCGGACACGTTTGCAGATATACCTGTTGTTTCGTTTGTCTGAAGGCTGATATAAGAAATATTAAGTCCGTTTTCCTTAGCAAAGGCTTCAGCTATGCTGTCTCTTTCACAATAAACGGTAAATTCCTTAATTGTCTCATCTTCAAAAATACCAAAGGCGTTTTTACCGATATTTTCAATTCCTTTACTCAACGTAATGCCATTAAGAGAGGTGTTATAAAAGGCATTTTCACCTATTTCCTTAACACCTTCGCCCAAGCTAACACTAACAAGATTTACTGCATTACAAAAGGCATTTTCGCCTATATAAAGAACAGAATCAGGAAGGCTTATGCTTGTAATTGTCGCGTTATCCTTAAAGGCATTTGCTCCTATTTGGGTAACGGTTCTACCGTTTATCTTTTCGGGAATTCTTATTTCCTGACTATTTCCTTTATAGCCTGTTATGGTAATTTGTCCGCCATTTTCGGTAAAGGTAAGGTCAGCAATATCAAATTCATTATCAAGGGAAGGATTAACCGTAACCTTAACAATAAAGCTTTCACCCTCAGCCATTTCATAGTAGGGAGACTCGGTTAAATCTGCCTTGCCGCTAAAGGCAAAGGTGCCCGATTTATCAAGCTCATAAGAGCTTAAATCAAACTGAGTTTCCAGCTTAATTTTATAGCCGTGGGTTGTATTGGCTATAATACTACCGTACTCGGCTTCAATTTTTGCCGAAAGGTTATCCCTTGAGAAGCCAAAGGGAACGGTTATTTCAAAGGTTCTGCCAATAAATTTAATCTTTTCGGTCTTTTTATAAACTGCCTTTACAGTGACGTTATCCTGAACGTTTTTGTATTCACCTTCCCAGTGGTCGATTGCATAAACAAAGTTTTCATCGGTGGTAGGCTCAATAGTGGGAGGATAAGCGTTACCGCCTATTCTAACCTTTTGCTCCTTAAGTACCGTTACACCGTCTGAATCAAGGAATTTAACGGTACGTGTGGAATAATAAGCAGTATCTCTGAGGGTAGGATATAGATATTCCTCATCTGTGCTTATTTGCCATACAGTTTCAAAGTCAAAGCCTTCCATTTTACCTGCCTTAAGGTCTTCCAACGTTATATAGGTACCGCTTAGAGTAGGCTCGTTATACTCATTTTTAATGGTTGCAGAATTTCTGTAATAGCAATTGAGAGCGGAGTCATCACATATGGTAGAAACGTAACTATTACCGCTTACACTACCCAAGGCGTAACAATTTTCCGCATCTCCGTCGCCTACGATACCGCCAACGTGGTTATTTCCATTAACCGAACAGACGTTAAAGCAATCTATCGCCGTTCCACGTCCTGCGATACCACCAACCTCATTATATCCTGTAACGTCGCCCTTATTATAGGACAAAGAAACCTTACCGTAGCCTGCAATACCACCTGTTTTGCCATAGCCCGAATTAGTTACGTTTGCTATATTACTGCATTTATTTACGTTACCGTCTATATGACCGACTATACCGCCTGCTTCATAGCCATTCTCCTTCGCAGTAACGTTACCGTAGTTTTCGCAAAGAGAAATGGTTGAGTAGTTTCCTCTGACGTTACCTGCAATACCACCTGCCGTATTGTCTGCAAAAACTTCACCGTAGTTAATACAGTTTTGCACAAAATAACTAGCATAATAGTTATTAGGATCAATTTTTGCGACAATGCCGCCTACGGTATCTCCCGTAATATTTCCGTTATTGGTACAGTTATATATACTTGCGCCTTCGCCTGCAATTCCGCCGACGTAGTTATATCCGTACAGATTTGCATTATTGGTACATTTGTTAATTACCGACTCGTTTATTGCCGCTATACCGCCTACGTAGGAGGAATACTGATTTTCTTGTTTGTGGATTTTTATTTCACCGTAGTTATTACATTCTAAGATATAGGCACTTACTGCGCTTCCCGCGATTCCTCCTGCAGAGTTATAGGATTCTATTTTTGCATAATTTTCGCATTTCGTAATATCAACGTAGGCGCCGCTCTCAGACATACCGACAATTCCGGCAGCCAAAGCATTAACGCTATAATCTTCCTTAACCTCGCTTACAATTCGTCCTCTATTTACACAGTTAGAAACAGCGGCAAGATAATACGAATTTACACGGCTTATTATACCTGAAGGACAGCTTCCGTGAACAAAGCCCTTATTTTCGCAGTTATCGAGCTGCAGATTACCACTTGACGTACCTATTATACCACCGACGTAGCCTCTTTTACCGTAAACTTCACCTTCGTTAAGGCAGTTGTTTACCTTCGCTTCAAATAAGTCAGAGCACCAATAGAAATCAGCCTCACCGATAATGCCTCCTGTAACACCGTAGTCTATTTCGGTATTTTTTATAGTTGCGTAATTCTCGCAACCGATAATACTTATTTCTTCATCATCTTCCGATTCAAGATAACCTATAAGCGAGCCTATACGATAGGCAGAAACGTCGCCGTAATTCTTACAGTTATTTGCCACAAGTCCGAGAGACGTTCCCACTATACCGCCTGCAGTATCGTCAAGTTTCATAGAACTTACGTCAATATAGTTTACTATATTATCTAAAGTAATCCTTTCGCCCCTTGATACCAAGGCGCCCAAATAAGATCCGACATTGTTTTTATTTGTATGGACAAGACAACCGTTTTTAAGGGTAATATTTTTTAAGGTAGCGTCCACTGCATAATTAAAGAGACCCTTACTTTGAGAGTTATCCTTTATAAACAGTCCGAATACAGTAAATCCGTTACCATCGTAATTTCCACTGAATTTATGATTATAAGAATCTTTACCGATAGGAGTCCAACTGTTTTCTGCTATAACTGTAGAAGAAAATTCATAAGGTGAGTTTATGTAAATATCGCTTGTCTGTTTATAATAAGCAGAAGCATATTCACTGTTTCTGTTTTCATTAACAAGGGTAGCCAGACCGCTAAGCTCAGCGGCAGTTCCGATTAAATAAGGATCATCTTCGGTACCGCTTCCCTCAAAAGAGG
>JAZSPU010000011.1:0-29769 GCA_045537575.1 Acutalibacteraceae bacterium
GCCGAGGACGTCTGTCCCTACTTTGTTACAATTAAACCTAAAAGCACTTGCAATTTTAAATCGCAAGTGCTTTTTTCTTTACTTTTATATTTGATTATGGTACAATATGTTTGCGACATCAACTGAATAATTGTATCCACAGAGAGAAAGATACCTTGGTAAAAGGTGTTTTCCTCTGTCTCTCTGTGGGATAATTCGGTTGATGTCGCAATTAACCGAGGACAAACACTTTTTCGGCGTACTCTTCGGAGTACGCTTTTTTGTTTTAAAAGGGGTATTTTATGAAGAAAATTATAAGTATGATTCTAGTTGTTGTTATGGTGATTTCGTTTAGTGCCTGTCAGAGAGAATATACTCACGGAGTGTATGAAATATCTATAAGGTCATGGTGTATTGAAAACAATAAAGTTGGCAATGAGTGGATTGAGCAATACAAGTGCGAGGGTAAAATAATTGAAAGCGGAGATAGGATTACTGCACCGCTTGGTTCAACGGTTCGAGTAGATGCAGTTTTTATTGAACGTGATAAATTTTCGGATAAAGGAAATTCTTTTAAAAAGATTGTTTTAGAAGACGGTGCAACTAAAACTTTTTATGTTGAGGTAGTTGAACGTGAAGGCTCATATGAAGGGAATAAGGCAATATGGGAAGTAGAGGTAAACGTAAAGCTAATTAAGAAAAAGAGAATAAGGGGTTAAGTAAAAAAAGCAGACTCGAAAGAGTCTGCTTTTTTAGGGAATAGGTTGTAGGGGCAATTCACGAATTGCCCGAAATGAGCGGTTGATTCGTGAATCAACCCTACAAAATTCGGGGAACTCTAGGGAGTATCTTGTAGGCATCATCCCTCTTTCCCCTTATCCCTACTCCCTAATCCCTGTATCGCAACGCGATACCCCTCATCCCTAAAAAATGGTTCTTCTTTCGAAGAACCATTTTTTTACATCGTTTCGGGTGCGGAGATTTTAAGTAAATCAAGCACGTTTTTGATAACTGTGGCTGTATCGGTGCAAAGGGTGAGACGGGCTTGCATAAGACCTTCGTCGTCGCCTTTAACTCGGCAGGAGTTATAGAACTTATGGAACTTGGTTGCAAGTTCTTCAACGTAGTGGGTAATCTTTGCAGGGTCATAGGCTTTTGCGGCGGCAATAATTTCATCTGTATAAGAAGCAAGATGAACGGTAAGCTCTCTTTCCTCGGCGGTGTTTAACTTGCAAAGCTCATCTTCGGTACAAATTCTTTGAGTAATGCCGTCAGCCGCAAGGTTTCTTATAATACTGCAAATACGAGCGTAAGCGTACTGAACGTAATATACGGGGTTTTTGTTGGATTCTTCAATAGCAAGGTCTAAATCGAAATCAAAGTGGGAATTAGGCTCTCTGAGGTTAAAGAAGAAACGTGCGGCATCAATGGGCACTTCTTCAAGAAGGGTTACAAGGGTAATTGCTTTACCGCTTCTTTTACTTGCTTTAATGATTTCGCCATCCTTTACAAGACGAACCATCTGCATTAAAACTACGTCAAGGCGGCTGCTGTCAACACCCAAAGCGGTTAAAGCGCCTTTAAGACGTGGAACGTAGCCGTGGTGGTCAGCGCCTAAAATGTCAATAGCCTTATCAAAACCACGTGTAACTAATTTGTTATAGTGATAAGCAATATCGGGTACAATGTAGGTAGGCACACCGTTACTTCGAACTAAAACGAAGTTGTCGCTTCCGAAATCTTCGCCTTTAAACCAAAGGGCATCCTCTTCAATGTAGGTGTGTCCGCTTTCCTTTAAAAGTTCGATTATTCTGGCAGTTTCGCCATTAGCGTGAAGGGTGCTTTCCTTAAACCAAGTGTTGTATTCGATTCTGTATTTAAGCAGGTCATCATGAAGTCCCTGAATGTTTTTGGGAAGGGCAAAATCCACAAGCGCCTTTCTTCTCTCGTCTTCGCTTACCTTTAAAAATGCATCACTGTGAATATCGGCAAAGCTTTGTGCGTGAGCGATAATATCAGCGCCGTGGTAAGAATCCTCGGGCATTTCAATACTGCTGTCAAAAAGCTGCTGATAACGAAGGGAAAGGGAAAGACCGAATTTGTTTATCTGGTTACCTGCATCATTGATATAAAATTCTCTTTCCGGAGAGTATCCTGCTTTTTCCATAACGGCGGCAAGGCAGTCACCGAGAGCGCCGCCTCTTGCATTACCGATATGCATAGGGCCTGTAGGATTGGCGGAAACGAACTCAACTAAAACCTTTTTGTTTTCACCAAAACCGCTTTCGCCGTATTTTTCTTTCTTTTCGGCTATGTCAGAGAGAATATCAGCATAGTATTTATCGTTTAAAAAGAAGTTTATAAAACCGGGGCCTGCAATTTCGTATTTTTCAATATAACTGCCGCTAAAATCAGCGTTAGCCATAATGGTTTCAGCAATTTTTCTGGGTGCGCTCTTAAATGCACGAGCCCAAACAAGAGCCGCATTAACGGCATAATCGCCGTGCTCACGGGATGCGGGAATTTCAATATTGAAGTCAACTAGCTCCGCTTGACATAAAAGACCTTCGCTTATAGCCTTTTGTGCGGCATTTACTATAATATCCTTGATTTGTTTTTTAGAATTACTTACTAATAGTGACATAAATTTAAACCTCTTTTACGGTAATTTCTATTCTGTTTCTGCCCACGGGCGTGGCATTCATATTAAGGGAGTATATAAGAGATACTGTTCCGCCGTTTTCGTTTAGCGTACTTTTTACCTGCTCTCCGTAAATATCCATAAAAAATTCGCCTATAGGTGTTGAATAAACCGAGCTGTTGCGACGTCCTACCTCAATAACCATACGGCTGTCGGTAGCACCCGTTCTCTGTAAAACAGCAACGTTTTCGCCAACCTTAAGCATTGTTTGAGTTTTTGCGCCTTCTTCGTTTATTTCATCATAGAAGATATAATATTTATCATTTTTAAAAGCATAGGTTCCAAGGGTTTTCAGTTCAACAACGTCTTCATCATTATCAATACTCTGAAAGCCTTTGACCGAAACTGTTACGTTTTTCATATCTTTTCAATGTCCACCTGACTTAGTTGTTCCTCGGTAGGCTCTTTGCCTAAAAGCAAATGAGCAGTAGTTTTAAAGGATGGGGTGATATCGCTGACAAAGTATTTCTGGGTTGAAGCTTTAATACAGTCGTTTAATAAATCCTTTTGGATGAGCGCTTCTTTAACCGCATAAGCGGTAGAAATACCGGCATTGATAAGGGTTACCTCTTCGCCCATATATCGCTTAATGGCATTACTAAGAACAGGGTAGTGGGTACAGCCTAAAATAAGGGTGTCAACACCTGCTTCTTTAAGAGGGGCAAGATATCTTTTAACCGTTTCAAAAACAATAACGTCATTTTCGTCTATAAAGCCCGATTCCACAAGGGGAACGAAAAGGGTACAGCCCTGAACGAAAACCTGAGCTGTGGGCAAAAGGCTTTCGATAACACGCTTATGTTCGCCGCTTGATACTGTAGCGTTTGTGCCTATAACACCGATTTTACCGTTTTTGGTTGCCTCAACGGCGGCTTTGGCGGCGTGGGAAACTACTTCGATATACGGAACGGGGAGCTGTTCGCCTATATCACTTGCCACAGAGCTTACTGTACCGCAGGCGGCAACGATAAGCTTAACGTTCTGACTAAGCAAAAAGGTTTCGTCCTGACGGGCATATCTTCTGATGGTGTCACGGCTTTTTGTACCGTAGGGAACGCGGTCAGTATCGCCAAAATAGATAATATCTTCATTTGGCAGAACATTTAAAATTTCTTTTACAACCGTAAGACCGCCGAGTCCTGAGTCAAAAACACCTATTGGACGGTTATCAGCCAAAAAAATCTCCCCTTATAATATATTACACTATATAATAACATAATTTTTTACCGACTGCAACACCAAAATATAAACTTTATGTTATACTTGAAAAAATTGAAACTATGATGTATAATTATATGGAATATAAAGAAATGATAGGAGCGGTATAATTGCTGTTTGATTTAATTAACTCAAAGGCAAGTTTTGCATCAGCTATTGCCTACGTTATAGCTTCACTTTTTGTTATTTTTGTTACCTTGCCTTTTCACGAATATGCTCACGCCTTTGTGGCTGATAAACTTGGAGACAGAACTGCGCGTTATCAGGGCAGACTAACACTTAATCCTCTTGCTCATATTGATTATCTGGGCGCTCTTGCTATTATCCTTTTCGGCTTTGGATGGGCGCGTCCCGTTCCCGTTAATGCAAATAATTTTAAAAATGCTAAAAAAGGTATGGCTATCACCGCCGCTGCAGGACCAATAATGAATTTAATTCTTGCTTTTGTAGGATCTTTTTTACATTTTGCTTTTGCAAATACAGGAGTGGAAGTATTAAATATTATTTCTGATATGTCTTATAGATTTTGCGTTATAAACATAAGTCTTGCAGTGTTTAATCTTTTACCCATTCCGCCCCTTGACGGTTGGAAGGTTTTGGGGTCTGTGCTTCCAGCAAGAATTTATTGGAAGATAATGGCATACGAGCGTTATATCAGTTTTGCAGTTATTCTTCTTATCTGCACAGGCACCTTAAACGTTCCGCTTGATGTTATCGGAGGTTTTCTTTATAACGTAATTACCTTTTTACCAAGAATTATTTTTAGATTTTAAGGAAAAATTATGGAAACTGTATTATCATACAAGGTTGAAGATTTTGAAGGTCCTTTAGACCTGCTTCTTCAACTTATTGCAAAGAATAAACTTAATATTTACGATATTCAGCTTACCGTATTAATAGATCAGTATTTAGAGCAGATAAAGCTGATGGAGCTTTATAATATGGATATAGCAAGTGATTTTCTTGCTATGGCTTCACGTCTTATTTATATAAAGACGGTAAGCTTACTTCCTAAACACGAAGAAATCGAAGAGCTTAAGCAAGAGCTTACGGGAGAACTGCTTGAATATCAGGTCTGCAGAGAAATCGCCGCCCGTCTTAACGAGATGAGCCGTGATATTGACCGATTTGTTAAGGATGCTTCGCCCGTTGAACTTGATAAAACCTATACCTTAAGCCACGAAGCAGGTGTGATTTTTGAGGCTTATTTATCGGCGGCAGGCAGAGGAAAAAGGAGACTTCCGCCCTCTACCGCACCCTTTACGAAAATTGTTGCAAGGAAAATTGTTTCGGTATCAAGTAAAATTGTTTACGTAATGCGTAATCTCTTTAAAGGCGGTAAGAAAAAGCTTTCTGCACTTTATATGGGTGCTAAAAGCCGTTCGGAGCTTGTCGCAACCTTCCTTGCCGTATTGGAGCTTTGCAAAGCCAACCGAGTTAAAATTGAGGGTGATGCCCAGAACGCTGAAATCACTCTTATTAAGGAGAAGAAAAAATGAGTAAAGAAACGTTACTGCTTTTACCGGCAGTTGAGGCTGTTCTTTTTGCTTCGGGAGAGCCCGTCAGCATAGATAGACTTTCAAACGTGTTCGGTATTTCGGTAGATGAAATAAATGAAGTTATGACCGCCCTTAAGGAGCGTCTTGACAAAAGCGGTTCGGGAATTGAACTTTTAAAACTTGCTAATGCTTATCAGCTTTCCACCAGAAGCGAATACGGTGAATATGTTCGCAAAAACGCTGATATTCACAGAAAAACACCGCTTTCTCAGGCAGCATTCGAGGTTTTGGCTGTAGTGGCTTATAATCAGCCTGTAACCAAATCCTTTATAGAGCAGGTGAGAGGTGTTGACTGTTCAAGTACCGTTACAACCCTTATTGAAAAAGGCTTACTTGAAGAAAGAGGAAGACTTGAACTCCCAGGCAAACCTTTGCTTTACGGCACAACCAAAAACTTTTTAAGATGCTTTGGTATATCTGATTTATCGGAGCTTCCGCCTCTTCCCTATGAAGAGCAGGGAGAGACTCAAACCGACCTTGGCGAACAGCTCTCGGTTGACGGTGTATTAAACGAAGACGAAAGAACGGAGTAAAATTATGAGTGAAAATAATTTAAAAGGTATAATGGACGTTTCAATGGACAAGCTTCGCGCTTTGGTGGATGCAGATACGGTTATAGGCACCCCTATTGTTTTGGGTGAGGTTACCCTTATTCCCATATCAAAGGTTGCTTTCGGCATTGCTACCGGCGGCAGCGATTTCCCAAATAAAACCGAACAAAAGATTTTCGGCGGCGCCAGCGGAGCAGGAGTTACAATTTCTCCCATTGGCTTTATAAGTGTAAGCGGAAATAACGTGAGAATGCTTCCCATAAGCAGCGAAAACACAATAGTTGACAGAGCAATTGCCGCTGCACCCGACCTTATTGAAAAGGTTAAAGAGGTATTTACTTCTAAATAATAAGCATATAAAATCCCCTTTTAAAGTAATTATATTAAGAAAGGGGATGTCTTATTGAAAAGGCTTTTATCTTTTTTTATTCTATTCGCCTTGCTTTTTTGTAATATAAAGGCAAATGCGCTATCGGTAAATGCAAGAGCGGCAGTATTAATAGATGCTGTCAGCGGTGAGGTTATTTATTCGCTTAACGAACAACAAAAGCTTTCTATGGCAAGTACCACCAAAATAATGACGGCGCTTATTCTATCTGAACAAGAAAATTTGGAGAAAGAAATAACCGTCACAAAAGAAATGGTAATGGTAGAAGGCACTTCTATGGGACTTACCGTTGGTACAAAGGTTTCTTTAAATGCCCTTCTTTACGGGATGCTACTTGCTTCAGGAAATGATGCCGCTAATGCTACGGCAATAGCTATAGGCGGGAATATTCCTTCCTTTGTGGAGCTTATGAATAAACGGGCTGAGGAACTGGGACTTAAAAACACCCACTTTAATACTCCGTCGGGACTTGACGGAGATACCCATTACACTACCGCCTTAGACCTTGCGCTTCTTACACGTTTCGCTTTAAATAACGAGAATTTTTCTGCTGCGGCAAAAACCAAAAGTATAACCCTTCGCTATTGCGGAATAAGTCGTACCCTTTATAATCACAATAAATTACTGACTACCTTTGAGGGCGCAATTGGTGTAAAAACAGGCTTTACCAAAAAATCGGGAAGATGTCTTGTTTCGGCGGCAGAGCGTGACTGCGGTAAAGTGATTGCCGTCACACTAAATGATCCTGATGACTGGAATGACCATAAAGAGCTGCTTGAATTTGGGCTTAATAAACTAAGTGAGGAAAAGCAAACCTTTCCCGAAAAAATATATGAAATTGAGGTTAGCGGCGGAAAAGAAGGTACTGTTACCGCAAAAAGCACGTCGGTTTCCTTTAGGACCTATAAAGAAAAGGTTATAAAAAAAGAATATATAATGCCTTTTGTCAGCGCACCCGTTAAAAAGGGTGAAGAAGTAGGATATATTGAATATTACTGCGGTAACTTAATGTGCGCTAAAGAGATATTAAGGGCAGAAAACGACGTTTTGGCAAATGAACCTGCAAAAAACTTTAAACTTATTATACTTAATTTTAAAAGAATGTTAAAACTTATATAGAGGAGAAAATATGAAGGATAACAGAATACGTCTTCAAAAGCACTTAGCAGATTGCGGAGTGGCTTCCCGAAGAAAATCCGAGGAACTTATTGAAAACAGAAAGGTAAAGGTTAACGGAAGGGTTGCATCTATCGGCGACAAGGTTGACCCTATACGAGACAAGATTACCGTTGCAGGAAAGACGGTTATTCCCGTAAATAAAAAGGTTTATATTATGCTTCATAAACCCCGTGGCTTTGTTACCACCGTTTCTGACGAACTGGGCAGAAGATGTGTAACCGACCTTGTAAAAGACGTGGGAGTAAGAGTGTTCCCCGTAGGCAGACTTGATAAAGATTCCGAAGGTCTTTTGCTTATGACCAATGATGGCGAATTTGCAAATAATCTTACCCATCCGTCAAAGCACGTAAATAAAACATACCGCACCACAGTAAAGGGCGAAGTAGGGGACGAACAACTGCTTCATCTTGCCGAGGGTGTTGAAATAGACGGGAGAAAGACACTTCCTTGCGACTGCTTTGTGGCAGAACGCAAAAGCGACAGAACTGTGCTGATTTTTATAATTCACGAAGGAAGAAACCGTCAGATAAGAAAAATGTGCGAGGCTGTAGGTCTTGAGGTTTTAAGACTTAAACGTACCGAAATAGCTGGTGTAAAGCTGGGTATGCTCCCTCAGGGCAAATGGCGTGACCTTAACGAAAGAGAAATGAAGCGATTAACCTCTATTTCCGAAAGTAAGGAGGGCGCACAATGATAAGCGTACTTCCTATAAAGGATAAAGCACTTATTAAAGCGCTTTTTGATAATTTCGGCGCACAGTTTAACGAATTTTCGGGCGCAGTTGAGGCTACCTGCGGCGAAGAAAAACTGGGCTTTTCAATTTTTTATTTAGATGATGAAAAAATGACGGTTTTGGATATTGAACCAAAAAATGATTTGGCACTTGCTGACGGAATACTCAGAAGCGCACTGCATAACGCCGTTTGCGCAAAGGTTATGAAGGCTTATTATAACGAAAATTCGCCTGTAGAAATCTTCGAAAAGCTTAATTTCGTTCTTGATGAAAAGGAAAAAACCCTTAATATTAATAAGCTTTTTGAAAGTTGTTGCAGTTGCGCAAATAAAAACACTTGATTTTTACAGTTACTTGTGGTAGAATTGGTGTGTTAACGATTAGGAGGAATTATAAATGGAAGTTTTACAGATTATATTAGGTGTTATTTTAGGAATACTTTCTATAGCAATAGTTGTTCTCGTTCTTTTCCAGCAGGGAAGCCGTGCAGGTATTCAGGGCGCTATTTCAGGTGCTGCTGAAACCTTCCTTTCAAAAAATAAAGCAAGAACTGCTGATGCTTTCTTTAAGCGTCTTACCGCTATTGCAGCAGTTGTATTCTTCGTGCTTGCTGTTGCAGCTACAGTAGTAGCAACAATTATTGCAAAGTAATTAAAAAACAAATATTAAAATGCGGAAGTCAATTTTTTGACTTCCGTTTTTTTGTTATTTTTATAAAAAAACAGGTGCTAAATTTCAAAAAATATGGTATAATTAATCTGTATAAAATCTTTGGAGGAAGAAATGCTTAATTTTATTTACGGACGTGCCGCAACAGGCAAGACTTATGAAACCTTAAAGAGAATAAAAGAGGCTACTCAAAAGGGTGAAAGGGTAATTTTTATAGTGCCCGAACAGTATTCTTTTGAGAGTGAAAGAAGTGTGCTGTCTCTTCTGGGGGACAAGGATGCGCACAAGGTTAGTGTGCTTAGTTTTTCAAGTCTTGCAGATACTCTTAGTGTCCTTTGCGGTGGAAGAGCAAGAAGGGTTCTTACCGATGCAGATAAAATCCTTTTTATGAATAAAGCGCTTATGACTTTAAAGGACGAGTTTTATCTCTGGCGTAAATATCTTTCTTCTCCCGGCTTTGCTTCCAAAATAGTGGATATGATAGGCGAATTTAAAATAAGTGCGATTTTCCCCGAAGATTTGGAAAAAGCATCAAAGGGGCTTTCTCAGTCCTTTTTAAAGGAAAAGATAGAAGCTTTAGCACTTATATACAGAACCTATGACGCTATTCTTAAGGGCAGATTTATTGACCCTGCCGATAAGCTTGAAAAGTTATATAACGATTTGAGCTTTAATAAATATTTTGAAGGCACTACTGTTTTTATTGACGGATTTAAAGGCTTTACAGGACAGCAGTACCGTATAATTGACACCATTTTATCCCAAAGTAATTCTCTTACCGTTACTGTTCTTTGTGAAAAGAGTGAAGACGGCATAAAGGAAATGTATGCCAATACATATGAAGCGGTAGAAAAAATAAAGGATATTGCATCCCGTCACCGTGTTAAAATCGGTGAGGAAATTTATCTTTCAAAGCCGTTTTACGAAACCGAAACTATGTTAGAGGTAGAGGGTGTGCTTTCGGGGAATATAAATGGGGACTGCGAAAATGATGAGAATATCGGCTTTCTTGTGGCAAAAACCCCTAGTGATGAAGTGACCTTTACGGCTCGTACCATTCGAAGACTTGTAAGAGAAAAGGGATACCGCTACCGTGATTTCGTAATTATTGCAAGAAATCCCGAGCTTTACGAAACAGCAATAGAAAGAGAATTTTCTGATTACGACATTTCCTGCTTTTTCGATAAACGAATCCCGCTTACCAGCTCTCCCATTTTTTCTTTTGTGGATTCTGCGCTTTCTTGCGCTCGGTCTATTGATGGTGAAGAGTTTTTCCGTTTTATAAAAACGGGACTTGCAGTTGACCTTACCACAGAGGAGATAAGCGAACTTGAAAACTACGTATATCTTTGGAATATAAAAGCAATAGGCTTTGAAAGTGAGTGGGATATGGATCCCACCGGCTTTAGTGAAACAAAATCGGAAAAAGAAGAGGAAATAAAGGAAACCCTTAAAAGACTTAATGCTTTAAGAGAAAAGGCTCTGGCTCCTTTACTTTTACTGCGAAGCCATTACGGTCAAACGGTAAGAGAAAAGGCTTATGCCGTTGCCAAGCTTTTTGAGTTCTCAAAAACCAATGAAAAAATGAAGGTCTTGCTTTCCTATATGGAAAAGGATTTTTCTCCCGAGGATATGGATGCCTTCCGTCAAAGCTGGGATCTTTTTATGTCCTTGCTTGACGGCATTGTAAGATGCTTTGGTGATGATATTGTTTCTGATACCCAGTTTAAAGATATGCTCACCATTTCCTGTCAGACCACAACGGTTGGCAGAATACCGCAGATGCTTGATGAAGTTACCTTCGGCGCCGCCGACAGAATACGTCCTTCCCGTCCGAAAGTGGCATTTATTCTGGGAGCTAATCAGGGCGAATTTCCCAAAACACCCGATAATAACAGTATTCTCGGCAACAAGGAAAGAGACCTTCTTATAAAAGCGGGACTTAAGGTGCGAAACAAAACAATGTTTTTAACTTTGGAAGAAAATTTGCTTGTTTATTCTTGCTCCTGCTGTCCTTCCCAAATGCTTTTTATGTGCTGTAGTGAAATAGGCGCTGACGGCAGTAGAAAAGAACCGTCAATACTGTTTGAAAGCCTTCGCGATTCCTTTAAAAATGCAAAGGTTTACAATGAACCGGCTGAGAATCTTTCTATTGAAAATCTTCCCGAAACACAAAAATCGGCAATGCAAACCCTTTATAGATTTGCTCAGCTAAATAAAAAAGGCGCATCAACCCTGATTGATGCCGCCGTTACAGATGATGAAAAAAGGGAAGAGCTAAGAAGGGTTATTGAATCGTCACAGATTTATAACCGAACACTTTCAAAAGAAAATGCAAAAAAGCTTTACGGCAACAATATTCCCTTGTCAGCAACCCGTTTTGACACCTTCTTTGGCTGTCATTTCAGATTTTTCTGTAAATACGGCCTTAATACCTCTATCATTCAACCTGCAAAGCTTGACGTTATGCAGAGGGGTACAATAGTACACTTTGTGCTTGAACAGTTTTGCAATAACCATCTTGATGATATAGGAAGTGTTTCAGCCGAGCAAATTGTAGATGAAACAAGGAAATATATAATGGATTATTTTTCTTTAATAAAGGGCAGTGAAGCGCTTTTTGATGAAAGATTTACCTTTCTTGTGGAGAAAATCGGCGAAGCAATTATAGAGGTAATAGGAAGAATTGTAGAGGAATTTTCTCAAAGTCAGTTTAAACCCGAAAAATGCGAGGTTTCCATAGGCAATGACGGCACAATTCCTACCGTTACCTTTCCTTTTGGAGAAAAGGGCAAACTTTCCCTTTACGGAAGCATTGACCGACTTGACAGATGGGGCAGTTATATAAGAATAGTTGACTATAAAACGGGAAGCAAAACCTTTAGGCTTTCCGATACAGTTTACGGACTTAATATGCAGATGCTTTTGTATCTTTACTGTGTTATAAGAGGAAATAATCCCGAGTATAGAGGCAAAAATCCTGCAGGAATACTGTATTTGCCTTCAAAACGCGACCTTAAAAAATCGGGACTTGCTATGAACGGAATTATATGCGCCAACAGCGACGTTGTTACCGCTATGGAAAGTGAAAACGAGGGTAAATTTATACCTAAATTTAAAATAAATAAAGACGGTACACCCTCTAAAACCAATGCTTCCTTTATTCCTGAAGAGGCTTTTGATACAATATTCGACCATATTGAAAATCTTGCTAAAAAATTGGGAGAGGATTTGCACGGCGGAGATATTTCTGCTGTTCCAATGGAAAGCGGAGAGTACAGTTCCTGTAAATACTGTGATTATAAGACGGTATGCTCAAGGAATGATAATGCCGAATTTAAAAAGGTAGAATCCTTTAAAAATGATGAAGTATTCGCAATAATGAGAGGAGATGAGGAAATTGAAGTTTGATGAACTAACCCCGTCACAGCAGGCGGCAGTTACACAGCAGGGAAGTATTATAGTTTCCGCTGCAGCAGGTTCGGGAAAAACTGCAGTACTTGTTCAAAGAATAGTAGATAGACTTACTTCAAAAGAAAATCCTCTCAGCGCCGATAGATTATTGGTGGTAACCTTTACGGTTGCGGCGGCAGGAGAAATGCGCTCAAGAATAGAAAAGGAACTTGATTTATACTGTAAAAATAATCCCAATGACAAGAATGCCGCAAGTCAAAAGCTTCTTATAAGAAGCGCAAGAATAAGCACAATTGACTCCTTTTGCATTGATTTGGTAAGAGAAAACTTTGCTAAAGCAGGGGTTTCTCCCGATTTTAAAATTGCAGAGGAAAAGGATATTGCCGCAATAAAAGACAGGGCTTCTAATATTGTGATTTCAAATCTTTTTGCTGCAAGAGATGAAGAATTTTTAAATCTTCTTGATGCTTTCGGCTCTATTTATGATGAGAAAAATCTTGTGGCGGCAGTTGACGAAATTTATGAAAAAAGTCAGAATATGCCTTTCCCGCAGTTTTGGCTTTCCGAGATGCTGTCTGCATACGAGGAAAAGGCTTTTGAAAAATGGAGTGAACTTGCCTGCAGAGAAGCAGAAAAAATTATTAAAACCGCCTTACGTTATATATGTGCCGCTAAGGAAGTGTGCGAAAAAGACAGCGACGTAAAAAATGCGTATCTGCCCAGCTTTCTTTCCGCTTATGAGCAAATCGAAAAAATTATAGGATATCTTAAAAATAATGACTGGGATAATGCTTTAAACTGTGTTACTGCTTTTGCATTCAGCCGATTCGGTTCGGTGGCGGGTTCACAGGATAATCCCGTTGCTGTTATGGCTAAAAAGCTTAGAGACTTATGTAAAAATTCGGTTGAAAAGGTTGGCGCATTATTCTCAGGAGAACGCAGTTTGGCTAAACAGCGCTTTATAGAGGGCGCGCCGTCGGGCAAAAAGCTTATCGAAATCACAAAAGCGTATTGTGATGAAGTGGATAAGGTGAAAAAGGAAAAGAATTTATATACCTTTTCGGATATTGAACATTTTGCCTTTTCTCTTATTTGCTATGAGCAGGACGGTGAAATCTTTTTAAAAGAAGATGCGAATGAATATATAGGACAGTATGACGAGATTTTAGTTGACGAGTATCAGGATGTAAATAACCTTCAAGACAGATTTTTCTATTATCTGTCTGATTTAGGCTCTCATCTTTTTGTGGTTGGCGATGTTAAGCAGAGTATTTACGGCTTCAGAGGTGCTAATCCCGAGAATTTTATCTCTGCTATTAAAGATGCGGTTGACTATAGAGCTTCGAAGGATACAGACAGAAAATCCATAATACTTGATGCTAATTTCAGAAGCCGCAATGGAGTTTGCGAAGCGGTAAACTTCCTCTTTGACCGTCTTATGACCGAGGAAAATTGCGGTATTGATTACTTTAAAACTGAGCGTCTTAATCCTAGGGCCGAGTTTCCTGAGCTTGATATTCCTGCAAGTGAATTTCATCTTGTTGACTCACAGGGCAAAAATGAAAAGGAAGCGGAAGCAAAACACATTGCCGCATATATAAAGGAAATAATGTCAGGCGGCAAGGTTATAAAGGATAAAAAAACCAGGGAACTGCGAGAGGCTCGTTACGGTGATTTTGCCGTTATAGTACGTGCTATGAAGGGTAACGCATCTATTTTGGTAAAAGCCTTTAATGAAGCGGGAATACCCGTAACCTATGCAAAAGACAGTTTCCTTGAAAGCAGGGAAATATCTATTATACTTTCTCTTTTGAGTGTTATTGATAATCCTGTAAGAGATGTGACACTTCTTGCAACGATGATGTCTCCCGTATTTAACTTTACGGCTGATGATATGGCAGAAATACGTTGTAAAAACAAAAAATCCAGTCTATACTCTGCAGTTATAGAGGCTTCAATCAATAACGAAAAGTGCCGAAGGTTCTTAGAAAAAATTGCCGATTACCGTAGAAGCGCAGTAATACTTACCCTGCCAAAGCTGATTTCAAAAATCTATGACAGCACCAATCTTTTAAGCATTGTTCAGATGATGGAAGACGGTCAGGCAAAAAGCGCTAATCTTATTCATCTTATTCACCTTGCGGAAAATTACGTAGCATCGGGCAATCAAAGTATTTCAGGCTTTACTGGTAGCCTTGAAAGAGTAGGAGACGGAAAAATAAAGGGCGCTACTCTTTCGGCAGGTCATGATGCGGTAAGAATTATGAGCGTTCATAATTCTAAAGGTCTTCAATATCCCGTATGCTTTTTTGCCTTTGCAGGTGCCGCATTTAACACTATGGACCAGAAAAAGTCGCTCATAATAGAAGAAAATTACGGCGTAGCATTTAATTATTATAATGACGAGGGAAAAATTGATACCATAAACAAAAAGCTTCTTGTTCGTTTTTCTAATTATAATCTTTTAAAAGAAGAACTCAGAATGCTTTACGTTGCCCTTACCCGTGCCGAAGACCGACTTATTATAACAATGTCGCGTAAAAATCCTTATTCCGAAATTGCCAAAGCATCTGTAAAGCTTATTGCAAATAACGGCGAAATAGGAGAGGATATTTACTTCGGCGCAAACTGTTATGCCGATTGGCTTGTTCCCTGTATGCTTTTGCACCCCGAGGCAAAAGAGCTTCGAGCAATGGCAGAGGAAACAGAGTTTTCGGTTTTGTCGGGCGAAAATATGCTTATAAAGGTGTTTAAGGAAAACGAGGACACTATTCCCGAGGCTCCTGCCGCTACTCAATCACCTGATTATGAGCTGTCAAAGGAGATAAGAAAAAGAATAAATTACGTTTATCCTTATGATGCGCTTAGAAGCATAGAAGCAAAAGCGTCGGTTTCCGATATTGCCCATAAAGCAGAACTCGGTGATTACGACTTTACTTCACGTCCCGGATTTTTGAACGAAAACGGACTTACTCCAACCGAAAGAGGTACTGCTGTCCATACCATTATGCAGTTTATGGATTTTAAAGCGGCAAGAGAAAATTTCGAAGAGGAAATCGAAAGACTTAAAGAGTGGGAGTATATAACCGAAGAACAGTCAAAGGTTGATACCCTTCATATTAAGCGCTTTATTGAAAGCGATTTGTTCAGCCGAATTATTGCGGCGAAAAGGGTTGAAAGAGAAATGCAGTTTTTAACCTTTATGCCTGCCCAAAAGCTTCGTGATAATATAGAAGACTGGCTGAAGGATGAAAAAATAGTTGTTCAGGGCGCAGTTGACCTTATGTTTGTCGAGGACGACGGTATTGTTATAGTTGACTTCAAAACCGACAGAGTAAATAATGAGAGAAAACTTATTGAGTCTTATTCGGAACAGCTAAATATTTATGCCGATGCCTGCAGTAAAATAACAGGTCTTAAAGTTAAAGAAAAAATTATCTATTCTCTTGTTTTAGACCGAGGCATTGTGGTATAATAACCAATATATAAAAAATAGGGAGGAAAAAATCTTGCCTTTAAACAATGTTAATTCTTTAAATGGTACCCAAATACTTTTTTTGTCGGGAAATTCTTTTACCACTACACTTGTGTCCTTTAATTTTTATATGCCTTTAAAAAAGGAAACGGTATCTCACTATGCGCTGCTTCCCGAAATTATGGCTACCTGCTCTAAAGACTTCCCCGATTATTTAAAGCTTAATTATAAGCTGTCGTCTCTTTACGGTGCAGACGTGGTCGCTTCTTCATCAAAGGTAGGCAACTGTATCTGCGTTAAATTTATGGTGTCCTCAATAAATGATAAATATGCTTTTGACGGGCAAGAAGTAACAAAGGAAGCAATAGACCTTCTTTTAAATCTTATTTTCCGTCCTAAAACCGAAAACAAAGCTTTTTGCAGTGATGACCTTAAACGTGAAAAGCGTAAGCTTATTGACCGAATAAAAGGAGAACTTAACGATAAGCGAACCTTTGCAAGAAACCGTCTTACAAGCGAAATGTTTGAGGATGATCCCTTCGGTCTTTATAAATTAGGCGATATTGAATCGGTAACAGCTATAAGCGGAGAGGAACTTTATGAGTCTTGGAAAGAAATGCTTAATAGCGGATATTTAAAGATACACGTAATTGGCGAAAAAATGCCTAACGGATTAAAAGAAAGTATCAGTAAAGAACTTTCTGTATTTGACAGAAAAAATATTACCGATATCTATAATATAACCGCCCTTAAGGAAAGGGAAAATGTAAAGGAAGTAACAGATTATTTTGACGTTGCTCAAGGAAAGCTGGTAATGGGATTTTCTTGTCCTAACGGAGATGACGATACCTCTCTTGACGTAATGCTTATGAATGATATTTTCGGAGGCGGCCCTTATTCAAGGCTTTTCACTAATGTGAGAGAAAAAATGAGTCTTTGTTATTATTGCAGTTCTCAGGCGGTTCGTAATAAAGGCTTTATGATGGTTGACAGCGGTGTGGAAAAAGAAAATGCCCAAAAGGCAAAAGAAGCAATTCTCGGTCAGCTTGAAATAATGAAAAAAGGCGAATTTTCCGATTTTGAATTTTCTTCGGCTGTTAAAAGCATTAAAGATTCTCTTCGTTCGTATAAGGACAGTCAGAACGGACTTGACGTATGGTACACCTTAAAGGCGATAAACAAAACAGTTTATTCTCCCGAAGAAATAAGCGAAAAAATAGAAAAAATCAGAAAACAGGATGTTATGAATGCTGCAAACCGCGTTAAGCTTAATACGGTTTATATGCTTCTTCCTAAAGAAAAGGAGGGTGCTTAATGGAAAAACAGATATTTAAAGACCGCTTTGATAACAGTTACGTTTGTTTCACTCACAAAACGGGACTTAAAGTATATGTTATGGAAAAACCTGATTTTTCCTCATCATATGCACTTTTCGGAACGAAATACGGTTCTATTGATACCTGCTTTTCTACCGACGGAAAAAATTTCACCAGCGTTCCCGAGGGTATTGCGCACTTTTTAGAGCATAAGCTTTTTGAAAGTGAAGACGGAGATGCTTTTTCAAGATATGCCGAAACGGGAGCGTCTGCCAATGCTTATACTTCCTTTGACAGAACCTGCTATCTGTTTTCTTGCAGTGATAGATTTGAGGATAATTTTAATATTCTTCTTGATTTTGTTCAGCATCCTTATTTTACCGCTAAAACTGTTGAGAAAGAGCAGGGAATTATCGGTCAGGAAATAAGAATGTATGATGACAGCCCTTCGTGGAGAGTACTTTTTAATATGCTTAGTGAGATGTACTTTGAGCATCCCGTAAGAATAGATATTGCAGGTACTACCGAAAGCATTGCAGAGATTACCGATAAACTTCTTTACGAATGTTATAATACCTTCTATAATCCTGCAAATATGTTTATATGCGTTGCAGGAAACGTAAGCGCTGAAAAAATTGCAAGTCTGGTAGAAGAAAATATACTTGATAAAGAACCTGTTAACGTAACAAGAGGTACGGTTAAAGAGCCTCACAACGTAAGAAGCAACTATATTGAACAAAAGCTTGAGGTAAGCGTTCCAATGTTCTGTCTGGGCTTTAAGGATTATTGTGAACAGCCCGAAAAAACGGCAAAAGAAAGAATTGCTATGGGCGTTACCTTAGACGTACTTGCCGGAGACTGTTCCGTCCTCTATAAAGAGCTTATTGATGCTGAACTTATAAATGATGATTTTGAAACCGAATACTTCACAGGCAACGGTTACGCAGCGGTTATGTTCTCGGGCGAGAGTGAAAAACCCGCAGAGGTAAAGGAAAGAATCATTAATGAAATAAACCGTCTTTTAGAAAACGGTATTGACAGCGACCTTTTAAATACTGTAAAATGTGCTATGTACGGTGACGTGCTCAGACGTTTCAACAGTTGTGAAAATCTGGCTTCTCAAATGGCTGAATGTGCAATGTTCGGATATTCGCTTTTCGAGGATCAGGATATTATAGCTTCTGTAAACAGCGATGATATTATGAAGTGCCTTTCTGTTTTAAAGGAAGACAAATCGGTATTGTCGGTAATTAAACCACTATAGCAAATGAGAGGAAATTGATATGACTCATAATATTGAAATTTTCGGTATAGAACTAACTGTGAAGGAAATAGCCTTTAGTATAGGCGGTTGGAGTATTTATTGGTACGGTATTATTATCGGTATAGGCTGTCTTCTTGCTCTTATTTACGGAATGAAATATGCCCAAAGATTTAATCTTAACAGAGATAAAATGCTTGACGTTGTAATAGTTACCATTCCTGTTGCAGTTCTTTGCGCTAGACTTTATTACTGTATATTTGATAATGAGACAGGGAACAGAATTGATTCTTTCAGAGAATTTTTCGGTATAGGTACAGGGGCAGGATTTTCGGGACTTGCTATATACGGCGGTATTATAGGCGCTTTTTTATGCGGCGCTTTAATGTGCAAAATAAAGAAAATCAAAATGCTTGATATGTTTGATTTGGCTTCGGTTGGTTTTCTTATCGGTCAGGCAATAGGCCGTTGGGGTAACTTTATAAATCAAGAAGCCTACGGTACTGTAACAGGCAGCAGCTGGTGGGGAATGACAAGTGAAACCACAAGAATGGATCCCGACATTTATGCTCTGGGCGGCGGACTTGTGCATCCTTGCTTTTTGTATGAATCTGTTTGGTGCATAATCGGCTTTTTCTTACTTAATCATTTCAGCAAAAAGCGTAAATTCAGTGGTCAAATCTTTTTAATGTACGGTGTATGGTATGGATTCGGCAGATTCTTTATTGAATCAATCCGTACAGACCAGCTAACGTGGGGTTCAAGCAAAATCCCCGTTTCTATGGTTGTTTCGGGCTTTGCCTTTGCAGTTTGCCTTGTTATGCTCTTTGTTTTAAATAAGAAAAGCAAATTGGCGGCAGAGGCTGTTCCTTACGAATCTTTATTTGATACCGAAGATGAAAAGGAAGAAGTAGTATCAGAGGAAAGGTTAGAGGAAAACATAGCAGAGGAAACAAATGCTCAGGTATTGGAGGGAAATAACGATGGCACAGATAATTGACGGAAAAGCAGTAGCGGCTTACGTTAAAGGCAAAGCGGCAGACGAGGTTAAGGTACTTAGAGAAAAGGGAATAGACGTTTGTCTTGCTGTTATTTTGGTGGGAAACGATCCTGCTTCTACAGTTTACGTTGCAAATAAACGTAAAGACTGCGACCAGCTTAATATAGTATCAAAGGAATATGCTCTTCCCGAAGAAACTACTATGGATGAGCTTCTTTCTCTTATTAATGAACTTAATAATGATGATAGTGTTCACGGTATTCTCTGTCAGTTACCGTTACCCCGTCATCTTGATGAAACAAAGGTACTTAATGCAATTTCACCCGTTAAAGACGTTGATGCTTTTCATCCCGAAAACGTTGGCAGAATAATGATGGGTAAATATGATTTTCTGCCTTGCACTCCTGCAGGCATTATGGAAATGCTGGATTATTATAAAATCGACGCTACGGGCAAAAACTGTGTCGTAATCGGCAGATCTAACATAGTGGGTAAACCAATGGCTATGCTTATGCTTCACGCTAACGCTACAGTTACTATTTGTCATTCAAGAACTAAAAATCTGCCCGAAATTTGCCGAACAGCAGATATACTTATTGCGGCAGTTGGCAGAGCGGATTTTGTAACACGTGATATGGTAAAAGAAGATGCTGTGGTTATTGACGTAGGTATAAACAGAAATGAAAACGGAAAGCTTTGCGGTGACGTTAAATTTGATGAAGTTTCTAAGATTGCTTCTATGATTACTCCCGTTCCCGGCGGCGTTGGCCCTATGACAAGAGCTATGCTTATGTGCAATACTGTTACTGCCGCTAAAAAACAAAACGGTATTTAAGTATGAAAAAAATAATTGCAATAATTCTTGCTTTGCTTATTTTTTCTGTTCCCGCTTTTGCTCAGACCACCGATACGGTGGAGTTAATTACAATAGACGGCGTTGACGTTTATGGTGTAGGCGATGAAGTTTTAGGAATGGATAAAGAAGAATTTAAGGAATATATTAAGGAAAATAATATTCTTCTTTACGGTATAGCAAAGGATAAAAGTTTTGTTATTGAAGTAAGCTTCGAGGAAACAGAATTTTCGAAATCGGTAAAAGATTTTAAAAACATAAAACTTGCTGATGTAAAGGATTTTGCCGACAGCACGAATATTCCTAATTATAATATAGAGCAATTAGGCGATGCAGTATATATTATTAGGGATATCCCATCAAATGATAGCGAAAATGCTGTTAAAGTTCTTCAGTTTATTACTGTTAAACAGGGCTTCCTTTATATAATTTCCATTACTGATGAAAAAACCACCGATATAGATAAAACCAAAAGCGTAATAAGCGGTATTGTATATAATTTATCGGAAACTCCGCAGTCAATATCCGTTTGGCATATAGTATTGGTATCGGTTGCTATTATTCTTGTTTTAATGATTTTTGTTTTTGTAACAGTAACTGTGATAAAGGATTTAAAGAAAAGAAAGTCTGAAGAAATAACCGAAACAACACAAGAAGAGTAAAGGAGAGTTAACTATGGAAGAAAAAAATACCGAAGTAGTAGATGCTCAAGGTAAAAATAAGAAAAATGTTAATTTTGCTACGATTTTAATTAGCTCTGTGCTTTCTCTTGTTATCGGTCTTTCGGGTGGATTTATATCATCCAAGTATCTTATTTCTAAAATCCCCGAGCCTCAGCAAAGCGGAGTTATAAATCAAAATCCCACAAATGTTACTATTGCGGTAGATGAAAAGTCTAACTCCAATATTGAAGCGGTAGCCAAAAAGGTTTCGCCTTGTGTTGTTTTCGTGCGTACCAGTGAAGCTGTAGATAATTTCTTCGGTGGAAACAGCGAAGCTACGGGTGAGGGAAGCGGAGTGATTTATTCCGAAGACGGTTATATTATCACTAACTATTCCGTAATCAAAAAAGCTACAGAAAACGCTAATATGAATATAGAGGTATTCTTATCAGGAAATAAGAAAAAGCCTCTTGAAGCTGAAATTGTGGGCTATAACATCTCTTATGACCTTGCTGTATTAAAGGTTGAGGCAACAGGGCTTGTTCCTGTGGAAATTGCAGACGTTAAAAAAATTGCTGTAGGTCAATATGTCGCTGCAATAGGCTCCCCCGGTGGAATAGACTATATGGGAACCGTTACCTATGGTATTATAAGCGGTGTAAAGAGAACTGCAGGAACCTCTGCAAGTAATGAAACGTCTCTTTCTCTTATTCAGACCGATGCAATAATAGGCTTTAACTTTACAGGAGGCGCTCTTGTTAATATAAAGGGTGAGCTTATTGGAATACCAAGTTCTAAAATAGTTGCCGAAGACGTTAACGGAATGGGTTTTGCAATACCTGCCGACAAGGTTAAGGAAGTGTGCGAAAAGGTTATAGATAAAGGCGAAACACCCGATCCGTATATAGGCGTTACCTTCAGTGATTCATGGACTTCCGAAAGACTTGAAGAGTATGGCTATCCTGCAGGTGCTGTAGTTGGCAATATTGTTGAAGGCGGTCCTGCTGAGATTGCGGGAATCAAAAACGGTGATATTATTACTGAATTCGGCGCAAATAAAGTAAGCGACTACGAAGCCCTTAAGAAACTTATTTCTGAATGTAAACCGGGTGACACGGTATCTGTAAGGTTCTACCGTTCAGGCAGATATTATACTACTGCAGTAACGGTAGGCTCAAACAATGCTCAATAAAAAAAACCCAAGTGCTATGCACTTGGGTTTTTTTATGATGAAAACCACGTGATAGTCGTGTGGTTCAGTGGATGTTAACCGATGAATAATTAAAAAGTGTTAAAGGTACCTATACCTCCCTCGTCAGAGTGAGCCAAGAGATTTAATTAACTTGCTTACTAATGTATAGTCAGTGTTGGTTAGGGCTATGCCCTAAAACGAAATACCACCCGCTATTGTGCGGGTGGATATTTTTTATGCAAACCATTTTATAATTTCAGGAATTATGTATGTGGGAAGTGACATTATAATTCCTGCTGTAATAACACCGGCAACAATAATGGGGAACGCGTATTTAATACGCAAATCCATAATATCGGCTACCAAGGCTCCTGTCCATCCGCCCGTTCCGGGAAGGGGGATAGCTACGAGAAAGAAAAGTCCCCAAAGCTTATAGTGATGTTTTTTGCCTGTGTCAGCCTTCTTCCTTGCTCTTTCTTCAAGCTTTATTGCCAATTTTTTAAAGATTTTTGTCTTTTTCATCCACTCAAATATTTTTCTTATAAATAAAAGAATGAAAGGGATAGGTAGTATATTTCCTAATACACAAATTGGAAAGGCTATCCAAAAATCAACCTCTAAAACCGCCGCAGCGATAAGACCGCCACGAAGCTCCAAAACAGGTAACAAAGATATAATGAATATTGTGAGTTCGGGAGGTAACTTATCCTGAAAAAAGGTTGCTAATTGCTCTGCCATAATAAATTTTCCTCTTGTCTTTATTGATTAAAAATTTGTCTTACGTAGTCGGTGATATTAATACCGTTTTTAAGGGGTGTGTATATAAGCATATATGCAAGAACGCCCAATATTATGAACATAAGACCGATAATTAACCATATAAGAATATTCGTACTTTTATCCTTTGAAGGTTTATCGGTTTCGTAATCATCCAAATTGTTGTAATTAGAAGTGGTGTCTTCGGAATAAACAAAATCGTTCGAGGTGTTTTCCTCTGTTGGCTCAGCAAAAATGTCAAAGAAATCATCGTCTTCGTCGGGTATAATGACCTCTTTTATGTCTTCACTTTCTTGGTTAGCAGCTTCGTTGTTTTCGGTTTCTTCTTTGATTTCGCTAGTAGCTTCCTCGGGCTCGGTCAAAACATCTTTTTCTGTGCCTTCTTCGACAGCTTCGATTTCATCATCGATTGCCACTTCTGCTATTTCATTAGAAATTTCTTCTGAGGGTAGAGGCGCTTCTTCTATAGTTTCTATTACTTCCTCGGTGACAGCTTCTTGTTCTTCAGGCGCGCTGTCGGGCGAAATCACCGAATCGGTTTCGGGGGTGCGGCTTACAGCTGAAATATATTGGAAAACAAGGTTTTCTGCAACGTCTTTTCTGAGACTTTTTTCATCCGGTAAAAGAATTATAGACTGAGGGCCGCTTTCAATAACGCAACCCGAAAGAAGACCGTCGGAGCTTACAAGGGGAAGAGAACCCTCGATAATGGTTGTGTTACTGTCAGGAGCAATACCGTATTCGTCTGCAGAAACACTGGTAAGCTGACGACCTATAGCTTTGCTAATAAGCAGATAAAGTCCGTTTTGCTGATTTAAGTTTCCTACAATAATGATAATACGGCTTCTGCCTACTGCTTTTGAAAGACAGCCTATTAATTCTTTTGGGGAAGAGGTGCTGTTGTTTAAAACTCTGCAGTGACAACAGCCACCTAAATTAAATTCAAATTCAAAATCCGAAGGGGTTTCATAATAAATAATATCGATTTTTAAATTTTGTAACATAATATTATCTCCGATATATGATTATTCTTGTGGTTCGGGTTCTGGTTCAGGCTCAGGCTCCGGATCGGGCTCAGGCTCTGGCTCTGGCTCCGGTTCTGGTTCGGGTTCAGGCTCCGGTTCTGGCTCTGGCTCAGGTTCCGGCTCTGGTTCGGGAGTAGGAGTGGGAGTGGGCGTAGATGTAGTGCTGCTTGTTTGTTCTGAAGAAGTATCAGAAGAAGTATCGGAAGAAGTATGGGAAGAAGTGTCGGAAGAAGTGTCGGACGTATCATCTCCCAAGGAAGTACCATTCGTCTGCGGCTTCATATTTCTTGCTTCGTACCACGCCTTTGGATATACAGGGGAAGGGTTAATAGAATAGGTGATATCGGAATTACCGTCAACCATTTCCTTTGCTATTACAACGATACGTGCGTTATTGAATGCATCGCTGGTTGTAACTAAAGTTAAGAATGAATCGGTGGGTAATAATTGAGAATTGGTGATATAAAGATTTTTTGACTGAAGTTCGTTTGCCCAAGAGTTAAAGTCATTTACACTCTTAAAGCCCGAACGTGAAAAGTCGAAGAGATGTCCGTCATCGTCTTCTTTTGCAGCATTTGTTATTATAACTGCAAATACTTTGTAATTTCTGTCTTTATCTGCGGTGTGAAGAGAAATTACGTTGTTGTTTTTTATAAATGATAAATCCTGAAAATTATTAAGTATGCCGAACATGGTTCCGTCGTTCATATTCTGACCGTAAATAACAAGATTTTTGCTTTCGTTTTCGGTGGAAATCTTGTTTCTGTAGTCGAAGAATAAAGCTCCGTAACGACTCTTTTGCTGGTTCATATTGTGATTAGCATAAAAAGAGTTGTCGCTATGCTGATATACAGGATTATTTAACTTTGTATCGCCGAGTTTTATCCAAGCGGTAAAATCATCGTTTTCGGCTTTCAGTTTCGCGAAAGCTTCTGCTTTTGAAAGGGAAGAAAAGGTTTTTACAGCAGACTCTAACTGAGAAAGATCACGATGGATTTTGATAAAATAGCTTCCTAAAATTGAGGTGAAAACAACAATTATAGCGATAACTGCCACAAAAGCTATCTTTAACCAATTCGGAGTTTTTGAATTGGTTGCCTTTGCGGTTTTGAATATTTTACGTTTGGGCTTGTCTTCGTCATAATCATCAACGTAAATTTCGTCTTCGTTAAAGTTGTCAGCAGCTAATTCAAACCCTTCTTCTACAGGCTCGTCATTTCTGATGAACTCAGCAAAATCCATTTCTTCGTTAGCAAAGTTATCGGTTTTTTCGTTAACGAAAGCTTCGAGTTCTTCTTGGGGCAAAGCTACAACAAAGGGTTCTTCTGCGTCCTTAAGGTTCTCTGCTGCCGTATCATTAATTATAGGCTCTTCAATAGCCTCATCAACTTGGAGTGTATAATCGTTAATATCTTGTTGAAGTTCGGCAGCTTTTTCTTCATAAACTTCGTTAACTTCGAGTTTTGTTTCTTCTATTATAAGAGCTGGTTCTTCTTGCGGGGTGGTTATAACGTTATTATTGATAAAATCCGGCTGTGAAGAAATTGCGGTGAGGGAATCAAGGGTGCAGGCTCCGTCTAATGTTTCGGGAAGTGCCGCAATATATCTTCTTATAAGGTCAAGGGCAGTAGCGCAAGAGTATTCTCTGATTTTATCTCTGCTTTCATTTTCGGAAAGTCGGATTACACGAATCCAATAATTTTCGCCGTTATACATAGCAATAAAAACGGTGCCCACTTCTTTTCCTTCGCTTTTAGAAGGTCCTGCAACACCGGTGATGCCTATGCCGAGGCTTGAACCGCTGAGTTCAAAAATGCCTTTAGCTAGAGCTGCGGCAGTTTCCTTGCTTACAGCGCCGTGATTTTTAAGGATTTCTTCGCTGACACCGAGTGCGTTTTGTTTGACTCTGTTAGAATAAGCGCAAATACCTATTTCGAGAACCTTTGAAGATCCGGAAACAGATGTGATAGCCTCTGAGAGCATACCGCCGGTGCAACTTTCTGCAGTAGAAACGGTAAGCCCTTCCTTTTTTAAAGCATCTACCGTTACTTCGGCAAGACTTCTTGCGCCTACTTCGTAAATGCAGTTGCCAAAAGATTCTTTGATTTCGTTTATGGCTTTTTGACAAATGTTGCTTGCTGTATTCATATTTTTGGCGCAAGAGGATATTTCCAGTCTTACTTTTCCGTCGGTGCTGTAACGGCTTATACGTACGGGATATTTGTTCTTTAAAGCTTTTATAACAGAAGAAAGCTGTGATTGGTTTGCGTCAAAAAGTTTTAGTTTTGCACGAGAAAGATATTTACCCTTCTTTTCGGCAAAAAAAGGTAAAATGCAATCATCTGCAAAGGTTGGAATTAAAGTATAATCGTCAGGAATAACAAAGAAAAGTTTGCTGAAAACTTTAAGAGAAAAAGCAGCAATACCGCTTTGTCTGTCGAAGCAAACCTTAGCGCTTTGTGGGAAGGATATTTTTTCATTGCTGATTTCTTCGCCTTTTCTCAAAAGACAGTTCTTGTATTCTTCGTTTACTTTGAATCTTAGCTTATAGTGTTGTTTTAACACCTTTTTAGAAACCTCTGTATCACCGCATAGGAATATAACGTTGCTTTCAACAGACGCTTCTTTAATTGCAGTAATAATCTGCTTTACGTTATTAGTAGTAATTGTGCGCTCGGGAGGGGCGATTTCAAGTTGGCTTAGTAACGTGCAAATTTGTTTTTCACAGCCGAGTATATCTTCGTTATCTTTGCCCGAGGTAAAACAAATAATTTCAGTATGCATAATGAATATTCCTTCCTTTAAAGAGCCTCACCGTCACGGGTGATGCGGGTGTATATTGTTTCGTTGACAGCCTTTTCAAGAAGAGCGTCAAAATCTAAAACGCTTTCTGCTTCGGCGCAGTCACTGATTGTCGGACGTGTTCTGGGGTGCTTTGGAGTAAACACCGTGCAACAGTCTTCATAAGGCAGTACCGAGGTTTCAAAGGTGTCAATTTTTCTTGAAATGACTATAATTTCTTCTTTATCCATTCCTATAAGAGGACGCAGAACGGGAAGCTCATTAGTTACTATATCGGTAACCCCTATGGCAGGAAGCGTCTGACTTGCAACCTGACCGAGACTTTCTCCCGTGATTAAGGCTTTACTGCCTGAAGCAAGGGCAAGTCTTTCAGCAATTCGCATCATCATCCGTCGCATTATAAGTGTGAAGTATTCTTCCTTGCAGTTTTCGGCAATAGCTTCCTGTATTTCGGTGAAGGGAACAATAGCAAGACGAATGTCACCGCTGTATGCCGCTACCTTCTCAAGCAGAGTTTTAACCTTTTTTTCGGCTAAGGGGCCTGTATATGGAGGACTTGCAAAATGAACAGCATTTAAAGTAAGACCGCGTTTTGCCATTAAATAGGCGGCAACAGGGCTGTCAATACCTCCGGAAATAAGTATGGTAGCTTTGCCCGATGAACCTACGGGAAGACCTCCTGCACCGTGAATTTGACCGGCATGGATGTATGCGGCATAGTCGCGTATTTCTACCGAAACTACAATATCGGGATTTTTGACATCTACTTTAAGATAGGGCATTGCCGATAAAATGGCGCCGCCTACCTGAGCAGAAATTTCGGGAGAGGTGAAGGGGAAAGACTTATCGCTTCTTTTAGCTATGACCTTAAAGGTTTTTACGTTGCTTAAAGCAGGTCTGACGTAATCGGCAACTACCGATAAAATTTCGTTCATATCTTTATTTAAAGAAGCGCAACGGCTGAAAGCGGCAATTCCGAAAATCTTGCTTACTCTGTCTATTGCTTCCTCAAAATCAAATTCTTCCTCTACGGGCTCAATGTAAATGGTGGATTGAGCATTTTTTATACTGATTTTTCCTAAATCCTTAAGTCTTCTTCGGATGGTCTTTATGAGCATACTCTCGAAGGTGCTTCTGTTAAGACCTTTGAGAACAAGCTCTCCGTTTTTGATAAGTATTATTTCTTTCATTATCTCTTAAACCTTCTCATTTTTTCTGTGATTTTAATTATGACATTTTTAAGTGTTTCAATTTCATTTAACGTGTTTTCTCTTGAAAAACTTATACGAATAGCGCTGTCAATTCTGTCGTTTGAAAGTCCTATTTCACTAAGAACGTAGCTTCTGTGCCCCTTTGCGCAGGCACTTCCTTTTGAAACAAAGATATTCTCCATAGCAAGAGCGTTAAGCATAGGCTCCGACTTATAGCCGTCAATGGAAATATTAATTATATAGGGAAGTGCGTTTTCGGGGGAGTTGATTTTTATTGCATCTACTTCCAAAAGAAGTTCTTTGGCTTTATTATAAAATTCCTGCTGAACACTAAGCTGCTTATTTAAGTCGGGTAAATCTTTAACAGCAGCGCCGAGCCCTGCAATAAGGGGAACGCTTTCTGTTCCTGAACGAAGTCCTTTTTCCTGACCTCCGCCGTAAAGGATGGGCTGAATATTTACTCCCGATTTTTTGTATAAAAAGCCTATGCCCTTTGAGGCGTGGATTTTGTGACCGCTTGCGCTTAGTAAATCAACACCCAAAGTCGATACTTTTATGGGAAGCTTTCCATAACCCTGAACAGCATCGCAATGAAGCAGAGCAGGGGAGTTTTTCTCTTTAATGATTTTTGAAGCAATTTCAATATGCTGAACAGAGCCTATTTCGTTGTTGACCAGCATAATTGAAACAAGTATGGTGTTTTTATCAATTTCTCTTCTTAAATCCTCTTCCTTTATGCATCCGTTTTGGTCGGGAGAAAGGAGCACAGTTTCAAAGCCGTCATCACTTAATTTTTTTAGCGCTTCAAGAACTGAAGGGTGTTCTATTGATGTGGAAATAATTTTTCTGCCTTTTTTCTTTAAGGCATTTGCGCAACCGAAAATCGCTAAATTGTTTGCCTCGGTTCCGCTTCCTGTGAAAAAGATTTCTTCTGACCTTGCTCCAACGGAAGAAGCAACGGTTTTACGCGCATCATCAATTATTTCAAGAGCGTTTATGCCGTGAGAATACGTGGATGAGGGATTTCCCCAGTTTTGTGTCAAAGTATTATTTATAGCTTCCACCGTTTTTTTACAAGGCTTTGTGGTGGCGCTGTTATCAAGATATATCATTTTGTTTAAAGCATCCTTTTTTACATATGTATATACACCTATATATTATATTATAAAATTTATAAATACGCAAGGATTTTTACTCTATAAATGCTATTATTTTGTAAAATTATTGTGTATAAAAAAAGTTTTGAAAAAAATAAAATTTTGCTTGATTTTTTCTGTGTTATGTAGTATAATACTTTAGCATTTGATTTCACCTACTCCTTTTAGGTGGGTTTGATGCCGAATAGTTCGACATTAAAGCGGATGGTCCTCTGTCGTATAACGGGTATGAACATCTGGAAAAATTTAGGAGGAAAATTAAAATGGACGCTATTAAGAAGTTAACTGAAGAATGCTTAAAGGCTGAAGCACCGGTTGTAAATATCGGTAGCACCGTAAAGGTACATGTACGCATTAAGGAAGGCGACAGAGAAAGAATTCAGATTTTTGAAGGTACCGTAATCGCTAAGAACAACAGCGGTATTTCTGAAACCTTTACCGTTCGCAGAGTTTCCTACGGTGTAGGCGTTGAACGTGTATTCCCCGTACATTCTCCCAACGTAGCTAAGGTTGAGCTTGTGAGAAACGGCCGCGTTCGCAGAGCTAAGCTTTATTATCTCCGTGATAGAGTTGGTAAGGCTGCTAAGGTTAAAGAGTTAATCGGCTAAGAAAAAAAGGGAAGGAAAGTCGGAGGCCAAGCGGTCTTA
>JAZSPU010000036.1:0-6559 GCA_045537575.1 Acutalibacteraceae bacterium
CACCAGTGTAATGCCAAAGATGAAGGCCGTGACTTGCACCGTGTGCACAAGCGACGAAGAGAGAATATGCTTCCAGCGTGAGCTTTCGTGATGGTGGTGATGGTCGTGGTCGTGACAACCGCAACTGCACTCTTCACCGTGTTCATGATGATGCTCGTGATGATGCTCATGATGATGCTCGTCCTCGTGATGATGGTGATGATGGCCGCACTCCTCATCATGTTCGTGGTGATGATGGTGGTGATGGTGACATTCACAGTTTTCGTCATCACATTCTTCGCCTTCGTGATGGTGATGTTCTTTTTCCAGTTCTTTCAAATCGTGGCTTAAGCTATTCTTTTGTTCAAGGGCAGAAAGAATAACCTTACCGTCGATTTCATCCCAATCGGTAGTGATAATAACAGCCTTTTCATTAAGATTTCTTATAAGCTCAACAGCTTTTTTAAGCTTTTCTTCGCTTATGTCTTTGGTACGGCTTAAAATTATGGCACCTGCATTTTCTATCTGATTGTTATAAAACTCACCGAAGTTCTTCATATAAATTTTTGCTTTGGTAGCATCGGCAACGGTTATAAAGCTGTTAAGCTGGATATCCTCTATCTGAAGACCTTTTACCGCCTTGATAACGTCGCTTAATTTTCCTACACCCGAAGGCTCGATAAGTATTCTGTCAGGAGAAAACTTTTCAATAACTTCCCTTAAAGAAGCGGCAAAATCGCCTACCAAGGAACAGCAAATGCATCCCTGATTCATTTCGGTAATCTGAACGCCTGCTTCCTTTAAAAAGCCCGAGTCTATACCGATTTCTCCAAATTCGTTTTCGATAATAACAATTTGCTCACCCTCAAAGGCTTCTTTCAAAAGCTTTTTAATAAGCGTGGTTTTACCCGCACCTAAAAATCCTGAAAAAATATCAATCTTAGTCATAAAAAATACCTCTTTTATAATTTTAACTAAATTATTATACTACATTTATTCTAAAAATGCAAATTTATTCTAAAAAAATAAGACAGCCATATGACTGTCTTATTTTGGTGCCGCTGACCGGACTTGAACCGGTACGGTATCGCTACCGAGGGATTTTAAGTCCCTTGTGTCTGCCTATTCCACCACAGCGGCATATTCGTAACAAAAGAATAATACAATATTTTAATCAAAAAGTCAAGAGTTAAGTGAAAAATGATTAAAAATTTTCTTTTTGCGTTAGTTATATTGACTTTCACGCTTTAATCTGTTAAAATGTTAAAAAATGATATACGAGGTTAGCTTATGAACGCTCAACAAAAGAAAACTGCTGAAGATTTTTTTAAGGCTATTATCAGCTTAAAGGATATGGATGAATGTGCCGACTTCTTCAGCGATATGTGTACTTCTAAGGAAGTTTTGTCTATAGCACAGCGTTATACCGTTGCAAAAATGCTTAAGGAAAGACGTGTGTATAGCGAAATAGTTAAGGAAACAGGTGCAAGTACTGCCACAGTAAGCCGTGTTAAAAGAGTGCTTAGTGACGGAACGGGTGCAGTTTCTAATCTGATTGAAAGAAACAGCGACTAATGGAGTACGGTATTTTCTCACGTTTTTATGACGGTTTAACAGGCAACGTTGATTACGAAAACTCGGCAGATTTTCTCTGTCGGGTTTTTGAAAAGTATGACCGACTGCCAACCCTTCTGCTTGACGTTGGCTGCGGTACGGGTGGATATTCCCTATGCTTTGCCCAAAAGGGAATAGAGGTTATAGGCGCAGACCCTTCGGTTGCTATGCTGGAAATTGCACAGGCAAAAGCAAAGGAAAAGGGGCTTGATATTCTGTTTCTTAATCAGTCGGGGCAGGAGCTTGACCTATTCGGCACCGTTGACGGAGCTGTGGCTTGTCTTGATACCGTTAATCACGTTACCGAAAAGAGAGAACTTTTAAAATTCTTTAAAAAAGTATCCCTCTTTTTAGAAAAGGACAGACTTTTTATTTTTGATGCTAATACTGTTTATAAGCACGAATGTGTTTTGGCTGACAACTGCTTTGTTTTCGAGGATGAACAGCTTTACTGTGTATGGCAGAATTTTTACGATAAACAAAGAAAAATTACCGATATTTCTCTTGATTTTTTCGTTAAAGACTCGGATAAGTATATAAGGGAAAGCGAAGAATTTAGTGAGAGAGCATACAGCGATATTGAACTTTGCGAAATGCTTAATAAATCGGGCTTTAAGGTGCTTGATATTTTAGGTGAAAATTCGTTTAACAAACCGAAGAAAAGCGAAGAGAGACAGATATTCGTCTGCAGAAAGGTGAAATAATGGGAAAACTTATAAGAACTATTACAAGTGACGGCGCAATTATGGCAACCGCCCTTGATTCTACCGATATAGTAGCAAAGGCCGAAGAATTTTTTGAGACAAGTGCAGTTGTAACCGCCGCTCTGGGCAGACTTCTTACTGCTACCTCTATAATGGGCAATATGATGAAGGGCGAAAAGGATACCGTAACCGTTCGCATTAATGCTGACGGTCCTATTGGCGCTCTTGTTTGCGTTGCCGATGCAAAGGGAAACGTAAGAGGCTACGTTACTAATCCGAGGGTTGAAATTCCCTTAAAGGAAAACGGAAAGCTTGACGTTGGCGGCGCAGTAGGCACAGATGGACTTTTATATGTAATAAAGGATATCGGAATGAAGGAGCCCTACAGTGGTTCTGTTCCGCTTGTATCGGGCGAGATAGCCGAGGACATTACAGCTTACTATGCAGTAAGTGAACAGATTCCCTCTGTTTGCGCTTTGGGTGTGCTGGTTAATCCTGACCTTACCGTAAAAAAAGCAGGTGGTGTTCTTATTCAGCTTCTCCCCGGCGCCGATAATTCTACAATTGATAAACTGGAAGAAAATCTTAAGCATATCCGTCCAGTTACAACTATGATGGATGAGGGAATGGATATTAAGGATATAGTCTTTACAATGCTTGAGGGCTTTGAGACCGAAGTGCTTTATGAAACCGAAACCCATTATAACTGTCCCTGTAACAGAGAAAGGGTAAAGGGTGTGCTGTCAAGTATAAGCAAAGAAGAGCTTATTTCTATGGCTGAGGAAATGCCTGAAATCAAGGTGGAATGTCATTTCTGCAATAAATCCTACGTCTTTTCTCCTGCCGAAATAAAGGCTTTTGCAGAGGAAAAAGACGCTTAAAAAAATTTTTTTAAAAAAGTTAAAAAAAGTGTTGACAAACCGAAGTCATTGTGGTATTATATCAAAGTCGCCGGTACGTAAAACACGGGTAGCGGTTCGATGTGGGAGCATAGCTCAGCTGGGAGAGCATCTGCCTTACAAGCAGAGGGTCATAGGTTCGAGCCCTATTGTTCCCACCATTTTTATGGCCTGGTAGTTCAGCTGGTTAGAACGCTAGCCTGTCACGCTAGAGGTCGTGGGTTCGAGCCCCATCCAGGTCGCCACTTTTTGCCTCTGTAGCTCAGTTGGTAGAGCAGGGGACTGAAAATCCCCGTGTCGTTGGTTCGATTCCGACCGGAGGCACCATTTGAATATGCGGATTTAGCTCATCTGGTAGAGCGCCACCTTGCCAAGGTGGAGGTAGCGGGTTCGAGCCCCGTAATCCGCTCCAAAAAATAAAGCACTTCGAAAGAAGTGCTTTATTTTTATCCAATCCGAAGGATTGGTATGGCATCACGCATCAGCGTGTATTCCCTTCGGATTGTTTCCATACCACCTACGGTGAATTCCATCCAATACTTCGTGTTGCTTACATTCCGTCTGCGACGGATTACATACAATGCTTTGCATTGATTCAGTGTATTTATGCATTTTTCAATAACTTGCCTTTTTTATTTTTTTATGATATACTTACTATGTATAATTATATGTAAGGGGTTATTGTTATGAAAAAACTTGGCAAAGTTCTTTTGGTTCTCCTTTTATCAGTATTTTTGGTTACTTTAATTTTTGCAAACAGTTTTAATTCCTTTGGTGAAGGAAATACATGGACAGGTAAGGTGGCGACCGAATTTAAGGGAGAGGGTACTCAAGAAAATCCTTACGTCATAACCTTGGCTGAGGAACTTGCCCTTCTTTCTCAAAACGTCAGATACGGTAACGATTATCATGGATGTTACTTTGAGCTTGGTGCAGACATTTTTTTAAATGATAGTACCAATTGGCAGGAGTGGGGCAGTATTAACGAAAAGGGAGAGGTTATTGCTCCGAGTAATACATGGACTCCTATAGGTCTTTATGATAATTACGGCTTTAAAGGCTATTTTGACGGCAAAAACCATACCGTAAGCGGTATGTACGTAAACAACGTAGAGGGTAAGCACTTCGGACTTTTCGGATATGCCGAAAACTATGATTTTAACGTTAAGAATCTTTACGTTAAGGAGTCTTTCGTTTACGGTAAAAACACCGAAAGTAACAACTATTACGACGCAAAGGTAGGCGGTGTAGTAGGCTACGGTAACGTGGATAACTGTCATTTTTCAGGTACAGTTATCGGTGACGTGGGTCACACCTATACTATCCACGTCGGCGGTGTTCTAGGTTACGGCGCCGCACAAAACTGTACGGCATACGGAAAGGTTTCTGCTGTCGATGATGAGTATATTACTTCTTACGTTGGCGGTATAGTTGGAAACAGTATTTTCGACGAGATTTTAAACTGCAAAAACTATGCAGAGGTAAGAGGAACCTTTGTCGGTGGAATTGTCGGCAAAGGCGAGGCTTCTTATTGCGAAAACTACGGAACCCTTTATGCCAAGGATGGCAACGTTGGTGGTATATCAGGTGAAGGCAGAACCGTTTACTGCAAAAACGAGGGCGATATTAATGCCGAGCTTTGCGACTACGTCGGCGGTGTAGCAGGGGATGCCAATTCATATAATGCGTCAAATGAAGACGTTATATACTATTGCTTCAATTCGGGAAAAATAACTGCTGAAAACTGTGTTAACGTCGGTGGCGTTGCCGCAGTCGGTATAGTCAGAGAAAGCTATAATGCAGGTGAAATTGACGCCAAAAACTGCACCACTGTAGCAGGTATTCTTGCCTCAACGGGAGCAGATGCTTCTTACGTTACACAAAAAAACTATAACGTTGGTGAAATAAAGGCTGAAGGCTGTTCTTATGTCTGCGCAACGGTTGGCACAAACGAAAGCAATAACGTTGTAGGAACTCTTTATTATCTTGATACTTTTGAATCTCCTGATAAATACGGAACTAAATTGACCGCCTCTCAGATGAAGAGTAAAAGTAGCTTTGTAGGATATAACTTTAACAGAGATTGGGAATTTGTTGAGGAAGCTCAGTACCCATATCCCACCCTTCGTTATTTCGGAAGCAAAATCTACGGGTACGGTGTCGACGTTTACGACGGAAATAGCCTTATTGAAAGCAATACCGTCGTTGAAAATACTCCTTATATATTAAAAAAACTCAGTGACAAGGACGGTCTTAAATTCTACGGTTACGAGTGCGACGGAAAGCATTACTTCGCAGGGGACAGTGTTCTTGTTGAAAAGGATATGACCTTTACTGTAATATGGCAAGCGGTAAATACGGGTAATAACGTCTGGGACGGAAGTGTCGATACCGAGTGGCAGGGTAGTGGAAGTCAGGACGACCCCTATCTGATAAATAGCGCAGAGGAACTTGCAGGTATTACTGCTGTGGTTAATACTGGCGAAGATTTCAGAGATAAATATTTTTCACTTGAAAGCGATATCCGCCTCAATTCTTCTTATGATTTCGGATATTTCCTTGTGGCTGAAAATCAGTGGGAGCCTATAGGCAGTTACGTTGACGTAAAGGAAGGCTCTCACGTTATCTGCACTCCCGAATTCAGAGGTAATTTTAACGGAAACGGACATACCGTTTACGGTCTGTATATCAATTCGAGTAATGAGTATTTAGGTCTTTTCGGTAATGCTAACGAGTCTTCCTTTGAAAATATTATTATTAAAGACTCCTACGTATGCATAAGGCCCGGAAATTATTCTAATGCTTACGTCGGCTCGGTTGCAGGTTATGCAAATAGTGTAAAGAATTGTATTTCTTATGCTAAGGTTGAGTTTGCCGCAAGAGGTAAGCAACCCCATAATTATGAATATGACCTTTTTGTAGGCGGAGTGACGGGCAGGGCAACCAATGTGTCGGGTTGTGAAAATTACGGTGAACTGACCCTGCTTGGTCAAAAAGGTAACTATATCTATACCTCCTGTTTAAAAATGGCAGGTATATCGGGATACGCATCCTACGTTGACAACTGTAAAAACTACGGTAGTTTAACGGCAAAGGATTTCAAGGTTGACGGCAATTTTTCAGGCTTTTATATGAGCGGTATATGCAGTGAAGCTTCCACCGTTTCTAAATGTGAAAATTTTGGCGAAATTAACGTGCCTTCAATTCAGGAATCTTCTACTCATACAGAAACAGTATATCTTTCGGGTATCTGCCATTATGCTTCAAAGATTACCGACTGTGTAAATTCAGCCGTTATAAATGGTAAGGGCGAAACCGCAGGTATTGCAAATCGTGTAAATACGGTTGAAAACTGTTCCAATA
>JAZSPU010000032.1:0-4957 GCA_045537575.1 Acutalibacteraceae bacterium
CTTTTAGGTTTAATTGTAACAAAGTAGGGACAGACGTCCTCGGCTGTCCGTGAATGTTCCCTAGCCCCTACAACCTATTTCCTACTCCCTAATCCCTATGCCCTCTGTCGCAACGCGACAGTATCCCTCTGTGCGAAGCACAGCCCTATTCCCTAAAATAAAATAACCTCGGTTTTCACCGAGGTTGATTTTATTTTTATTATTTTGCCATTGCAGCAACTTCAGCAGCGAAGTCGTCAACACGCTTTTCAATACCTTCGCCCTTTTCGAAACGAACGTAAGAAGCAATCTTAACGGGAGCGCCGATAGCCTTAGCAACACTTTCAACGTACTTACCAACGGTAAGGTCACCGTCGATAACGTACTGCTGTTCAACAAGGCAGTTTTCCTTGTAGTATTTGCCCATTTTGCCCTCAACGATTTTGCCGAGAACAGCTTCAGGCTTGTTAGCCATCTTAGGATCTTCTTTCATCTGAGCAACCATGATAGCCTTTTCTTTTTCGATTACTTCAGCAGGAACGCTTGCTTCATCAAGGAAAGCAGGGTTCATAGCAGCAATCTGCATTGCTACGTTCTTACCGCAAGCAACGAGTTCAGCGTTGTCTGCATCAGCTTCGGTTTCGAAGTTAACGAGAACACCGATTTTACCGCCGCCGTGGATGTAAGAAACAACCTTACCCTCGTAACGAACGAAACGACGAACTTTGATGTTTTCTCTGATAGCAAGGAAGAGTTCCTGTACCATTTCTTCAACGGTCTGACCGTCTTTAGAAGCGGCAAGAAGAGCATCCATATCAGCAGGATTTTCATCAGCCACGATTTCAGCAATCTGTGCAGCGAGAGCCTTGAAGCCGTCGCCGTTAGCAACGAAGTCGGTCTCGGAGTTTAACTCAACGAGAGCGCCTACGCCGTTTTTAACGATAGCAGCAACAGTACCTTCAGCGGCAATTCTTCCGGACTTTTTAGCCTGAGAAGCAAGACCTTTTTCTCTGAGGTAGTCAACTGCAGCGTCCATATTTCCATCGCACTCAACGAGAGCCTTTTTGCAGTCCATCATACCGCAACCGGTTTTCTCACGGAGAGCCTGTACGTCTTTAGCAGTAAAAGCCATAATACTTTTCCTCTTTTCTAATAATTATTCTGCAGCTTCTTCTGCCACTTCTTCAACAGCTGCTTCTTCAGCAACCTCAGCAGCAGGTGCAGACTGTTCGCCCTGACGGCCTTCGATAATAGCAGCGCCGATAGTTTCAGCGATAAGCTTTACAGCGCGGATAGCGTCGTCGTTACCGGGGATAACAGCATCAATTTCATCAGGATCGCAGTTGGTATCAACGATAGCGATAATCGGAATACCGAGCTTCTTAGCTTCTGCAACAGCGATTCTTTCTTTTCTGGGGTCAACGATGAAGAGAGCGCCGGGGATCTTCTTCATATCCTTGATACCGCCAAGATATTTTTCAAGTTTTTCAATTTCAAGGTTAAGGCCAACAACTTCTTTCTTGGGGAGAAGATCGAAGGTACCGTCAGCTTCCATTTCTCTGAGCTGCTTTAAACGAGCAATTCTCTTCTGAATGGTGCTGAAGTTTGTGAGCATACCGCCAAGCCAACGAGCGTTAACATAGGGCATACCGCAATTTTCTGCTTCTTCCTTTACAGAATCCTGAGCCTGTTTCTTGGTACCTACAAAAAGGATATCCTTGCCTTCTGCAGAAATTTCACGAGCAAAAAGATAAGCTTCGTTTAACTTCTTAACGGTCTTCTGAAGGTCGATAATGTAAATACCGTTTCTTTCTGTGAAAATGTACTCAGCCATTTTCGGATTCCAGCGACGAGTCTGATGTCCGAAATGAACACCGGCTTCGAGCAACTGTTTCATAGATACTACTGCCATTTTTATTCCTCCTAAGGTTAAAACCTCCACCCCGCTCACTACAGGTTACTCCGGCAAAAGAGACCTTCTGCGTAAAAGCGGAATGTGTGTATTATATTACTGCATAATAACGCAGCTTGAAGATTATACCACATTTATTTTAAAATTGCAAGATATTTTTACAAAAAACTAAAAAATTGACTATTTTATAAAAATGTTGTAAAATATAACTATAAAAAAATAAAAGAAGGCATTGTTATGAAAATAAAATCAAAGAATTTTTATCTTATTCCCGTATTTTCTTTGGCGCTCGGTCTTATAATGGTATTATTTCCGGAATTTGTGCAGACGGCTTTAAATTACGTTTTAGGTATTATTTTATTACTTATCAGTATTTTTCTTGCAATCCCCTATTTAAAAGCGGGAGATTTCCGTAATTGGACTTTACTTATCCCTGCATCTTTAGTGGGCGCTTTCGGACTTTTCTTTATTCTTTATCCCGGACTTTTCACAAGAATACTTTGGGTATTTATCGGAAGCATATTATTACTTGACGCCATAGGCAAGTTCTTCAGTTCTTTTGAAATGCGCCTTTCTAACCCCCGTGCATACCGTGTTAATATTGTGTGCGCCGCCGCAACCCTGATTATCGCTTCCCTACTGATTTTCACACCCTTCGCCGAAAGAGCCATGATTGCTGTAAGCGGTGCTTTCCTTATTGCAAACGCAGTTTTTGATATAATAGCATTCATTAATCTTGCCAACTTTAAAAGGCTGACCAAAAAAGGTAAAATAAAGAAAAACAAAGACGACAATATTGTAAGCGAACAGAATTTTGACGATTAAAAAATAGCTTCTTCTGAAGCTATTTTTTAAAACCTTAAATAATTACAATAATTGGTAGGAAGACCGTCTTTATAAATATGCGAATCGTTTGAATAGGTTAAATAAGCTCTGTCAGAGGTGGAGGAATAAATTTTATCAATTCCGTAAAGAGAAAGTCTTTTAGCAACCGCCTCTGCCTGACGATGTCCAAGTGGTGTGAGTTCATCGGGATTATATATCGGATCACCGTGTCTTACATAAAAAAACAGCATTTTTAAAACTCCTAAATTTCAATGCACTGCGTACCGTCTTTCGTTACGTAGTGTTTTTTTACTCCAAGTATGTCCATCCACTGCCTTGTAACTGCAGTGCCGTACATACGAATACGCTTCATTCTGCTGAGTTTTTCTACGTCGGAAAGATAATTTGGAACCTCTGCCTCGTTATATAACCATTCGGGACAACACCACAAACAAGCCTCGGGCATAACTGCGGCATAAACCTCCATTCCTACGTTCATATGACCGTGATGCGCCATCTGAACAATATCGGATTTCAAAAGATGACGTGATTCTCTGAAGAGAATATCGCCGCCGTCGGGTCCCAAATCTCCCAAGAAAAGCACCGATTTATTGGGCGCATTAACCTTAAATACCAAGGAGGCGTCGTTCATCATATTAGAATAAATGCCGTCGTGGAAGGTAAATATGAAATCAATTTTACATTCATCGATTTGTATGCTTTCGCCCTGTTTTACTATATGAGAAATATCTTTAATAAGAGGTTCTGTTTCGTTTACGAATTCAACCAAACCATCATTAAATTCGCTGACGTAATATTTTACGTCGGGAACGTCTTCGGTTTTATCCATAAGGCTTATCGGAGGAAAGTTATAATAAATCTTTTCTACGTCAAAATCAGCAAGATTATTTTTCTTTATTTCGCTCATAATTCCGCTGATATGGTCGGAATGAGGATGAGTAAGAATCCAAGCCGAAATATGACGCGAGCCAACGTACTCCTTAAGCAAGGGCATATCCTCTTCACGTCCGCCGTCTATAACGATACAGTTATTGTTTTTGGTAACAATAACGAAAGACATCATAAACTCACTTGTTTCGGTAAGCTGATACAGTAAAGTTTTATCCATTTTAAAGCCTCCCCCAAATTTTAAAGGGTAATTTTATACGTAAATAATATCTTCATCAAAAAGCGGAGTGGAAAAATATCTTTCGGCAGTATCGGGAAGAACGGTAACCACCGTTTTGCCCTTGCCCAACTTTTTAGCCAGTTTAAGCGCAGCCGCAACGTTTGTACCGCTGCTTATTCCGCACATAATTCCTTCTTTAGCGGCAAGTGCTTTAGCGGTAGATATTGCTTCATCATCTCTTATTATGCAAACGTCTTCGTAAATCTGCTGATTAAGAATTACGGGGATAACGCCGTCGCCTATACCCATCTGAATATGAGTTCCTATAGAACCGCCCGAAAGTATAGCGGCATTTTCAGGTTCAACCGCCCAGATAGTCATATGGGGATTTGCTTCCTTTAAAACCTCACCGATGCCCGTAATGGTACCGCCCGTACCTATACCCGAACAAAAACCGTCTATGGTGCCATTAACCTGACTTAATATTTCACGTGCAGTAGCGTTTCTCTGAATTTCGGGATTAGCAGGATTTTCGAACTGTTGCGGAACGAAAACGTTTTCATCCTCAGCCTTTATTTTAAGCGCAAGATTTACACATTCTTCAATGCATTGACCTATATTGCCCGCATCGTGAACGAGAAGAACCTCTGCGCCGTAATGACGCACAAGCTTACGTCTTTCTTCGCTTACCGAATCGGGCATAATTATTTTAACCTTTATACCGAGAACTGCGCCCACAAGAGCAAGACCTATACCCTGATTTCCGCTTGTAGGCTCAACTATAACGGTTTTATCGTTTATAATTCCTTTATTAATGGCATCAAGCACCATATTATAAGCTGTACGCGTTTTAATAGAACCGCCAACGTTAAGACCTTCAAATTTAACGAGAACGTCGGCACTGTCTTTATCAACTATATTATTAAGTTTTATAACAGGGGTATTTCCCATTGCTTCAAGTATATTTTTGCAAACCATAATAAATTGCCTTTCAGTTTAATTTTTCACTATATTATATGAAATTTATTCTACAGTAGTTCCCGTAAGGAAGGAAACCGTTCTTTCCACCGAGTCTTTGGAATTACCCCAATCGGCATCCTTTGAACTGTTAC
>JAZSPU010000049.1:0-11266 GCA_045537575.1 Acutalibacteraceae bacterium
ATCAAATGTTGGATCGTTTCAACAGAGGAGAGTGTCCTACTTTTAAAGAAGCGGCAACATTGATTAGTATGACAATTCATTTTGTAGAAGAACTTGACAGCATTCTACTACGGGATATAGATCAATATAGATTTCTCGAAACCAGTCTATTTTATCTGCTAAAATCCGAAAAGAATACAAGCGTATTTAGCTTTAGAAATACCACACCAGAAAAAAGAAAGAAGAAATTTAAGCAATTGTTTGTTTCGGCGGGGATTTCTGAAGACTTCTATAATTAAGATGACGAAATATTTCTTGATGAGATTGTTAACCTAAGGGAAGATGAGTTTATAAATAAATTCATTGAGAAGCGTAAAGAGGAAGAGAAGAAGGCAAAGGAAGCAAAGGAAGCCAAGGAAGAGTAAGCCTTTTTGTTTATGTGGGGGAGTAATTGTGTTGAATCCTGTTCAAAAGGCAGCTTATGAATTAATACAAGCTGATGCTCGGTTTCTTTACACCTTGACTGTCATTCAAAGAAATGCAAATAATATCAGCAGCAACTATATTATGATGAGCCAACCTTATATTGGGTTGTTTACAGACGGAGCAGAACAATGGTGCCAAAAGCTTGGATTAGGCGCTCCACAATTTACTGATACAGAGAAAACATACTACACAGCTTTGCGCCAAGGTCACAAGCTTTATGAAATGCCATATTCAGAATACTTGTCGGCTTTGATGACAAAATTTAAGGCAAGCGATGACTACTTTTATAAGATCCGTAGCCTTCGTGAAAAGCTATTTGGCTATTACAACGTGGGTACTGATCTGTGTAATGGTCATTTCTGTGGAAACACGATTTTATGCGCTTTGTATACTCCGGTAGATACTTTGAATGACAAGGAAATCGGTCCTTGGATTCGAGATATTAGCGTGGTGTCGGGAAAGCTTGCAAGCTTTTTTGATTGCCAGAACTTCTTACCATATAATTACGATGATAATATTTTGGTAAAATACGAGGATTATCATTTTTACAAGAATTGTCCCCTAAAAACCAAAACGGATCTTAGCTTTTTGCTATTTTCGATTCTGTGCAGTGTCAATTATGCTATCGAGTTTATAGATCAATACTTTATCGAGGAGATTCCGCAGAAGTTCAAGTTTGCATATCTTCAGTATTACTACCTTTGCGATTTTATCAAAGAATTAAACGCTGCAAACGGAACAACCTTTTACATCAATGATTCTATGAAGGATAGGTCCTTTAGGAATTGTCTTGCGCATTATGGCTTAGGACAGTATCTTTCTGAAAGTGATTTGATTGATGATGACGTATTAAAAGGTTTGACAAACAAAGCATTTAATATGAATTACTCGGATACAAAAAACAAGTTGTACTTTTACCTTACTGAGTTGACCAATCAGATTGAGGCAGAAATCTTTTCTCAAACTATTGAAAACAGATGAATTTTTGTTATAATAGTAATAGTCGCTGACAACACAGTGACAACAAAAATCTTGACAGTCCGTATTTTACGGATAATCTGAACACTCCCGATAATATGAGTAAAAATACCCATACAAAATTGTTTAAGTTACAGTTTTCGGGAGCGAGTGGGAGTAATACCAAATGTTCGAGGACAACTTTGTGTATCCCAAAAAGAACACAAAAGTCTATCCTCGCCCATCCTTTTTGAAAACAAGAAATGCCTTTTCGCGTTTAGCGGAAGGGCATTATTTTTCTACAATTTATGGAGTTTGGGTAGAGGATAGGTTGGTTATTCTATGTATTGGGGAGTTGCTTATTTAAACTTTTTTCGGTATAATTATAGTATAAATTAAAAGAACGGGTGGTTTAAATGGCTAAAAGTTGCGTTAAAAAAATAAACGGCACCGTAAAACTTCTCATAAATGATAAAGTTGTTCCTTCCTGCGCATACACGACGTATTTTCACGAGCGAAATCGTTATGAGCAGTTTACAAAGGCGGGATATCAGCTTTATTCGGTTACTTTTGCTTTTGCTTCTCGTTCTATAAATACCTTTACAGGCTTCACGCCCTATGAAGAAGGCATATTTGACAAGGAAGGTGAACCCGATTTCTCTATTGTTGATGAAGCTGTTGCTAAGGTTCTGCGTGTCAATCCCAACGCCTATATATTCCCTCGAGTATATGTGACCATGCCGGAGTGGTGGTGTGAGCAGAATCCTGACGAAATCATCATTGCTCCCTGCGGAGAAAAGCGTGAAATGCTCTTCTCCGATGCCTTTAGAGCACAGGGCGATAAAATGCTTAAGGCTCTTATAAATCACGTAAAAAACCAACCTTATGCAGAAAATATTATCGGTTACCATCTCGGTGGCGGTTGTACTGAAGAATGGTTTCACTCCGGTGTCGATGGTGGAATTTGCGAGAATGCAAAGAAATATTTTTTCCGTTTTCTTGATGAAAAATATCCCGATGAAGACCTTCCTCGCGAGCTTCCCGATTTGGATAACATAAAGGTTAAGGGTGAAATTCAAAATAAGCTTCTCATACGCTATTTGGAGTTTAGCAATACTGCTGTAGCCGACAGCATAGTTCATTTTGCAAAAACGGTCAAGGAAGCTACGAATTTTGAGCAGACCGTTGGTACCTTCTATGGATATATCAACGAGGTTTGCAATCCTCTTCGCGGAAACGTTGCACTCCACCATATAATAGATTGTCCCTATATTGATTTCTTCTGCTCCCCTAATTCCTATGTAAAGAATCGTTCTCTCGGAATGGATTGGGGCGATATAATGCCATCTGCCTCGATTCAGGAGCATAATAAGATATATTTTTCGGAGTGTGACATCCGCACTTCATTATCTGACTTCATAAATAATTGCCGCCCCGGCGCAGACAAGAATAACAGCTACTACGGTGACGTTTGGCTTGGGCCAAAAACTATTGAAGGCTCTGTTGCCGCAATGCGTAAAGCGTATTCCCATCAGATAACCCGAGGAAACAGCCTTTGGTGGTTTGATATGTGGGGCGGTTGGTATGATAATCCCCGATATATGCTTGAAGCAAAGCGCTGCAAAAAGCTATTTGAAAAGCATAACTACACACAGTATAGCTATAAATCGGAAATTGCTGTTTTTATTGACGGAAAACACTATCAATATAACGGAATGTCCCATCAGTCCTTTTGGGCGCAAAACAGTATAAGAAACAGCCTTGGTAACAGCGGACTTTCCTATGACCTCTATCTGCTTGATGACTTTAAGGCTTGTTATAAAGACTATAAAGCAATTATTTTCCCCGCTGCTATATCCCCGACAGAGCTTATAGAAGCCAAAAAGATGTGTAAGGAAGCAGGAATACCAATGCTTTGCGGCAGTATGGAGAAATGGACATTCACCCCTGCCGAGCTTCGTGATTTTGCTAAATTGGCGGGTGTTCACATTTTCTGCGATTCGGATGACGTAATTTGCTACGGTAACAGCTTATTATCAATTCATACCGCTTCAGCGGGAGAAAAGAAGATAAAGCTCCCCAAAACTGCAACTATCAAGAATATTTGCTCAAACAAAGCGCCCTTTACAGCAGATGAAATAACCGTAAAAATGAGAAAGCACCAAACCCTTATTTTTACCTTGAAAGATTAAATATTTGCATTAAGTAAACCTACTTAGCATAAAGAACGGCTTGGAAAAACTTCTTCCAAGCCGTTCTTTAGTTTTAATTAAAGCGCTGTGCATAGGCGCATCTTCTACAAAGGTCTTCAACACCTTTTCTTTCATCAAAACCTTTAACTATTGTCTTAGCTCTGGTACTGCTTAATATATCCTCGATATTTTCTTCAAAAATATTGCCAAGGTTTATAGTTCCCTCGCTATCCAGACAGCAGGGAACAACGGTGCCGTTTGAAAGAATACCGAAATGATCGCGAAGTCCGTAGCAAAATACCCTTTCTCCCTGTATATCCGCATCCTTATCGGGCCAACCGAAGCGTTCGCCATACTCTAAAAACAGTTTATCGCGAATACGAAGTCCTTTTGTATTGGGCGTCCATTCTCCGCTTATCTCCTGCTTTAAAATTCCTATCGCCTCGTTATTTTTACCATTGTCACAGCCATTGTTCCAAAGTCTGAGGACAACAATTATGCCTTGAGCATTGGCGGATTTTGAAAAGGCTGCAACTTCACTTAAATATTTTTTGTGCTTTTTTTTGTCATCCCCCTCGAAGCTATGAAGGGAAATGCTTACTTTATGCACCTTTTGATTTATTAAAATATGTCCTTTTTCTTTTAATAAGGTTCCGTTGGTGGTGATAATTGATTTAAAGCCTAAACTTGTTGCAAGTTTAATAAATGCCTCTAATTCGGGATGGATTAAGGGCTCACCTAAAAGATGGTAATAAAGGTAATTGGTGTGAGGCTTTATCTTTTGCAAAATAGTTTCAAATTCGCTTAAATTCATCATTTTAGGCGTTCTTTTGGTGCCGTGGCAAAAGGAACAGTTCATATTACAGGTGTTTGTTATTTCAACATATACTTTTGAATACATATATTACCACTCCTTACTTTTTTTATATTGTATCATACTTTTTTGAAAAAGTCTTTAAATATTTTGTTGACAAATTCGCTCTAATGTGTTAGAGTGAAGATGAGCTCTAACGCATTAGAGAAAGGGGATGCAGTATGAATATACCTAAGATTTTTGAAAGCGAATACCGTTTTTGTCTTATTTTGTGGGAATACGAGCCGATAAAAAGCAGTGAACTTGTTAAATTGTGCAAGGAACAGCTGGGTTGGAAGCCCACTACAACATACACAGTAATAAAGCGCCTTTCAGAGCGCGGGGTTTTAAAAAATGAAAAGACTGTGGTTACCTCGATTATCAGCAAGGATGAAGTACAGGCGGCGGAGATTAATGAAATGGTGGAGAAGACCTTTGAAGGCTCACTTCCTGCCTTTATAGCTGCATTTGCAAAACAACAAAAACTTTCCGATGCTTCCGTTGGTGCAATTCAAGAGATGATTGACCGTTTTAGGAAAGGGGAATCCTGATGGCTGCTCTGTTTTTAAAACTGTTAAATATGAGTATTTCGTCAAGTTGGCTTGTTCTTGCTGTGCTGCTTTTAAGACTGTTGCTAAATAAAGCTCCTAAATGGATAAATGGCATTTTATGGGGTATTGTGGGGCTACGTCTTATTATGCCCTTTTCATTTGAAAGTGTTTTAAGTCTTATTCCAAGTACTCAAACCATCAGCAAAGCGCCCGATGCACCGAGACCTCATATTGAATCAGGGGTTGCTGCTTTTGATAATCAAGTAAACGACTATCTTCACGGACATTATTTTGAAGGCGTTACAAAACCTGCAGGGTATTTTGCGGATATTACCACAATATTGGCTGTACTTTGGCTTATAGGTGTTGTCGTATTTCTGGCTTATGCAATCATCAGTTATTTACGGTTGAGCAAGAAAGTCGGCACTGCCGTATTGCTTTATGAAAATATTTTTCAAAGCGAAAGGGTTGGCTCTCCTTTTGTCCTAGGAATAGTGAGGCCCAAGATTTATCTGCCGTTTAGTGTGAATGAGCAGAATATATTCTACGTTATTGCGCACGAAAAGGCGCATATAAGCCGCAAGGACCATTTGTGGAAGCCGATTGGTTTTCTTATTTTCGCTATTCATTGGTTTAATCCTTTGATGTGGCTTGGTTATATATTGCTTTGCCGCGATATCGAACTTGCCTGTGATGAAAAGGTTATTAAAGAATTTGACAAAAGTAAAAGGGCGGATTATTCGCAGGCTCTGCTTAACAGCAGTATTAACCGACGTAATATAAGCGCCTGTCCATTGGCATTTGGCGAGGTTTCTGTAAAAAAGAGAATTAAAACTGTGATTAAATATAAAAAACCTGCTTTTTGGATTGTTGTTGCGGCAATAATAATCAGCTTTGCGGTGGCTGTTTGTTTTCTTACCGATCCCCCGCAAAGAAATACCGCTGACATTATTGAACAAAAAAGCGACTCAACGCTAGACGGTATTTCTTTAAGTATAGTTTCAGCGGAATTTTTGGGAGAAGAACCCTCTATATCGGTAAAACTTGAAAATAATTCAGGAAAGGAAATAATATTTGGCGAAGAATTTCATTTGTATTATGTTCAAGGTACTGAGAGAATCGACTGTAACGTAAATGAAGATGTTTTGTGGGCGTTGGTGGGATATAATGTAACGCCTGGAAAAGCCGCAAAGCATACCTATAGTCTTAACGAGCAAAATATAGAATGTACGGGCGAATACAGATTTTCTGTTCCATTTAACTGTGAAGGGAAAAAATACAAGGCTTGGGTAGATTTTAAAATAGAAAATATTATAGAGGAAGAAGTTTCTTTGGTGCTCTGTCCCGAAAGGCTTGTTTTTATCGGTGGATTAAGCAGTTATACTCAAACCGCTTCTGCCGCTCCCGATTACGTTATTACTAAAGATATGTTACTTTATATAGCAGGAGAATCGTACACCAAAAAAATAAAAGGCCGTTTTGAAAAAATAAAACTTAATGAAGAAAATTTCGATTTAAGATTTGCTTCTTATCCTATATGGAGTTATGAAGAAACGGTTGAAATACTTAAAAGCAACAACAAATATGCCTGGCAGCTTATAACCGAAGATAACGACTTGTTTCTTTTGTTGAAGCAAAAAGACGGGACTTATTATATAGGTGAGGGAGAGCTTAATCCGAAAGCAGAAAATGCGCAAAATTCTGATAAATCATATATAAGATGGCTTTATAAAATCAAAAACGGTGATATAACCATTGAAAAAGTTCCGTTAAACTTTCCGCCAGAAATGGCGGTATCAAGTGAGAATATAGCTACAATTGCGCAGGTTGAAACTTATTATTGGAATTATAAAAATGATAAAGGCGAATGGGAATATACAGAAAAAAGAAATGCTGCAGATAAACCTTCAATTAATGGGATGCCGTATATTGATTTGCTTCCTCTCGGCAGTTTAGACGGTGAAGAACAGGAAGTAACTATACAGCTTAATGCTATGTATAATCAAAAGCTTTATAAACTTTCGCCCGATTTCGTTTATGTAAGCTGCTATAGCGCAAAGGACTGGGGTAAAGTCAATGCAAAGTTTGAGAGGATAGAATTCTACCGCAAGGATTCGGGGATTTATTTTCCGCTAAAAAACGGCGATTATGTTTATGAGATACAGGTAAACTTTGAGGCTTATGAACAGTTCGGAGGCGGTGTGGAATATTGCTTTTATACTTTAAAGGCAGAGTGATTAAAAAACGGCAGGTAACTGCCGTTTTTTACTTGACAAAAACAATACTTCGTAATATAATTTATTACACAAAGGGAGGTATTGTATGGATATTCAGTTAAAACGAGGACTTTTGGACGTATGCGTATTAGCGGCAATTAAAAGTGAAGAGTCTTACGGATATAAGATTATCAAGGATATGAAGCCATATATTGAGCTTTCCGAATCGACTTTATATACCATTCTTAAACGTTTGGAAACGGCAAATATGCTGACTGTCCGTTCTAAAGAGCACGACGGCAGACTCAGAAAGTATTATCATATTACTGACGAGGGTATTGCCCGTATTGAAGAATTTAAAAACGATTGGAAAGAAATTTTATCAATATATCAATTTGTGACTAAGGAGGGTAAAGACAGTGAATAAGCTTGACTTTTTATTAAGACTTAAAGAAGCGTTAAAGGGACTGCCTAAGGATGAACTTGAGGAACGTCTTAATTTCTATAGTGAAATGATCGACGACAGAATAGAAGAAGGTTTTTCAGAAGAGGAAGCTGTTGCGGCGGCAGGAAGTGTGGAGGAAATTGCGCAACAGATAATTGGAGAAACTCCTCTTGTAAAAATAGTGAAAGAAAAAATCAAGCCTAAAAGACGCTTTAAAGCGTGGGAAATTGTCCTTTTGGCGCTGGGCTCTCCTATATGGCTTTCCTTAGGTGCAGCCGCATTTTCTGTATTAATAGCAGTTTATGCATCTCTTTGGGCGGTTATAGTATCCTTATGGAGTGTTTTTGCTTCCTTTATAGGCTCCTCAATAGGTTGCTTTGCAGGGGGAACTGTATTGGCTTTTAACGGTAATTACTTAACTGCAGTTGCTGTCATTGGCGCAGCTCTTGTTTGCGCAGGACTTTCTATACTTGTGTTCTACGGTTGCAAAATGGCAACAAAGGGTGTTATAAAACTGACAAAGAAACTTGCGGTATGGCTTAAAAACTGCTTTATAAAGAAGGGGGAAGCACAATGAAAAGGTGGCTTATTACGGCTCTTTTATTAATAGTTATCGGCGGTATTATTTTTACGGGAGTGATGACGGTGTTAAATTGGGACTTCAAAAAACTTTCTACAGTAAAGTATGAAACAAACAGTTACGAGCTTGATGATTTTAATAATATAAAGGTTATTACTAGTACGGCAAAAATTGTTTTCAAACCCAGTAGTGACGGCAAAAACAGGGTGGTATGCTTTGAAGAGAAAAACGAAAAACACACAGTTGAGGTAAAGGAAGACACTTTATCAATAACGGTCCAAAACACAAAAAAGTGGCATCAATATATCGGGATAGATTTTAATTCTCCTTTAATTACCGTTTATCTTGCTAAAAGTGAGTATAAAGATTTGTTTATAGATGGAAGTACAGCAGACCTTGAAATCCCTAATGATTTTACTTTTGGAGAAACAACTGTTACACTCAGCACAGGCGACGTTACCATAAAGGCAAAAAATCTCGGAGCCACTAAGATAAAGACAGACACAGGAGATATAGCTATTGAAAACGCTTCGGTAAAAAGTCTTGACCTTACTGTTTCTACGGGAAAAATTATTGTAAATAAGGTTGAAAGCGATGGTGACGTTAACCTGAAGGTTTCCACCGGCAAAACAAAGCTTTCTTTCCTTTCCTGCAAAAATCTTTCATCAACGGGAGGTACGGGCGATATATCCCTTGAAAATGTTGTGGCTAAAGAAAAGGTAAGTATAATAAGGAATACGGGCGACGTTAAACTGGATAAATGCGATGGCACTGAAATCTTTATTGAAACAAATACCGGCGACGTTTCGGGCAGTCTTAACAGCGAAAAGATATTTATAACAAAAACCGATACGGGAAAAATAGACGTACCCAAAACCACAGCAGGCGGAAACTGTGAAATTACCACCGATACGGGTGATATTAAAATAAGTATAGCAGAGTAAAAATACGGAGTAGAGACACGCCTCTACTCCGTATTTTACTAATTGTAAAAAATAGTCCAAAACTTTTAAAAAACAGTAAAAACCGCTAAACATCTATTGCAAATACGGTATTTAATCAGTATAATAAAGTTAAATTAATAAAGGCAAATTACCAAGGATAAAAGGTGATATTATGAAAGCTTTAACCGAACTTAAATTTAGTGAGCTAACCCTTGAACAAAAGCTGGGTATGGTTCATGCCGCTATGGTTAACGGAAACTTTAAAGAGGAAGAAATAGAGTTTGTTTTTGACAGAATAAAGAACCGTGCACTTGGCGCTGTATGGATTCAAGATGGTAGTAAAGATGCTGATAAACTAATGCAAAGGGTTAAAGAAACCGCTGATTATCCTATTCTTATAATTACCGATGCTGAAAACGGAATCGGCGACTATAAGGTTGGCAGGCACAATCCCATTAGCTGTACGGGGGATGAAAAATATGCTTATGCTTTTGGTAAGGCGGTAGGCTTTACTGCTAAAAGTATGGGTTATAACGTTGTGTGCAATCCTGTTTTGGATATTGATGACAATGGTTTTGTAAGGTGCTTTGGTAAGGATAAACACGTAATAGCGAAAATGGGCGCTGCAGAGGCAAAAGGTCTGCACGACGCAGGTGTTTTGACTGTTGGTAAGCATTACCCCAGCGGAAGAAACGAAATGAATATTGATTCTCATATGGCAGAAAGTGTTTCAAGTCAGACACGAGAACAACTGCTTGACGATAGCCTTTTTGCTTACCTTCATTTGATGAAAGATGGTCTGCTTGACGGTGTTATGACCTCTCATCAAAAATTCTCACAAATTGATGATAAATACCCTGCAAGTCTTTCTAAAAAGGTTATTGACGTTTTAAGAGACGAAGGTTTTGACGGTTTTTGTATAACCGATGCTCTGGGTATGATGGGTATTCGCGCTAAATTCGGTGATGAGGAAAGCAAAGGCTTGGCTGTTGCCGCAGGTAACGATTTGGCTTTAACATATACCTTTAATCCCATTTATAATCAGCAGGCAATAAATACTTGTTATGAAAAGGGCATAATTACCGATAAGCAGTTGGACGAATGTGTAAAGCGTGTTCTTGAAGCTCAGCATAAGACCTTGATTATTGAAGAGAAGGCTTGTAAGGAATTAGATGAAGAAAATATTGCTCTTGCAAAAAATATTTCAAGAGCTTCTATATATGCTCAGGCTGATGAAGGACTTACTCCCTCTATTTCAAGGGAAGGAAAACACCTCTTTGCCGTTATGGTAAGAAACGAAATGAGCTTAGGAAAGGTTGACGTTGATACCTTTAGTAACGGTTGGCTTTTCCCTGAAGAAATTTCTAAAAAGCTTTTAGAAATGTTCCCCAATTCCAAGGTTAGATTCTTCCACGAATTCCCAACACAACATCATAATCACGGTATTTTCCAAGATTCTGTTAGTTATGATGACGTAATATTCCTTACCTATTCGGAACCCCTTGCTTATGCAGGAAAAGAGGCTTTAACCGCCCGAGTTGTCAGCCTTATAGAGTGTTTACAGTTTACAAATAGGGTTTCAGCCCTTCTGCATTTCGGCAACCCCTGTATTTTAGATGTGCTTCCCCATATTCCGAGGGTTATTCTCGGCGGACTTTGTAAAGACAGCGTTGATGCTTCAATAGACGTATTGGCAGGAGAACTTGAAGCAACCGGCGTAAAAACCTTTGATTTTAAGTTGAAATAAAAGGAATGTTTATATGGTATCGGTAAAAATGAAGGAATATCATCCATTCAATTGAAGAAAAAGCATTTGTGACCATAAGCGAGGTTGCAGACGTCTTTAAAAATAACGATTAAAAAAACACGGCATTCGGAGCGCTCACTTAGGGATAAATCGGTTTTGGAGCAAAAATTTGCCCTATCACTTTGCCTCAAACTTTGAAAGACACAAAGTATTTCTGCAGTTTGTCGGCGTTGTGATTAGTACAAATTTTTAGACTACAAAACTGTGTGCACCTAAAAAAGATAAATTTTTAGTGGGATAACAGACGAAAAGACAC
>JAZSPU010000038.1:0-28148 GCA_045537575.1 Acutalibacteraceae bacterium
CAAGAATATAATCAACATCCAAATTATCCAACTGGTTGTGAATCCGCATCACTTTATATGCTTTTGAAATATTATAATGTAGATGTAACTATGGAAGAAATAGTGGAGAAGCTTGAAAAAGGACCTTTACCATATCAAAAAAATGGAACTACCTATGGTGCGAATCCAGAGAAGGAATTTGTAGGGAATCCAAAAGATTCACAATCATATGGTGTATTTAATGAACCAATAAGAACAGTCGCAGATGAATTTAAAAAAGGTGCCAAAACAAAAATGAATGCTAGTTTTCATGATATAGAAAAAATTTTATCAAGTGGGAATCCTATTATTGCATGGTACACAACAAATACAGAGAATGGAATAACTTATAAAATAGAATGGCTTGATTATGAAACTGGAGAATTAGTTAGATGGCCTTCATATGAACATGCAGTAGTTATAACAGGTTATGATAAATATAATATATTTTATAATGATCCAAATACTGGAAGCGGAACTGCGATGAGTAAAGATTATTTTAATAAGGCATTTTCTCAATTAGGTGGTAGAATAGTTTATTATGATAAATAAATATATTTTTGAAAAAAAGAATTGTTAGTGTTGAGATAAATAAATACTATGAAACAAAGCCCTTGTTCCAAACAAATGGAATAAGGGCTTTCTTCTGTTGAATCATTGGCAATACATTTATGCGGAAACAGTATCCGCACTCATATTAGCGTTATCCTTCTCGTACCACAGTTTGAACCTTGCTCCAAACCACTTTTCCATAAAACCTCGGTAACGAAGAGAGACGACAAGGTTCGGAGTATATGCCAGCTCTGTGTGTACCAACATCTCATTAGCAAACATTCCATAGCAGCATCTCCGTCAAACCGTTATTTATCAAATTAATTATACCACATAATTATGAAATTTTCCACTATATGTAAAAGCAACGGCAGAGAGAATAAATCTCCCTGCCGCCGTGCTTCGATTAGTTATAAATTATATCGTGATTTACGATTTCTGTGGCCCTGCTGCGAATAATAAACGCACTCAAAATAATTGAGACAATAAAAATAATAGCAGACAATGAAAACCACTGTCTGCTACTGTAGATATATTGTATTAAATCGGTATTATTCCCACTCTATCGTTCCAACAGGCTTAGGTGTTAAGTCCATAAGGACGCGGTTGATGCCGTCCACCTCGCAGGTGATACGGGCGGTAATTTTGTGAAGTACGCTATAGGGGATTTCCTCGATAGTAGCGCTCATACATCTTTAGTATTAACAGCGCGGATGATTGCGGGCCAACCTTCATAGCGGCTTTCATCCTTTACGCCGACACTCTTTATATCGGGGATAACCACGAAATACTGCCATACCTTTTCAGCAAGGCCGCATTTATCAAATTCATCTCTTAAAATTGCATCGGCTTCTCTAAGAGCATGAAGTCTGTCACGTGTAATTGCGCCAAGACATCTAACGCCAAGACCGGGGCCGGGGAACGGCTGACGGTAAACCATTGCATGAGGAAGACCGAGCGCTTCGCCCACAACTCTAACTTCATCTTTATAAAGAAGCTTAATGGGTTCTACAAGGCTGAAGTTAAGGTCCTCGGGAAGTCCGCCAACGTTATGGTGAGACTTAACCGCCTTTTTGCCTTCTGCCTGTTTAACGCTCTCCAAAATATCGGGATAAATAGTACCCTGAGCGAGATATTCAATTCCTTCAAGCTTTCTTGCTTCATCAGCAAAAACGTTAATAAATTCAGCGCCGATAATCTTTCTCTTCTTTTCAGGTTCGCTTACGTTTTCAAGCAAATCTAAGAAGCGGTCAGTAGCATCAACGTAAATAAGGTTAGCATCAAGCTCATCCTTAAAGATTTTGATTACGTTTTCGCTTTCATCCTTACGCATAAGGCCGTGATTAACGTGAACGCATACAAGCTGTTTTCCAATTGCTTTAATTAAAAGCGCGGCAACAACAGAAGAGTCAACACCGCCTGAAAGAGCAAGAAGGACCTTTTTATCGCCCACCTGAGCGCGAATTTCTTTTATCTGTTCTTCGATAAAAGCATCGGCGAGTTCTTTGGTGGTGATACGAAGCATTGATTCAGGTCTTAAGTTAGTTTCCATATATTTCATCCTCTTAAGTTAGTTAGTATAGTTATCAAAATATCCTTGAACAAGAACTACGGGAGTACCCTTATCACCGGAACCGCTGGTAAGGTCGCAAAGAGAACCTATAAGGTCGGTAAGCTGACGGGGGGTTGTACCCTGAGCTGCCATATTACCTACAAGGCTGCTACCGTCTTTTTTACGAATACTTTCACTAATAGCATCCTTAAGAGCCTGTCCGGAAAGATCCTTAAAATCGTTATCAGCCAAGTATTTAAGCTTTAATTCATTTGGAGTACCGATAAGACCGTCGGTAAATGCAGGAGAAACAACCGGATCGGCAAGTTCCCAAATTTTACCCTGAGGATCCTTAAATGCGCCGTCGCCGTAAACCATTACTTCTACGTTTTTGCCGGTAGCATCTTTAATACGCTTTTGAACGTCAAGAACCAAATCCTTGCACTCTCTGGGGAAAAGCTTAATCTTTTCTTCGGTAGATTTATTAGAACCTAAAAGTCCGTATTTTTCATTACAGCCGCTGCCGTTTACCGAAGCATTTAAAATATCGTCAAGACCGTAAACCCTTTCGGCACCTGCAGCCTTTAAGATACGCTTAGTTCTTACGCGGGTATGAATATCACAGGTAAGAACGTATTTTGTATAGTCAAGAATTGCCTTAGGCTGATTAGCGAAGATAATTTCAACTTCACAGCCCTCTGCCTTAATTAAATCACTATAATACTGAACGTAGTCAACGCCTGTAAATTCAAGCTTTTGTACGCCGAAAACCTCTCTGTAGCGTTCTAAAGAAAGTACATCGGAATAGGGGTTTATTCCTGCTTCGTCAATAAGGTCATAGGTAGCAAGTGAGTTACCAACCTCGTCAGAGGGGTAGCTGAGCATAAGAACAATTTTCTTTGCTCCTCTTGCAATACCCTTAAGGCAAATAGAGAAACGGTTACGGGAAAGTATGGGGAAAATAACACCTACTGTTTCGTCACCGAATTTTGCCTTGATATCAGCAGCAATATCGTTTACGTCGGCATAGTTACCCTGCGCGCGAGCAACGATAGATTCTGTCATAGAAATTACGTCGCGATCTCTAAGTTCAAAGCCTTCGTACTGTGCTGCTTCAAGCACACTTTCTGCAACTATTTTGGCAAGATCGTCGCCTTCTCTGATAATAGGACAACGGATACCGCGAGATACGGTACCGACTCTGCGTTCTTTTTTATCCATAATGATTTTCCTTTCCGGTTGGGAGGTGGAATTTCACCTTGCCCTTTACAATAATTTATTATACTAAATTACAAAATAATTTTCAATATTTTTTTTATTAAAAAGCTAAAAATTATTTCACAAATCTTTAAATATAGTATTTGCTTTTTTTATTAAATATGTTATACTTTTTACGAGGTGATTTATATGGTAAAACATATTATTTTATGGACTCTTAAGGAGTGCAGTGAAAGTGAAAAAATCAAAATAAAAAAAGGCATTAAAGAAAATCTTGAAGGTCTTATGGGAAAAATCGACGGTTTAACCGAAATCAAGGTTTATACCGAAGGTCTTGCTTCATCCAATGCCGACCTTATGCTTGACTCTTCTTTTGTCAGCGTTGAAGCACTTAAAGGTTACGCAGTTCATCCCGACCACGTTTACGTAGCTGACACCTTTGTCCGCCCCTTTACATTAACCAGAAGCTGTCTTGATTTCGAAATTTAAATTAAGCCTTACTAAGAAGAAAAGCCCTGAGTTTTCACTCAGGGCTTTTTGGTTAATTATTCTTCTGCGCTGAACATATCCTTGCCAACACCGCAAAGAGGACAAGCAAAATCTTCGGGTAAATCCTCGAATTTAGTACCGGGCTCGATACCTAAATCAGCATCACCGATTTCCTCATCATAGGTCCAACCGCAAGCGTCACATACGTATTTCATAAAAATAACTCCTTTTTATTATTAAAGTTCTTTTGCAAGAGCTTTTATTTGCTTAATATTTTCATCATTAAGGTTAGATAAAATTTTAACCTCATTTTCGCACAAGGTAAGGTTTTTGCACCCGTCAAGCTTTCCCTTCATAGTTTTTGCCGCATTGGGCGCCCAGCTTCCGTTTTCAACAAAGCCTACAGTTTTGTTTTGGAAGTTGCGTTCGGTTAAATGATTTATAAATTCCTTCATAAAGGGGAAAATATCATTATTATAGGTGGTGGTAGCAAGAACGATTTTGCCATAGCGGAAGGCATCCTCAACAGCCTCTGCCATATCACATCTTGCAAGGTCGTTAACTACTACCTTTTCATATCCCTTTGCCTTAAGCTCTTCTGCCAAAAGCTCTACCGCTTTTTTAGTATTTCCGTAAACCGAAGTATAGGCAATAACTACTCCCTCGCTCTCAACACCGTAAGAAGACCAAGTATTATAAAGGTCAAGGTAGTAGCCTAAATTTTCACTGAGTATAGGGCCATGCAAGGGACAGATAGTCTGAATTTCGGTATTTGCAACCTTTTTAAGCAAGGCTTGTACCTGCGCACCGTATTTTCCAACGATACCAAAATAATACCTTCTTGCTTCACAAGCCCATTCTTCATCTGTATCAAGAGCGCCGAATTTACCGAATCCGTCGGCAGAGAAAAGAGTTTTTGTGGTGCTTTCATAGGTCATAATAACCTCGGGCCAATGCACCATAGGAGCGGTAACAAAGTTAAGGCTCAGCTTTCCAAGGATTAGGGTATCCCCTTCCTTTACAACTATTCTTCTTTCTTCAAAATCGTTGCCATAAAAATTCTTCATCATAGTAAAAGCCTTAGCCGAAGCAACAATTTTTGCCTCTTTAAAGGTTTCGGCAAAAAGCATAAGGCTGGAAGAATGGTCAGGTTCCATATGCTGAATAACTATATAATCAGGAGCTTTATCTTTAAGAACATTTTTTATATTTTCTATCCATTCATCACCAAATCTATTATCAACCGAATCCATAACGGCTATTTTTTCATCTTCTAAAACATAAGAATTATATGCCATTCCATTTGGAACGTCATACTGTCCTTCAAACAAATCTATTTCTTTATCATTTACGCCAACATAGTAAATTCCGTCTTTAATAAGCATAATATTCTCCTAAAATTTTGTTTAACTAAGTATAACACAGTTTTGTTAACAAATAAAGAAGTTTTTATTATTTCTTGATTATCAAGATAAAATTTGTTATATTTTATATATAGTAACTTGAAAGGAAATTATTTATGGATTTAACCGAAAAGACACTTAAAAGCGAAACTGTATTTAAAGGCAGAATAATCACAGTAAAAAAGGATGTTGCCCTTCTTCCCGACGGAAGTCAGGCAGGCAGAGAGTATATCACCCACCCCGGCGGAGTATGTGTTGTGCCCTTAACCGACCAAAAAGAAATTTTAATGGTACGTCAATACCGCTATCCCTACAGCGAAGTAGTTTTGGAAATTCCGGCAGGCAAAAAGGATATAGGTGAAGATCCCTTTACCACAGGCAAACGTGAGTTAAAGGAAGAAACGGGCGCCACAGCAAAAGAGTATATTAATTTGGGTGAGCTTTACCCTTCTCCCGGATACTGCGGCGAAATAATCTGGATGTACGGCGCAAAAGGTCTTGATTTTGGCAAGGTCAGTCCCGACGAAGACGAATTTTTAGAGGTAGAGAATGTACCGCTAGACACCGCCGTAGAAATGATTTTAAGCGGCGAAATAAAGGACGCAAAAACCCAAGCAGCAATACTAAAAATAAAACTGCTTATAGATAGCGGAAAGTTTTAAGGATAAAAACAAGACAGTCTTAGGACTGTCTTATTTTTTGGAAGGGTTGTACAAATTCGATGCCCTTTGAATTTTTGAGTTATGGGGTTGAACCCCTACATATTTTAGAGACGGTGTCTTATATTTATAATAGCAGATTTGAATCTGCTCGATTTACTTGAGTTTATCGGTATTCTTTTCCCGTATTTGTGTCAATAAAAACTTTTCTATCACTATCAAATTCCAAGTCAGTTCCAACAGGCAGTAAATAAATAGATAATACCGTTGGTTCAATTTCAACCAATCTATCAAAATCCACTACAATATTATTTTCTGCTATATTAATATATTCTTGTGTATCACTATCTCCGATTGCCCTCCAACCATTATCAATCTCATTACAACTTTGTTCTCTAAATATCCATTTTAGCTGAGATTTATTCTCAAGCAATGACTTAGTAATAATACATCCTCCAAGATTGTGAGTCTGTAATTTTTCTGTTGTGTTTGATTTTTTAAATCTAGCAAATAACCCCATTGCATTTCCTCCACAAATTAAAATTCATCGGTTAGATTATATCGTAAACTATATCTATAATTAACACTTTGCGTAGCAAAGCACCGAAATTATTCATTATTCATCAGCGAAGCGACTTCATTATTCAATATTCATTGAAAATCCTGTCGAATGAATGATGAATATTGAATAATGAAAAATGAATAATACAAAACGAAAATCCTGTCGATTCTTGTCGGCAGGATTTTCGTTTTGGCGCGCTTGAACGGATTCGAACCGCCGACACCTGCCGTCGGAGGGCAGTGCTCTATCCAGCTGAGCTACAAACGCATATATTTCGCTGAAAATTATATCACAAAAAACATCAAATTTCAATGTCTTATTATATTTATAAAAAAATACTTGCTTTTTCAAAAACTTTCTGCTATAATAACTTTTGCTAATGTAAAAATCGCTATAGCGAAATTCTGAAGGAGGTGCTTAACGCATGGCTAAATGTGATATCTGTAGCAAAGAAATTACTTTCGGTATTAAAGTTTCCCACTCTCACAGACGTACAAACCGTACCTGGAAGCCCAACGTTAAGAGAGTAAAAGCTATCGTTGATGGTTCTCCGCGTCGTATATACGCTTGCACCCGTTGCTTGCGTTCCGGAAAGGTTACACGCGCAATCTAAGAAAGTTAATTCTTTAAGATTAGAATTTAGAGCAATCCGTAAGGATTGCTCTTTTTCTTTTTACATACATTTAATTTTAAGTTTTTTATAGGTTTTTATACATATAATCGCCTGAAGAACCAAAGTAATTGCCCAGCTGATAAAATAACTTAAAAACAGATAGAAATACTGTTGGTACGGATTTTCGGTCAGACCCCTTAATATCGGGAATACAACCCATATCCACAAAAATCTGAATCCGCAAACGCCAAATACCGAAACAAGCATAGGCGAAAGCGAAGTGCCCATACCTCTTATACAGCCCACAGTTACGTCCATAGCGCCGCAGATAAAGTAGGGTATGCACAGCACCACCAAATGCGTATAACCAAAGGTTATTGCCTCGTTGGTATTTGTGAAAAAGCCTATGAAGAATTTACCATATACTATTATGGGAACGGTAAGCACAGCGCCTATCACCATAGCGGTGGTGTTTAACGTAAAGATAAGCTTTTTAATCTGCTCTATTTTTTTAGCGCCTGTATTCTGTCCGATAAAGGAAGTAGCGGCATGGTGTATAGAGTTCATAGGAATAAATATGAAATTTGCCACACTTGTAGCGGCGGCGCTTCCTGCCATAGCAAGCGGTCCGAAGGTATTTATAGTTGCCTGTAAAATTGTATTGGATACCGAAAAAATCATACCCTGAAGACCTGCAGGCACACCGATATAAAGGGTTTGCATCAAAGATTTTTTATGTATTTTAAGTTCCTTAAAACGCAGTCTGCAGTCATTATTCTGCTTTTTCATATATACAACTACTAAAACTGCTGAAACGCTCTGAGAAATAACGGTAGCTAGTGCTACGCCTGCTACACTCATATCAAAAACCACAACAAACAGTATATTAAGGCCTACGTTTAAAACTCCTGACACACCCAAAAATATAAGAGGACGGGTAGTATCGCCTATAGAACGTAAAATAGCGCTTCCGAAGTTATAAATCAATTGCACGGGAAGTCCTAAAAAGTAAATTTTTGTATAAAGAGCCGCTAAATCCAGCACCTCTTCGGGAGCGTTCATTAGTTTAAGCAACGGCTGGGCGCAAAAGAATCCGACAGCGCCGATAACAACGCCTAAAATCACCGACAAAAGCATAGAGGTATGTACCGTTCTTTTTACTGCTTCGCTATTTTTAGCGCCCACGTTTTGAGCAACCACAACACCTGAACCGTTACCAAGCCCCATAGCCAACGCGATTAGCGCGTTTATAAGCGAAGCGGTAGAACCTACTGCAGAAACAGCAAAGTCGCCATCAGAAGAAAACTTTCCTACAATAACAGTATCAGCAGCATTAAAAAGAAGCTGCAGCAATCCCGATATTATTATAGGAACAGAAAACAGCAGTATTTTCTTTAAAAAAGGACCTGTGGTCATATCAAGAGTCCTTGCCCTTGTCATTAAAATTACTCCCTTTCCGCACTAAAACGGGACAGAAATCTGTCCCGTTATTTTAATTCATATTTATAATCCGGCAAGTTTTAATTTTAAGTTTGCCAAATCTACGGTATCTACCACACCGTTTTTATCCATATCAACTAAAGCCCTGCAACCTGACACACCTGCCAAAGCAAGCTTTAACACCGCAAGGTCAAGGGTGTTCACAGTTCCGTCTCCGTTTGCATCTCCCGAAATTTCGTCGGTAAAATCAAATACGGCGCCGCAAAGCGAACAATCATATACCTGACCTTTTCCCAATATTCTCCATGCAGCAAAGCTGCCGTGACCGTCGTTGCAAAGCACGTATTCTTCCTCAATAAAATTTCCCGTTGTGTAGTTATTATAAATATCCTTAGTAATGAGAATATTCATAGACTTACCTTCCATAGTAAATCCGAAAAACGAACCGTTTGTTAAATTATTGAGACCGGCTATATGATCCACTGTATTGTTTTTTATATCATAAGAATATATTCTGTAAGAATCGCTGTAGAAAATACGTCCGTTATAAGCGCTTATTCCCGAATAATAGCCGTAATACCAGCTATTCTGATTTCCGCCTTTATACCACTTTTTCTCAAGGTCAGCAAGATAGGTATAACTATAAAAATCCCTTGTTCTCACCAATCCGCCCACTTTATAGTCAAGATAATACCAGAAGCCGTCCTCGTAAATTATGGCAGAATCCGCATTTGCCCAAAGCTCACCGCCTGTATAGTCCACACAGGTGGTTTCTATTCCTAAAGGATTATACCAATTATCATGATTTCCGTTATTTATTTGGCTATCGGAAAGAAGAAAGAAATCATGAAATGCTTTGCCCTGAAAATCAATTTTAACATTAGACTTAAGCGCTATACAGGGATCATCGTGAGTAACATCCACGTGATGCCATTTGCCGTTTATTTTAACTACGTTCCAAGCGTGATCATCTTCAATACTCAGCACATAATAATTTTCTATACCAACTCTGTCCAGCAGATATTTATACAGAAAAGCATACGACTGACAAACGCCCACACCCTCGGTGAGAAGTTCATAAATCGTATAATTCGCAAGATTTCTGTCAGCATAAAAAATCATATCATACTTAAAATTCACGCATATCCAGTCGTGAAAATAAAGTGCTTTTTGCGCATCGGTCCAACTGCTGTTTACACCTGCTATTACAGGCGAAAGCATATTTTCTATTTGGGCCTTACTGCTCTTGATACTGCTTTTATTATAACCGTTTTTATAGTTAAAGGAAGTAATCTTGGTTACGTAATTACCGGAATAATTATAGCTGCAGTTATTATAATAGTGATGAACCTCAGGATAAAGATAAAAAAGCTTTTGTTCAATATCATTCAATTCATTTCGGGTGATTTTATAACTGCTCACATTAAGAGAGGACTCTCCGTTTAAAACTGCATTTATAAACACTTTTTCTTTATTTGTCAAAGAGGCTGCCGAAACATCTATACGTGGCATTATACCAACCAATATCAAAACTGCAACCAATAAAGAAACAAATTTTTTGATTTTCATCATTTTCTCAATCCCGCCAATACAAGTTTAAGCTCTGCAAGGTCAACAGTATCAACCTTTTTGTCCGAATTCAAATCTACGCCAATGCTTATGTCATGATTAATACTTGCAAGATACAATTTCAAATCAGCAAGGTCGGTAGTGTTTACTTTTCCGTCGCCGTTTGCATCGCCTAAAATAACATCACTGAGAGTAGGTATTGTCTGTCTCTCTACTATATCAGCGCAGTAATAACAGAATTTAACCCTTTCTCCCTCTTCGGTTTTAGTAGGCTGTTTAACAATTTCCCAATCGGTAGAAAGATGAGCAATATTAACGCCTAACGTATATTCTCCTTCTATTACTGCATTTTTTAAAATATCATCGGGACTTATTAAATAGCTAATGGTTTTACCATCCATATTAAGACCGTAGTAATACTTACCTTCAGGTCTGTCTATGGGAACAGTTTTAAATTCATTATGATGGCTGTCATAAACGCAAATTTCTTTTTCGGTATTGAAGAAAAGATGTCCGTTATGTTCGAAAAGACCTGCATAGTAGTTGTTCTGAACCCTGCCGTCATCTTTTTTCCAGCCGTAAATGCCCCACTGTTCAACGTAATATCCTACTTCTTTAATTTTTTCGGTATTTTTAAAATCCTTTGTACGCATAAGTCCGCCGGCGTCTTTACTGTTATCAAGATAATACCAATATTCACCGATTTTGTGAACAGCAGTGGTTGCTGTTCTCCAGGAATCATTGCCTGAATATTCGCCGCATACTATTCCGCTCACACTTGGAATGTAGAAATCGTCATGCTCTGAATCAGCAATAATTTGACTGTCGGAAAGAAGGAATTTATCGTGTCTTACTTCGCCTACATAATCATAATGATAGGTTTCTCCTAAAATCGGATCATCATAGGTAGCATCAACGTGATACCATTTTCCGTCAATCTGAACCACATTCCAACCGTGGTTATCGGTTTCACTTATAACATAATAACTGTTTATACCCATACGGCGAAGAATATACATATATGTATAGGCATAGCTCTGACAAACACCTCTTTTGTCCTTCAAAAAGCCGACTATATCGTGGTTTTCATCACCGGGATGTTCAAAAAGATCATAGTCATACATATAGTTAACGTCAAGCCAGTCATGAACGTAAAGGGCCTTTTCGGCATCTGACCAATCTTTGCCTATTTTATTTATAACCTTATTGGTTTCATTTTCCATAAACATACGCTCAATAAGCATCTGTTCCTTTGTCATAGAATATACAAGTTCAAGCGTATCCCATTCATATGTTTCGGGATTAACAGTTATACCGCCAATATTCCAATAATAATACTCGGGATACTGATTAAAAAGATACTGTAAATAAACGAGTATTTCATCTTGACCGGTATATTTAATCTTATATTCACTTAGGTCAACTTCCGTTTCCATATTATGAATAGCGTTTATAATCTTTTCCTGATAGGTAAGCGCTTTACTTTCAGCAAACGATACTACCGAAAATGCGCCTAAAAGAATAACTATGCTTAAGATTATTGATAAAAGTTTTTTCATTTATTTATTCCCCTTAACTTAGTATATAACGGATACTCAATATCCTAACCCATTATATTTTATTATCAAACAATTAATAAGTCAACCGCTTAAAAATAATTCTACGAAATTTATAAAAATATCCTACACAAAAAATCTTTTCGTGTAGGATATAGCTAATTTATATAGTATTAAGATTCTTTTGCTACAAAAGCTAAAAGACCGCCTGCCTTTAAAATAGCCTTTTGTCTTTCGGTGAAGGAGCAAGAAAGTATAATTTCTTCTCCCGTTGTATTGTCTTTAAGAGTCATTTCGCCCTTATCCATACCGTCATAAATATCACTAAGGCTAAGACTGTCGCCCTGACTAAGCTTATCGTAATCGTCGGGATTTTTAAGGGTAACAGGCATAATTCCCGCATTAATAAGATTTGCAATATGAATTCTTGCAAAGCTCTTTGCAATTACAACTCTGACACCTAAATACATAGGAACAAGCGCTGCGTGTTCACGGGATGAGCCCTGACCGTAGTTAGAACCGCCGAGAATAAAGCTTTCCCCTGCCGCTTTTGCTCTATTGGGGAAGGTTTCATCACAAACGCCGAAGCAGAACTTACTAAGATAAGGAATATTGGAACGGTAGGGAAGTATTTTAGCGCCTGCAGGCATAATGTGGTCGGTGGTAATATTATCGCCAACCTTTAAAACAAGCTCTGCAGTAAGGCTGTTATTTTGAGGACGGGCTTCGGGGAACTTTTTAATATTGGGGCCTCTGAGCACCTCTACATCCTTGCTTTCCTCAACCGATGCAGGTTCAAGCACTGCGCTATCGTTAATAAGGAAACTTTCGGGCATAGTAACCTCAATTTTTTCTCCCATAAGTCTGGGATCGGTAATTTCGCCGGTAAGGGCAGCCGCAACAGCGGTTTCGGGAGAAACAAGATAAACTTTACCGTCTGCAGTACCGCTTCTGCCTTCAAAGTTACGGTTAAAGGTACGAAGGGAGACGCCTGCAGAGTTGGGAGAAAAGCCCATACCGATACAGGGACCGCAAGCACATTCAAGCACTCTTGCTCCTGCAGCAATTATATCAGACAGCGCTCCGCAATCGGAAAGCATGGTAAGAACCTGCTTACTGCCGGGAGATACGGAAAGGCTAACGCTTTCCTTTATGGTTTTGCCCTTAAGCATAGCGGCAACCTTTAACATATCGAAAAGAGAAGAGTTGGTACAAGAGCCGATACAAACCTGATCAACCTTTACTCCCTTAAGGGAAGACACGGTAACAATGTTATCGGGGCTGTGAGGACAGGCTATAAGGGGCTCAAGCTCACTCATATTTATGTCGATAATTCTATCATATACGGCATCTTCATCGCTGGAAAGAGGAATGTAATCCTCTTCTCTGCCCTGCTTTTTAAGAAATTCTCTTGTGATTTCATCGGAAGGGAAAATCGAGGTGGTAGCGCCGAGCTCGGTTCCCATATTTGTAATGGTTGCGCGTTCGGGAACAGAAAGATTCTTAACACCCTCGCCGCCCCATTCAATAATAGCGCCTACACCGCCTTTTACAGAGAGAATACGTAAAATTTCAAGGCTTACGTCCTTGGCGGTAACGTAAGGATTAAGTTTTCCCGTAAGGTTAACCTTATACATTTTAGGCATAGTGATAAAGTATGCGCCGCCGCCCATTGCAACAGCAACGTCAAGACCGCCCGCACCAAAGGAAAGCATACCGATACCGCCGCCTGTGGGGGTATGGCTGTCGGAGCCTATAAGGGTTTTACCGGGTTTGCCGAAGCGCTCTAAATGTACCTGATGGCAGATACCGTTACCGGGACGGGAAAAGTATATACCGTGCTTTTTGGCAACCGACTGGATATAACGGTGGTCGTCGGCATTTTCAAAGCCCGACTGAAGTGTGTTATGGTCGATATAAGCAACGCTTTTTTCGGTCTTTACCCTGTCAATTCCCATAGTTTCAAACTCAAGATAAGCCATTGTTCCCGTTGCATCTTGGGTAAGAGTCTGGTCTATTTTAAGTGATATTTCACTTCCTACGGTCATATCGCCGCTTCTTAAATGTTCTTTAATAATTTTCTGTGCTATGGTAAGTCCCATTTTAGTTTTCCTCCTTGTTTATTATATGGGCATAGGCATTTTTAACGTGCTCGGTCATCTTTTCTCTTGCCAAAGCTCCGTCTTTTAAGGAAATCGCCTTTAAAATCATTCTGTGTTCTTTAACAGAAAGCTCTGCTCTTATTTGGTTTTCTACAGCAGCCCTTCTGTATTTTTGTATTTTCTTATGAAGCGGCACAAGAGTGCTGTATAAAACGTTGCTTCCCGAAAACTTATATATAAGCTCATGAAATTCGTTGTCCATACTTTTTATATGGTCGGCATCCTTTTTAGCAGAATAAAATTCCTGCAAATCCACAAGCTCGGAAAGTCTGTTTAATTCTTCGTCGGTTATCCGCTCGGCAGCCTTTTGGGCAGCCATACCCTCAATTACACAGCGGATTTCATAAATGTCCTTTAAATCATCTTCGTTTATGCCTATTACCATACAGCCTCTTGGTGTTTCTTCAATAATATGTTCAACAGCAAGTCTGTGGAGAGCTTCTCTGACGGGGGTACGGCTGACGCCTAGGTTTTCACTTATTTTAAGCTCGGTAAGAATTTCGCCGCGCTTATATTTACCGATTAAAATATCTGCTTCAAGTTGATCAAAAACTTGATCTGCAAGGGATATTGTTTTATGCTCTAACATATTTTTATTCCCCTTTTACAGTCTTTTGAATTTCCCGCAGGAAAATTCTTCAATTTTTTCTTCAATTTCGCCGTTAGAAAGAGTGGTCTGTCTTCCGTCCTCGTATTCTTTGTCTATCCATTCCTTTAAACGTACAACAAGGTCGCTTCGCTTATCAACAGCCTCTTCCCCTGTTAGTCTGTAGTTTTCGTTTATCCAGTAAGCAATTCCTGCAAGACCTGAGGTTTTGCTGAGCATAACGGCAGGACGTCTTCCAAGGATTTTTTCGGTATTAAAGATATTATAAATTTCTTCATCCTTTAAAAGTCCGTCGGCGTGAATACCTGCTCTTGTCACGTTAAAGTTTCTGCCCACAAAGGGAGTCATAGGCGGAATATCGTAGTTCATTTCTTTTTTGAAGTATTCTGCTATTTCGGTAATGGCGGTTGTATCCATACCATCAAGACTTCCTCTAAGTGATGCATATTCAAGAACCATAGCTTCAAGGGGAATATTGCCGGTTCTTTCTCCTATGCCGAGAAGTGAACAGTTAACGGCAGATGCGCCGTAAAGCCAAGCGGTAGAAGCGTTTGTAACTGCCTTATAGAAGTCGTTATGACCATGCCATTCAAGCATTTCGCTGGGCACGTCAGAATAATGCTGAAGTCCGTAAATAATACCGGGCACACTTCTGGGAAGCGCAACCTCACTAAAGGGTACGCCATAGCCCATAGTATCACAAGCGCGGATTTTTACGGGGATACCTGCATCCTGACTCATCTTCATAAGCTCATTTACAAAAGGCACAACAAAGCCGTAGAAGTCGGCTCTGGTTATATCCTCAAGGTGACAACGGGGCATAACACCTGCTTCAAAAGCAAGAGCAACGGCAGAAAGATAATGCTCCATTACCTGCTTTCTTGTCATCTTAAGCTTTTTGAAAATATGATAGTCGGAGCAGGAAACAAGAATACCCGTCTCTCTGATACCAAGGTCACGAACCAGCTTAAAGTCTTCCTTATTAGCTCTTATCCAAGTGGTAATTTCGGGGAATTTTAGACCTAATTCCCTACATTTTTCGAGGGCTTCTCTGTCCTTTTTGCTATATACGAAAAATTCGGTCTGACGTATAATTCCGTAAGGACCGCCAAGCTTTGACATAAGCTTATATAAATCAACAATCTGTTTTACGGTATAGGGCTCAACCGACTGCTGACCGTCACGAAGAGAGGTATCGGTAATCCAAATTTCCTTTGGCATACTCATAGGTACTCTTCTGTGGTTAAAAGCGATTTTCGGTACGTCCTCATAATTATATACGTTTCTGTATAAATTAGGCTCTGCTACGTCTTGCAGAGAATATTTATAGCTTTTAAGTTCCAAAAGATTACTTTTTGGTGATATTTCAAGCATCATTATCACTCACTTTCAAAAGATTGTATACAATTATACCAACATACTCTGTATATGTCAATACATAAATTCAAACTTTAAATATTTCTTTTAAAAGTTCTATTGCCTTTAGGAGCAAATCTATAACGGTTTTTGCTTTGTTTTCCTCCTTTATATCAACAAAAGGAATACCGAAATATTCGCAAAAGCCCATTGCCGTCTGCTTTGCAATAAGCTTCATATTGCTGTGAAACCACTGAGCATCTTCTTTGTTATCGTGGAAAACGTGTTCCTCATAATAAGCGGTAGCCTTGGTCGCTCTGAGTTCATATAAATCGGTACGGGTATTAAGGGTAATGGGATAAGGATAAATTTCTTTACGTTTATTTATCATAATGTCGGCAAGTCGCTTTGCGTCCTTATAACCGGGATATATCATAGGTCTGTATCCCTTTGTCGCCCCATTAAATGCGTTTGTGTGACTTACGTAATGTATATCCGCGCCATATTCATTAGATTCCTTTACAGCTCTGCTGAGCAACGCGTCATTGTCCTCATTTGATTTAGGAACTCGTCTTACCCCTCTTTTGTACTCAATTTTACAGGCTTTAAGATACTTTTCAAGCTCATCTAAATAAAGATTATTATGAGTAGTTTCGTCACAGCCGTCAATAGAGCAGGGATTCCACTTATGATAAGCGGGACTTAAATAAATTTTTGGCATATTCTCACCTCCTTTTACTCTATTATAGTACGTTAATTTGCGACATTCACCGACATCTTTAACTTTTTTAAAGCTTCTATTACATACATTGCCTAAAATATGTTGTAGGAATTTTTCGGCAGTTTTCCGTCGGTTTTCTTCATTGACAAAGAAAGTTTCATATTCTATACTTAAATAAAATAAAGCCTTAGTATATAGGAGGTCATTATGGAAAAGAAAATTTTAAACACGTGGACACCTCTTGAATGTTATTGTACCGACAATAAGGTTGACCTTAGCGTTTGGGGAAGAAAATATGTTATTGATAATAACGTACTCTTTTCTTCGGTAAACGTGCTTGATGAAGAAATCCTTTCCGCGCCTATCAGAGTGGTAGCAAAGGAAGACGGCAATGACTGTCAGTGGACCGAAATTGAAAACTTTGTATTAAGCAAAAACGACGAAAAGGCTATTATTTGCTCCAGTATGAGAAGCCAGGCTATTACAATAGACGTTGTTTCTACCATTGAATTTGACGGTTATACAAATATCGTTCTTACAGCTATGCCCCGTACGCACACTCTTTACGAGGATACTGCATACGGTAGGCAAAAGCCTACCAACTGGTCGCTTGACAAACTTTGGGTGGAAATTCCTCTTAAAAAGACCTATGCTAAAAACTTCCACTACTTCCCAAACCGCGACGGCGAGCCTACTCCAACCTTCAGCGGTAAGTCTATCCCCGCAAACAGAGTTGCTTCCAGCCGCGAAATTCCTTCTTCTATGGCTATGCCCTTTATGCCTATTCTTTACGTTGGTGACGAAATAAGAGGCTTCTGCTTTGCCGCTGATGATAACAAAAATTGGCAGCCTGTATCCATTAACAAGGCTATGGAAATTATTGACGGTGAAGAAGAGGTTATCGTTAGACTGCATCTTACCGACAGTTATCCTTTGTCATGGCGCAGACCAAACGGCGATCCCAAGAGACATTGCGCCCACCCCTTAACCTTTAATTTTAATTTCCAGTTTACACCCGTAAAGCCATTCCCCGAAAATCCCTACAAGGAAAAGATTTTACATATAGACTGCTTCAACGGTAAAATTCCCATTGAATATAATGACTATCTTGCAGGTGAAGTTATCGAAGGCAGTGGAGAAAACTGCTATGACAGAATGAAGAGACTGGGTGTTACCACCCTTATTCTTCACGAAAAGTGGAACCCTGTTCAAAACTGCTGGATAATAGGCGAAGATACCACTGAAAGAACCTCCCAAATAGTTAAAGAATGTCACAGCCGCGGCATAAAGGTTATCCCCTACTTTGGCTATGAAATGTCCACCCTCTCTCCTTTCTGGGCATCTAAGAGTGACGAATGGATCCATATGGTTGCTCCAAATACCATTAAAGACTTCTCTTGGTACAGAAAACCCAATCAGCGCGCACGTCATATGTGTTCGGGCAGCGGCTTTAACGAGGCTCTTTGCGAGGGTATTAAAAAGGTTATTACCGATTTTGATTTTGACGGACTTTATATTGATACCTTCTGTATTCCATATGGTTGTTATAATGAAAAGCACGGCTGCGGATTTATTGATCCATACGGCAACAAACAGCGCAGCTTCCCCATAAGCAAGGTCAGAGAGTTCTGCAGAAGCATTTATGAGTTCTTTGAGGAACGCGGCGGATGCTTTAATCCTCATATCAGCAGTTGCTGTAATATCCCTGCCTATTCATTTATGCATATGAACTGGGACGGCGAAGACGTACAATGGTTTATTGCCTGTCAGGGTGAAAACAGTATTGACTCTATGACTCCCGACTACATAAGAACCGAATATATCGGAAGAAACTTTGGCGTTGTTCACGAGCTCATCGCTTATACCTTTGCTAACTGGAGCTTTGAGGACTCTATGACCATAAGCCTTGTTCACGGAATCCTCCCCAGACCTAACATTATTACCGAACCCCTTGAGCTTATGTCTCCTATCTGGAAGGCTATAGATGACTTCGGTATTGAGGGCAGTGAGTTTAAACCGTACTGGCTTACTAAGGTTGATTGCGGCAACGAAAAAACTCAAATATCCTACTACGAAAAGGACGGTAAACGCTTAGGCTTTATCTCTAATATGAGCAATATTGATAACGATAATATCGACTTTAAGTTAAGCGATACCCAAAAGGTTTACGACGCCCTTTCGGGCGAAGAAATCAAAATGCCAATGTCACTTAAAGCCAGAAAGCATAAAGTTCTTCTTATCAATGACTAAAAAAAGATGCACGAAATTCGTGCATCTTTTTCTTTGGATGGGGCAATTCCCCTCCTCTGTAATATCTAATTTTATCGTTTTCCGCAGTTTTTATCGAAACTCGGATTGCAGGCATAGAAGTTTTTGCTGTCAAGCTTATCTGCTGTAAGGCGTAAGGCTTCACCAAAATCACCAATTCAAACACCCATCTCTATTTACTTTATATAAAATTTATGCTATAATATTGTTAACGATATAGGTTTTGTAGTGTTTGTAAAATCATTATTAAAATGAGGTGATACTATGAGAAAAGTATTTGCTGTTTTTATTTGTGTGGCAATTATATTTTCTTTTGCTTCTTGCAACAACAATGTTAAATTCACCGAAACCGACGTTGTTAAATTTACAGAAACCGAAAACAAAACCATAGTCGCAAATGATGGCACAGAATATACATATGTGGGTAACGAGAGTCAATTTCGGGCTTTTGGCAAATGGGATTTTATCGGTCATGTAGAGGGAGAAAAAAAGTCTTTTATCCATCTTACCAGTGAGATTAAAACAGGAATGTATTCTGTCAATGGTAAGCAAGATGTTTTAGTAAGATATTTTCCTGATAATGAGTTTTCCGCAATATATGTAAAGTCCGATTTACTTAAAACTGAAATTACTCTTGATAATTGCATTAGATTTGAATTTGTAAAAGGTTCGCTTTTCAATAAAGATGAAACAGCGCTTTCAAAAAAAGGGATACCCGAATGCGAACAGTTTCTGAATGAAATTAAAAATGGACAAAAGGCAAGAGATGCAGGTCTGTATGATTTAGTTAAGCAACCTAATGGTATGTTGAAAAATTGTTATGTTTACGGATATGTTTGCGGTATTATACAGGAAAATATAAACATAGTTATTCCTTTACGGGTACAGTCATTTGATGATAAAGCGTATTCGATTGAAATTGATGGTATAGAGTATGTCCTACCAAAAGAATGGATGGATAAATTGATAATTGAATAATATTATAAAAAAGATATGAGAGAATATTCTCTCATATCTTTTTTGTTTTTACTTTCCGCAACCTTTATCGAAGCTGGGGTTGCAGGCATAGAAATTCTTACTGTTCAGCTTATCTGCTGAAAGGCGCAGTGCTTCACCAAAACGCTGGTAGTGGACGATTTCGCGTTGACGCAGGAATTTAAGAGGTTCGCGCACGTCGGGATCGTCAATAAGGCGTAAAAGGTTATCATAAGTTACCCTTGCCTTTTGCTCGGCTGCCAAGTCTTCATGAAGGTCGGCTAAAATATCGCCCTTAGCCTGAATATACTCGGCTCTCCAAGGAAGACCGGAAGCGGCTATAGGATACACGCCGGCGGTGTGGTCAACAAAGTATTTGTCAAAACCGCTTTCTATAATCTGCTTTTCGGTAAGATTCTTAGTAAGCTGATAAACCATCGCGCACACCATCTCTAAATGCGCCAATTCTTCGGTACCTAAATAAGATTTTTATTGTGTATATATTTAATAAGCAACACAAACCAATACAACCCACTACAAGACAGGACAACACAAGGCAGTACAACAACAACCCACAACAATCCATTCCAGGACAAAACAGGACAACCCAAAACATTTCAAAACAATACAGGGAAACTGCAATCGTATGCGGTCGCATAAAAGAAAGGGCGATTTCTCGCCCTTTGCTTTATAATTCTTCGTTGTAGATTTTGCTCCAAGTTTCTTGTTCGTAATCTTTATAAGGGAATTCCCACTCCCCATTATTACCGCTATTTACAAAATAAGCGATATACTTAAATCTTTTTTGTGGTTCATCTTCTGTTTCTGCAAACAATTCTTTAAATGCCTTTTCGGTAATTACATTTGATTTGTTTTCGGGTGGGAATATCAATTCGAACTCGTGTCCATCCATTGTATATGTAATGGTGTTGGGTTTATCTTCTGCACCTTTGCCGTATCTTTTAAGTGCATTTTCGCGATTTTTCTCGCACCTTTCATTGTATTGCTTGAAATCCCCGTCAATATTGCCTTTCATAATTCCCCACGCGAGCGATATATCGCTCGGTACGGTGGGGGTTATGTCATCAAAGGCATATTGGCAAAATGCGGTCATAATCGCCTTGACTTGTTCAGGAGTGCCATTATAAATTAACTCCTTATAGTTCCCATAAAAAATTGCATTGTTTGGTTTCTTTTTACTTTTCATAAATAAAAGTCCTTTCGTGTTTTAATATTTCTCTTGCGAGATAAAAGAAATATGACAGATAAGGAGCACACACAATTTTTTCTGCATATCTTTTTTGATATTTTTTCATATAATCTTGAAAATATTGAAAAAACTCCTTCTCTATGGTATAATGAATAATAATCAGTTCGATAAATTAGCAATTTAAAGAAGGAACATATTTATGAAAAGTAAAACCATAAAAATTTTGAAACACTCGTTATTTGCCATAATCCCAATAATTTCCGTAGTTTTATGTTTAATATTTAATATTGCACAAGGCGAAAAGAATGAAGAAATTGTTGTCGGTGTTTTGTTGGGAATAGTATTAGATTTCATTTATTCCATATATCTTTTGATAACAAATAAAATCTCAAATGCTAAAAAAATGAGTAAAATAATAGTGTCTGTGGTTTTCTCTTTAATCGTTGTTATCATTGTTGGATTTGTTTTTTTGCCCTTTGATACCGCATTTGGAGAACACACCTATCAATCTGCGAAAGACCTTTCTGAATCTTTTTTGAAGCATAATCAAGAAGAATTAGAAAACATTGCACAAGAAGCATTAAAGACAAAGCAACCCTCTATGAATGAATATAAAAAAGCATACGAAATTAAATATGATGAAAATGAAGAAGCGGTTAATTTTGAAATTGGTTCACAAGGTATGCTCGGTGGTCAATATTGGAGAATAGTTTATACAGAAAAAGGTAATTATCGTGGAGAGGTGGAAAAATACACTTATTACGAAGAAAATGGAAATAATATTGCCTTTGCTGAAAAGATAAGTGAAAATTGGTATTTTTATTGGATTGATTATGATGGTAGAGAAGATTTGAGTAATATTAAGTGATTGTTCAATTCCAATATGTCGAACAGATAAAAAAGATATGAGAGATTTTGTCCCCTCATATCTTTTTTTGTGCCTTGATTTCCTTTTTCAAGGTTTCAAAAAGGAAGTCTATATCCTTTTCAACCACCTCTCGCTTTTGCTCTAAATCTTGTAGGGTTTCATTCATATTGTGTCCGCTCCTTTCCGTTTTCTTTGCAATAATTATGAGAGATATTTTTTGCAAATGCTGTCGGCAGACCTTACTGACTTGCATGCAAGTCGTAGTAAGTCATATTTCTGCGAAATAAAACCAGTTTTAGCATACTGATTTTGTAGAGCAGAGATATGACCTTATTGCAAAAAATTGGCGATCTAGTCGCCATTTTTTGCAATAAGGTTAAACGGCGACACCTTTCCTTTCGTGTGTGTTGCCGTTCCTTTGCTCTCGCATATCAAGAGCAAAGGGGGATTTTGTGATGAGCAATTATGCGATAATGCGATTTGCAAAATACAAGGTGGGTTCGGTTGCGAACATAGAGCGACACCAAAAACACAGGGAGCGACTACGAAACAGAAAACACCCTGAACGAGAAAAGGAAAACCATACTTGGCAAAGGGGTGAGCAGACAATGACACGAACAATTAAAAAGGCAATTAAGGAACAGGAACAAGCAACAGGGCGAAAGGTTCGCAAGGATGCGAATGTGCTTTGCGAGTTGGTTTTGACTTTCTCGCCTGAAATGGAAGATAAAATCAACTTGGTAGAATGGGTAAAAGCAAACTTTGCTTGGGTTCGTGATACCTTTGGAAAGGGTAAAATGATACGAGCAGATTTGAATAGGGATGAAACTACAACCCATTTGCATTGCTTTGTGATAATGACAGATGAGCAAGGCAAGTTCAATTCATCAAGATTTTTTAACAAGAAAAGTCAAGTCATTGCATTACAGGACAGTTATGCAGAGGCAATGTCGCCCTTTGGTCTTGTTCGTGGAGAAAGCAAAGAGCAGACAGGGGCAAGACACCAAACTTTACAGGAATGGCGACAGGCAGAGTGTGAGAGGTTGGAAAAGGAACTCCAAGAAATGACAGAGGGCATTTTCGCAGAAGAAAAAGAAACCACCACACAAACCCTTGAAAATGATATTTTTGATGATTTGAGGTGATTTTGTGTATGTAGATTCTAACTATGAAAACGAGTGCAAAAGGTGCAATGTTGATAAATGGAAAAAGGCACTCCGTATAGCAGAAATACGAAAAGAAATGACCTGTACTTACGAACAGGCAGAACAGATATATAACGATGAGAAAGCAAAAAAAGATATGCAGAGCAAGTAATGTTCTGCATATCTTTTTGTTATTCTGCTTCCTGTTCTTCGAGTTCGTTTTTAGGTGCTTTTTCAAGCAGTTCTTCAAACTGTTCTTTTGATAGGATAGTGAACTCTGCCGTATAGTCTTTTCCTCTGCCTGATGTCTTGTATTGCATATAAATAGGCATTGGAATGAAAGACAAACGAAACTCCAACAGGTTAAGGGGATAAACATAAATCTGTTTTGTAACTCTTTCGTAAAATGCTTCGTTCAGGTCATTCTCGGAAAGCGCGAGCACAGACTCAAGCTGTTCTACATATTCGGTGTATATTCGCACCTCTGCACTCGCAGAATTGCCCTGTTCTTGCATTTGACGTAGTTTTACCTGTAATTCTTCGTAATCCTTGTTAAGTGTTCCTATGCTTGAATAATAGGCAATATCAGGTACATTACCACTTGTCCAACCCAAAGTAAGTTTGGAGATTTCGCCTTGCTTCTTTTCAAGTGCCGTTTGCAATTTGGCAATTTGCTTGGTGGTGTCCTTGGGTTTTGACAGTTCGGCAATTTCCTTTTTCATTTCATCGAGTAGTGTTTCTCTGTATGGAATAATATACTCGGTAATAATATCGTGAATTGCCGTTTGCAACACCCTGTCATTTACTCGTAGAGCATTACAACCAACTATTTCCGTTTTGCCTGTTTCAAGGGTTGTAAGTTTATATTTTCCCCTTTGATGATTTTCAAAGCACACCCAAGCACGATAAGGGATGTTTTTTTGCTTCTTTACATAACTGACATACCTTTGACCGCATAAACCACAATACACCTTGCCACTTGTCCAATATCTATTTGAGTGTTTTGCCTTGATTTCTTCGCTTGGTGCTTTTTCCTGTAAAATCGTTTGAACCTTGTTCCATAATTCACGGTCAATAATAGCACTTTCGGGGTGGTGGTCTGTTATGTAATATTTGTATGATTCGCCCGTGTTATATTTCTTTTTATGGTCTAACGGGTTGGGAGTGTAGGTCTTACCCTGTGCCAAGTCGCCCACATATTTCTCGTTCCGTAATATGCGAAGAATTACAATAGGTGTCCAACCCTTTGCATATCGTTTAGTGTCAATGCCGTTTTGTTCTAATCTTCTGCCTATTCTGTGAGTGCCTTCGCCACTTGCAAACCAATCAAAAATCTGTTTTATGACTTTTGCTTCTTCGGGTATGATTTCAAAGTGTTGTTTTCCTTTTTCATCCTTGACAATGTTATACCCATACATTTCCTTGCGACCAAAGACAATGCCGTTTTGCATTCGTTGTTTATGTCCCCATTTTACACGGCGAGAGGTTTTTAGACTTTCTCTTTCTGCATCGGATGCTGCTTTTGAAAGTTCCTCTCTGTAATCATCTTTTTCTGTGTAGATATCATCAGATAAAAACCAAATATAAACACCCCTGTTTCGTAATTCTTCAACGATATTTAAAAGGTGTTGAGCATTACGGGAAAAACGGGAAACCTCTTTTGTGAGTATAATATCAATATTGCCGTGCCTTGCCTCAAATAACATTCGGTTGAAATCATCTCGTTTTTCAAGTGATGTTCCTGAAAGTCCCTCATCTGCGAAAATACCTATGTTTGTCCAATTACTGTGCATTTCAAAAAAACTCTCAAAAAACTGCTTTTGTGCTATAAGTGAGTTCCTTTGGTCTTTTTCATCGGTAGAAACACGGCAATAGGCACAAACTCTGTGGGGTTCAAAGTCCTCAGTTTTGAGGGTTGTTTTGTTCGGTTCTATTACTTGTAAATGTGCCATATTGAACATCCTCTCTCTTGATACCAATAACATCCCTTATGTAGTTTTTCATTTCCATAACGAATTGTCGTTCTGCTTCGGGTGTCATAAACAAAGCATCTGGATTTAGTATCAATGATAAATGCCCCTTGCTATGTAATAATTCATAGCAATTATATGCATAACAGGTGTAGTATAATAACCTGTTATCATCATTCAGTAGGGTGTAGGCATTTTCAATCTGCTCTCGTGTCATATCATTGTGATAGTAGTTGTAAAGGTTTTCTAACATATCTTTATACCTCCTGTTGCTACTATTATAACATAAACAATTTTAATCTTCAATACCTATGTCCGTCAGGATACCTTTAACCTCGTTATAGGGCATACTGTAACGCTGAGTCAGATAGCGCATTGATGCGCCAAGCTCACCGTCGGGACCTCCGTACTGTAGAAAGATATAAAACTCCGTTTTGAATTATAGCAACTTGTGTTGCCTTTAAGTGAATAATATCAGATATTTCAAAAAATATCAAGAAAATTTTTCCAAATTAATACTTTTTGTCGAAATGTGTCGAAAATTTCTTCTCTTTACAAATTTATTTTAATATGGTAAAATGTTCTCGCAACACACAAACGAATATTCCGTCGCAAACAGCGTATTTTTATTTATGTAAAAATGCGTTTCTTCGCTTTACGTTGTTTGCGGAAAGTATGTGTGTTGCAGCATTGAAGTAAACGCATTTTCCGGTGTGCGTGCTTCGGTGCGCACACTTTTTTATTTTTTTAAGAAAGGCTGATTTTATGAGAAAAGAAAAAGAAGAACTAAGCGATTCCGCTATAGGTATTTCCGCATCGCTTGTTATGATAATCGTTTTAATATTAGAAGATTACTTAACACACTCAACAGATGATACTTTTTGGATGAACCTATTAACTGCGCCGTTAATGTTTTTAGGAGCATTTCTTTTAGGCAATCTGATATTTCAGTTACCTGCACGTCTTATACAATTCGCTATAGATTATTGGGAAGATAATTTAGAAGGAAAGAAAATCTACATAATAATTGCTGCTATTGTTGCTTGTGTGATATACGCATTGATAAAAACATATAGTCGTTAATAGATAACCGCCCTGCTAATGCAGAGCGGTTTTATTTTTCTTTATGGTTTAACAAGTTTACCTTGTTTTAAGAGGTTTACCATTTTTGTATTTTGTTTAGCTGTACCGATGTACGCGCTAATATTGTTAGCTTTTGCTATTTTCTTGCGATTAGCAAAATTTGAACCTATCCCTAAACTGTTCAAGGCATCTACAATGCTACCTGATTTACCGGTATATTTCGCATAGTATTTAACTTTAGGTGCGGTTTCTGCATCAGGTTTAATCAAACTGCCCTGTTTCAACAACTTAACCATTTTGGTATTTTGTGCAGCAGTTCCGGCGTAGTCGTTAATGCCGTTAGCTGCAGCGATTTTACTACGGTAATCGTAAGAAGATTTTTCTCCTATTGAATTAAGGGCGGTTACAATGCTACCGGATTTACCTGTGTACTTTTTAAAGCAGGTTACTTTTGCTTCGGTTTTGCCACCAACATTTTCGTCGGTAACAACATCATCCTTCTTTTCGGTTTCCTTTTCAGGTGTGTCGGTCATATTAAAACGTTTAGCAATAGCTTTTGCTTCAGCTTTTGCGAGTTTATCAAGGTTATCATCGTCCAAAAGCCAATTTGTGCTTCTTGTGTTGGTGTGGAAACTGTGTTCTAGAATGAGCGCTGGTGTTCCAACAGTTCTTGCGCCGTGAAGAACAGCATAATAATTATCATTCATAATGCCATCACCGTTTCTGTCGTTCCCAGATTTTCTCGTCAGAACCTTATAGCCGTTTTTAGTCTCCATAACCTCTGCAATAACAGGAGCAAGTTCGTTTGCAATTTCTTTGCTGATATCATCACACTCAGTAGTAGTATCATTTGTGAGATGATATACTGCAACGTGGTCTATAGATTCATTCACGCCTGAACCCGTTGCGTTAGAATGGTTCGAAATAAACAACACGCAACCCTTTGACTTAGTTCCTCTTGTATGTAGAGCAAGGTCTATTGCCTGTTTGCTTCGTGTGGTTATCACTTCAAAGCCATACTCTTCAAGATATTTCTTCTGAAGAAGGTGAAGTTTCCATACCATATCCGATTCATAATATTTTTTATTAGCAGGACTTCTATTATATTTTCCGTAATGACCTGCATCAATACAAATTTTAAGTTTTGACATATTATTCTTCATTCCTTTCAATAAACTGTTTAAATACCTGATGTAACCCTGTTGAAGCTAAACCTGATGCAAGTCCACCGAGTAATATTTCGGGTGAAAATGCAAATCCATTCAGCCATACATTAATAAGTACACCGAGTACCGCCATAATAAGCGGAATAAAGCGGTTAATCTTATCCGTTAGAATAAAGTGTTTAATTACATATCCAACGCATAAACAAATTCCCACTACTATGAGGACTAAAAAATCATTCAAAAATTCCATTAAAAATTCCATATATTTTTCTCCTTTTAAACTTTTTCCTGATGATATTCTTCCAAATGAGAAACTCTTTTGTTGAGTCTAGTCAGTTCTGCCTTAATGGTCGGAATTTCGGCAGTAGAATTATTTACGGCATCCATTTTCTTTTCGAGCTGTTCGATTCGATAGCTTGTCAGTTTACTAGATGCAAGGATACCTGCCAACGTACCGAGCAGAGTTCCGACTAAAGAGAGCAGCGCAACCAATACTTCGGTATTCATTTGATTTCCACCCCCTTACGCTAAAATCCAACCCTTATCGGTTGCAATTTTCTTTTCTTCTTCGGTAAGTTTAGCAAGATTAGTTGCTCCTAAAGTGAGTGTTTTTGAGCCGGTTACTTTTTCTGTGGTGATTACTATATCTGTATCAAAAACATGTGTTTCCTCGTTATAGCTTACAATATCTTTCCTTATAGTTTTAATATAAGGTATATCTTCTTTGCTTATATCAACACCATTTGCCACAAAAGTAACGCCTTCCCACAATACGCCGCCAGCAAGAAAAGTGCAATCACAAGTTAGCGTTGTTCCGTCGAGCGTAGCACTTAATACATTAAAATCAGTAACTTTGTAGTCATAAGCGGGAGGCAAACCGCTTACACTATCCGTTGCCTCAGGATATGTTAAAGTTTTTCTCTCTGCAAAATCCTTCAAAGCATTTATAATACTCATAAGGCTCTTATGGGTTAACTTTGTCGAAG
>JAZSPU010000053.1:0-57438 GCA_045537575.1 Acutalibacteraceae bacterium
TGATATAGCGGCAATTAATAAATTTTTTATTTTCAATTTTAAATTTTTTTAAGATCAGCAAAAATCGACTGGAGAATGTGAATACGCATAAATAAAGGGTTTGTAAAAAGAAAAAGTTCTGTTTTTCGAAAAAATGTTCAAAAAACAGAACCTGATCATATGGTCGGAGTGACAGGGTTCGAACCTGCGGCATCGACATCCCAAATGTCGCGCGCTACCAACTGCGCCACACCCCGAAATGTGTGAGATAAGTGGTCAAAAGTGACCTTTTCCAATTGTGGTCAAATAGGTGGTCAAAATGAAAAAAACGTTGTTTTTATGAAACTTAAAAATCGCGCAAACCCGCATAAATACTGGGGTTTTCGGGTGTTCGAACTTTGGAAGCAGTGGGATCAGCCACTTGTTCCCAAAGCAGGCGCGCTACCAACTGCGCTACACCCGGAAATATATTTAATTGGCTATGCGTGAATTTTCACAGCGAGGTTTATTATACTAAAGATTTTGGGTTTTGTCAATAGGATGATTAATTAAAATAGGGAACGATTCGGAGCGCTCACTTAGGGATAAATCGGTTTTGGAGCAAAAATTTGCCCTATCACTTTGCCTCAAACTTTGAAAGACACAAAGTATTTCTGCAGTTTGTCGGCGTTGTGAATAGTACAAATTTTTAAATTACAAAACTGTGTGCACCTAAAAAAGATAAATTTTTAGTGGGATAACAGACGAAAAGACACGGTAATGCTAACGCATACCGTGTCTTTTTAACACATTAGACCGCAAAAATTCACTTTTTTAGGCGGTTTATCTCTAAGTGAACGCTCCGTTCGGAGCGCTCCGTTTTTCGTTCCCTTTTTATTATTCCTTTGACAGTTCGGCTTCGCTTTTGATTTTCTTTATCCATTTGCCGCTTCTTAGTCTGATTACGCACCAGAAGGCTTTTAAGACCTGATCGATTTTAAGGGCAAAATATATCCAGAAGGCAGGAAGGTGCAAAACAAGACCTGCAAGTATTCCTAACGGAATTGAAGCTATCCAAAGGAAAATATTATCGGCAAGCATAAGGACTTTCGTGTCACCGCCGCCGCGAAGCACACCCTTTGTCATAATACTGTTGGTTGCCTGAAAAACTATTATAATACTAATGGACAGCATTAATTCTTTTGCAAGAAGTTTTGTTTCTTCAGAAAGGTTATAGGCAGAAATAAGCGGTGCGGAAATAACTGTTATTATAAGTGCGGCAACTACGCCGAAAATTCCGCCGATAAGCAGAAAGGAGTAGCCTTGGCGGTTAGCTTTTTCTCTATCGCCTTCGCCCAAAGTATAACCCGTAATAATTGCGCCTGCCTGAGAAAAGCCCTGAATCATAACCGAACTTAGCTGCTGTGCTACAGCGGTTACAGCATTTGCTGCAACGAAGCTTTCACCAAGTCTTCCGATAACCATTGCAACAGAGTTATTGCCCAGAGCAAGAATAGCATCACTTATGAGCACGGGAATACTTATACGGATGTACTCTCTCCACAGCGCACCTATGGGCTTGAAAATATGCTTTATTCTAAAGCCGATTTCTTTATCCTTAAAGAAAAGATAACCGCAAATTATTGCAAATTCAAAAATTCTTGCAACCAAAGTTCCTATTGCGGCACCTGCAACCCCCATTGCTTTTAAATGAAGCGGACTAAAACCGAAAATGAATATGTAGTTAGCACCAATATTTATAAAGAAGGATGCTATAGAGGTATAAAGAGGAATTTTAACCTGTCCCACGTTTCTGAGCACTATTGTGCAGGTGAGAGACAGTCCTAAAAGGAAATAGGTGAAAATTGAGTATTTAAGATAATCAATACCAAGGGAGATTATATTTTCCTCAACCGTATATATTTTCATTATAGTCCGTGGCGCAAGGGCGGTGAAAACACAGAAAATAAGCGCCATAATAAGACAGAGTTTGAGCATTATTGAAACGGTCTTCTTAAGGGAATTTTTATCGTTCATACCGTAATATCTTGCAACAAGCACAGAGGCGCCCATACCTATACCCATACAAAAAATTTGAAAAATGGTTATGAATTGGTTAGCAAGAGAAACAGCCGAAAGCTCGGTTTCGCCTACGGCGCCCACCATAATGGTATCCATCATATTAACGCCTGTAGTAATTAGTCCTTGAAGAGCTATAGGGATAGCTATTTTGGCAACCTTTTTATAAAAGGATTTATCTTTTTCCAGTAAATTTCGCATTTTTTCTCCTGATGAAAAACTAAGATTTTAAAATATTATTTATGCAAATATAATAAATCTGAAAATACCGTTTGTCAAGATAATATAAAATGGTTGTTGACTTTAGCGCTTTAAAGTGATATAGTAATAAAAACGAATTTTACGGGCGGTGTTTTTTATGATAGTTGATGTGAGCAAAAAGATATTGATAGTCGGTCTGGGACTTTTAGGCGGAAGCTATGCAAGAGTACTCAAAAGATTCGGCTTTCACATAAGTGCAATAACTAAAGAGCAGAGTTCTATTGACTATGCTTTAGAACAAAATATAATTGACGAAGGCTCCGTACAGCTTGATAAAAGAATTATAGGCGAAGCGGATTTGGTAATATTTGCGTTATATCCCCATGTGTTTTTGGAATGGATAGAGAAGAATCAAAGCCTTTTAAAAAGTGGGGCAATAATTACCGACGTAACAGGTGTTAAGGGAAGTATTGTATATAAAATTCAAGAAATTCTCCGTTCTGACTGTGAGTTTATTGCGGCTCATCCTATGGCAGGACGTGAGGTATCGGGTGTAGAAAACAGCACAGACACAATGTTTATTGGAGCTAACTACATTGTAACTCCTACCGAAAAAAATACACAAGAAGCTATAAATACTTGTATGGAGCTTGGAAGACTTTTGGGATTTTCCAACGTGACCACACTCTCTCCTAAGGAACACGACGAGATGATAGGCTTCCTTTCACAGCTTACTCACTGCATAGCTATTACTCTTATGACCTGTAACGATAAAGAAAATATGGAAAAATTTACAGGAGACTCTTTCAGGGATCTTACCCGTATAGCCCGTATTAACGATCTTATGTGGAGTGAGCTTTTTGTAGCGAACAAAGCCGCGCTTTTAGAACAAATGGATTTGTTTATAAATAAATTCAGCGAATTGAAGTCTATGCTGGAAGAGGAAGATATAGATTCAATGAGAAAAATGATGCGCCATTCTACAAGTAGGCGGGCTTTGTTTGATAAAAAAATATGAGGTGATGAAATGATTAGAAAAGCAAAAGAAAAAGATATTGCAAAAATAGAGGATTTATTATCCCAAGTTGATTTGGTACATTATAAGGGCAGACCTGACATTTTTAAAATAGGCAGAAAGTATAATGATGCCCAGCTAAAAGAAATTTTAAAGGATAAGAAGCGTCCTATACTTGTTTCGGTTAATGAAGACGATGAAGTTATGGGATACTGTTTTTGTGTGTTTAAAATACAGGAAAACAGTAATGTACTTACGGATATAAAAACTTTGTATATTGATGATTTATGCGTCGATGAAAAAATGCGGGGTAAGCATATAGGGAAAGAATTGTATGAGGCTGCCGTTAATTTTGCCAAAGAAAACGGATGCTATAATATAACTCTTAATGTGTGGAGCTGTAATCCGTCTGCGGTGGGCTTTTATAAAGCCTGTGGAATGAACGAGCAAAAAATATGTATGGAGTATATACTGTGACAGAAAATGCGCATCACTTTATGTTGATGCGCATTTTTTAGTAACTATTTGATTTTATTTATGTATTTTTTGTATTGGAGGGGCGTTATGTTTTCGCTTTTTTTAAATGTCTCTATAAAGTAGCTCGGACAATTAAAGCCTATGGTTTTACTGATTTCGGCAATGGTCATATTTGGCGCTGTTTCTAAAAAGTGTTTTGCCCAGTCAATACGCAGTTTAGTTATAAAAGATGTAGGAGAAGTGCCTAGTATATTTTTAAAGTTTTTATATAGCAGTGATTCCGAAGTGCCGGTGTGTTTTGCAATAGTGCTTATGGAAATATCTTTGTAATAATTGTTTCTGATAAAAGATACCGCCTTTTCAAAACTTCGGGGCAAGGCATCTGCATTTATATATATACCTATGTCGTTTATCAAAGTGTAAACTCTCGAGGACAGTATTTCCTCTCGTGTAGCACTATCTGCAGCACGGCAAATATCTAAAAGCTGTTTGCTTAATATATCGTTTTTTATTAAAAGGTGATTAGGAAAATTGTAAAAATTTAAAAGCTGAAGACTTGCACTGCCTTGGAAGGTTAAAAAGCAGGTGATAAACCTTTCGGAAGTTCGGTAATACTTTATTGGAACGTCAGCCCGGTAAAAAAATATATTGTCTTTTTTAAGAGTAACCGTTTCACCGTCTATTTTCGCCTTGCCTTCGCCTTCAATCACTAAAATAAGATGATGCACAAACACACCCTTCGGATAGTTGGTATCGGGCTGATTGAAATTTGAGCTGTAGGAATGAAGGAAAATCGGAAGATAGTTTCTTAATCTGTCATCCAAACATAATCGCGTATATGAATTCATATTCGTCACCTCTTTTTTTAGTTTAATGTATATTGCTTGAAAAATCAAGGGGGATTTACAGTATTGTTATATTTTTGCAGATATTTTGTATTGAAATTTAAAAAATCACGAATATAATTAAAGTGTATCAGAAAATTCAAAAAAAGAAGGTATTAATATGAAAAAATTATTGGCTTTTATTCTAACCTTTATTATGCTTCTTTCAACCTTTTCAGCAATTTGTGCTTTGGGTGTGAGCGCAGAAGCATTAGGGGAAACCACAGAACTTTTAAGAGAAAAATTCGCCTCTGATTTAAAGGGTACCGCAAAATTAGAAAACGAGGGACACTTAGGTGTTCCTGTAGATATTTCTACTTTTTACCGTGATAGCGTTACGGCTAACGGTGTTGCTCTTTTGTACGTTGTCGGTCATTTTGAAAAAAGACTAGGTACCGACAGCGACGAAGAGATAATCGAAGATTTTCTGAGTGAAGGCTATAGCGTTACCGTGCTTGACTATAAGAAAAATCCCAAAGCAATCGGTAATGAATTCGGTTGGAGCGTACATAAACTTTTTTGTGCGGATTTTAAAACCAAAAGGTATGATTTTGGCTATGTGAGAAAAACCCACGATGCTATGTACGTTGTACCGTCAGGTTGCAGAATTGATAGAGAAGTTTATTACTATTCTCTTGACGAAATGGCGCTTAACGGTACCAATGAATATATCCTTTGGCTCTGGAACGAGTTTTATGCAGGTCCCGACGGATTATTTAAGGATGCCAATAAAAACGACCTTCCTTATGCCGAAACCTTGGATGATATGATTAAAAAGGATGGCAGTCCCGTTGATTTTGATTTAAGAATGGATATTGTTTATCCTTCTAATCCAAATGATACCGTTCCCGTATTTGCACTTGCTTCTTCTGCTGAAGAAAGAACTATGTCTTTAAGCAGTGAGGTGCGTCCGTATTTTACTACTGCGCTTTTACAGGGTTATGCGGGCGTAATTTACGACCACGAATATATTCCTATGTCAAGACAAGACCACTATGCTTATTACGGAAACTATACCCTTGACCCATATTCTTCCTTTACTTTAGGTACTACTAACGCAAATGCAGTTCATTCTGCCGCTATCAGAAGAATAAGATATTTGGCAAGTACCTATGGCTATGATGCAGAATATATTACTCCTTGGGGATTTTCAAAGAGTGGTCCCGGACCTGCAATTCTTGCTAATACAAAGCATGAAGAAATGGGAGAAATTCTCGATTTCGGCGAATACGTTCCCGAAGGAAAGAATCCCAAAGGCTATCAGGGTGAACAGCCTTGGCTTTACTATGAAGGCACCAACGAGCGAATTTCAAGTAACGTAACGGTTGCTTATTCGGGCTCAGGCGCAGGTGTCTGCCAGTATAGAGAACGTCTTATGACCGAAGACAGTGTGCCGATAGTTTCTTCAATCGGTACTGCCGATACTACGGGTAACTTTAATACCTATATTACTGCTGCTAAAAGCTATTTTGATGCACATCCCGAAATTGAATCTGACTTCCTTATCCCTGAGGGACTCGGTCATGACCCCGCTTACGGCTATGACGAGGTTAAACAGATAGAACAGTTCAATGAAATCTGGACCTTCCTTGATAATCATATCAGAGCCGCTTACAGAGATGAAGCTCCTGTGGTTATGTGGGCAACTCCCCAGAGCAATAAGGTTTTTGAGTCCTTGGAAGAACCCGTAAGAATTAAATTCTCACGCGCTATGGACGTTGAGAGTGTAAAGGAAATGGTAAAGGTTATCCGCCTTGCCGACGGAGAAGAAATGAACGGTAGCTGGAATGTTCTTCACGGCGCTACCACCTTTGAATTTACCTCTCCCTCTATTATAAACGGTTCGTCCTATGAAATACGTGTTGATGCAGGCGTAAAGGCAAAAGACGGCGTTGAACTAGTCGTTCCTTTTGCAAAGGTATTTACCATAAGCGGTGATAAACTCTTGAATGTTTATGCCGATACTTTTGTTACCTCTGCACAGCCCGATAAAAACTTCGGCAGCGATGAAACGTTAGTAATAGCAAATAACGATAGCGAAAACTTAAAGGGTCTTTTAAGCTTTAAAAACGAAGGCGGTTTTGGCGATGTAACACGTGCTTATTTGGTGCTTAATCGTTACGTGGATGAATTTGGTGCGGTAACAATTTACGGTACAGAAGATTTTGACGAAAATACCGTTACATATAATACTGCTCCCGCTAAAAGTGAAAAAATTGCCCAAGAACCCCTTATGAGCGAAATAACTACTATTGACGTTACCGATTACGTAGTTAACAGCCAGGGCGAAAAGGCTAACTTCTTATTAGAAACCGAAAAAGAGGAGATTTATTTACATCACACCTTTGATAATATTTCTACTTCCGATTTGGTTTATGACACTGATTACAGATTTGGCGGCGGTATGGCTTATATATCGGTATCAAGCGACAGTAAGGTGGGCAGTCACAGTCTTTACTTTACAAACCGTGCCCAAAACTCTAACCGTATTAAGTTTTTAAAATCCTTTGGTACCGAAAAGCTTACAAGCGAACATCTGGGCCTTAACGTAAAAGCAAGTTTTTGGATTAAAACAGTAAGCGACCAAACTGTTAACGTTGGCGTTTACGAGAAGACGGCGTTGTCGGGAGTTAATGTCCAAACCTTTTCCGTTACTCCGGGTGAGTGGAATTATATTGAATACGCTGTTACTGTAGATCAGGCTATGATAGACGGTAATATACGTGCAATAACCGTTGTTCCTACCTCAAACGGCGATTATTGGTTAGATGATTTCAAAACTCAGTATTTAACCGGCGGTGCAACTTTCGCAACCAAAGAGTATAATGGAGATAAACCCAAGATTTCTGCAAAGCTGGTGCTCTTTACCCCCGAAAGTGTAACTGCAACAGGCTCTGCCGCTACTATAGCTGCAGGCGAAAATGCAGACACAGTTTTGAATGGTGAAAACTTTGTAGAGGGTTATAAAAAGGAAAACACCGGCGATACTGTTAAAGGCTACCTCAAATTCCCTATCAGCGAATTTGATACTAATAGCAATAACGCAACCTTGAAGTTTAACGCAATATCTTCGGGTGTTTCACAGTTCAGCGTATATGGTGTGCTGAGTGATGACAGCCGTTTTGCCGAAAACTTTACAAAGGGCATTACTTGGAATACAGCATTTGCAAATCAGATAGACGGCAACGGTGTTGATAGCAGTAAAACCGTATTTATCGGCAGTAAAACTGTAAGCGGTAGTCAAACGGTGGAATTTGACGTAAATGATTACGTTAAAGCTATGAAGAACGAGGGCTACTCGGCTGTTACCTTTATTATAGTAAAGGATGACTGTAACGGTATTGTTTCCAAAACCACCTTCGAAAATATGGATAGTTATACCGCCTATGTGGCAAGTTCTGCTATGAACGGCTATGCAGTAGAGATAGCAAAAGATCCTCAAAATCCCGATAATAACGTGCTTTATATGGAGAAAAGCGGTACTGAGGCAAGTCCAAGCGGTTATCAGCAGAACATTGCTCTTACAGGTCTTATTCAGGGCGATGATACTTTTGATCAAAGTGATATTGGCAAAACCTATAAGGTGTCCTTTAAGCAGTACGTAACTGCTCCGGGTGCTACTGCAGGTAATTATTGCAACATCTCAAGTGTAGGTGCGGCTACTTCGGGTTCTTTATTAACCGGCATTACAAAAAGTGTAAGTTCTACTTCCACTAATACATGGAATACCATAGAATTTACCATCAATGTAAATGAGGCTATTTTAGGAAATAAAGCTACCGCTATAATTATTGCTTCGGGCTGGGCTGCTACCGGTATTTATATTGATGATATAGTAGTAGAGGAATTTGCGGGAGATCTGCAGATTCAGCAGGATTATAGGCCAGGAACTGCCGATTTTGAAGGAATAACCGAATATAAAAATGCTGTTTTGAAAAATGCTACTTATAAATCCGGCATAACTACTGATCCTACCGACAGCACTAATAGTGTATTCTATTTTGAAAGAGGTGCATATGCCGATAGTCTGTCCTTTACCGGACTTATATCTCCTACCGATAAGTTTACAGCAGCAGACGTTGGAAAGAAAATCACTGTAAGCTTCCGTCAATTTAACTTTAATGAAGGCGGTACTGCCGGTGTATTGGCTACTATAGAAAAACCCCGATCAGGACAGTATTTCCTAAATCAACAAATGACCATTGACCGTTATATTGATAATACGCTTGTTAACGGTGTTAATATTCCGGGTACGTACGGACTTAGCTGTGCTACTTGGCATACCGTAAGATTTGAGCTAACCGTAACCGAAGCAATGGTAGGAATGGACTGTGCTATTGTTATCGGTTCAAATGCCTCAACAACAAAAATTTGCATTGATGATATAGTTGTAACAAGTGAAGGCGGCGCAGAAGTTGAAAGCGTTTCTCCCCAGCTTCGCTTTAAAAAGTCAGGTGCTGAAAGTAAAGTGAAGGCTGAGCTGATTGCTCTTGTAAGCGGCAAGGATAAAGATGCCGCTGCTACAGTACCTTCCTCATCCTTTGAACTTGTTAAGTCTGCTAAAGGCGGAGAAAGCGGTTTAGCAAAAACCTACGTGACCTTTAATAAATCAGGCTATTATCATATAGTAGGAGCAAAATTCAGCTTTAACGTTGAGTCACCCATTAAGGACAGCGTATTAAAGCTTTATGCAATAGATTCTACTGTTAATATTAATAAGCTTACCTGGAACAACGCATACGGTAACGATACTGCAACCACCGGTATGAAGGCGGGTAGTGTATTTGGCGGAGCTGAGATAGCTACTATTACACTTACTGACGAAACTCAGTACACAGTGGACGTAAGCGAAGCATTAAAAGCTTATGAGAGAAACGATGACATAGTATTGGTTTTAACTGCTGAAGAAGGCGTAACGGCTCATAAAGTAAGCGGATTTGTCCTCGACCTCGCAAGTACAGTGTATAAAGAAGCTGAAGAAAAACTTATACTAACCGAAACGAACGGAATGTTAAGTGTTGCTTCTCCCTATAGAATTGACGCAGTGATAGAAAACGTAGCATTTTTTGTTGACGGAAAAGCGGCTGTTGGCGACGTTGTGATTAACGGACAGATAACGTCCACCGCACCTATACTAAATGGCGGTAAGCATACGGCATATGCAGTTGTTACCTATGCCGACGGCAAAACTATAAGGAGTGAAGAAATTACCTTCAATATCGCAGGAGATTCTGCAGAGGTACTCCGAGGTGACGTTAACGGTGACGGTGACGTTACTACTGTTGACCTTGCTGAGCTTAAACTATTCCTTGCAGGACTAAGTGAAGTTAAAAACAAAGACGGCGCAGATTTGAATAAAGACCAAAAAATTAATACTGTTGACCTTGCTGAACTTAAACTTATTCTTGCCGGTCTTGCATAATTTAAGTAAATAAAAAATCGGATACTCGAAAGAGTATCCGATTTTTTTAGCCTTCTTTTAAATCTTTTACCGTATATTGCAGTTTATCGTTTTCGATATATGTGAAAAGCTCTTCGGTATTATCCGTAAGTTTAAACAGGTCAAGGCAGTTTTTCTTTATGAAATTTTTCCCAATGGCTTCATTCATAACGGTAAAAAGACTGTCATAGTAGCCGTCTATATTATATACCGCTATAGGCTTTGTATGACGGCAAAGCTGTTTTAAGGTGAGAATTTCGAAAAATTCCTCATAGGTTCCAATACCGCCGGGAACAACTATAAAAGCGTCGGCGGTGTCCTCCATAATCTGTTTTCTTTCCCGCATTGTTTCGGGTTCAATAAGCTTGTCGCAAAAATCGCATATTGCTTCAATATCTTCATTGTCAAAGAATTTTGGGATTACACCTATAATGTGCCCGTTTTCAGCCTTTACGCCCTTTGCAACGGCGCCCATAAGTCCGTTACCGCCACCGCCGAAAACAAGATTGTGTCCTCGTTTTGCTATAGTCTTTCCAAGTGCATAGGTTATTTCCTTATATTTTTCATCTATAGTAGGAGACGCCGCTCCGTAAACGCATATTCTCATATAATTACCTCCGTTTATATTATTCCTAAATTTAAAATAAAATTACTAAACTTTTACTCTTGCCGATTTGGGAGAATCTCCGAAATGCTTTTTGTAGGCTCTGAAAAAGGTTGCATAATCATTAAAGCCTGAATCACGGTAAACTTCGGTGGGCTTTTCGCCAAGAGCTAATTTATCTTTAGCAAGGATTAAACGTTTTAATGTTACGTAATCCCAAAGAGTTGTTCCTGTAGATTCTTTAAATAGTCTGTTTAAATGATTTTGACTTATGAAAAACTCTTGTGAAATTAAAGCAAGAGAGATATCCTCGGTAAGATGGGCATTTATGTAATTGATTACGTCGGTTGCTTTATCTTTTATAGGCTCCTCATAAACCTTCCCTGATTCAAAAACATTATTAAGTTCATCTAAGAAGGGAAGAAGCCAGCAAATCTGACTGGTTTTGTTGCGGGTGCTTGTAAGCTTTTTAAGACAGAAAATCAAATTACTGTCTTTAATAAGCGAAGGCCTATAAAGATTTCTTTCTCCCGAAGCCCTATTGTTAAAGGGGGCTAGGAGATCTTCAAAACCTGTAACGCCTACAAATTCAAAGTTTATTACAATACGCTCGTAAGGTACGTCCGATTTAAGTATTAAATGGTGGGATTCGTTTTTTCGCATTATCATAATATCGCCGGGGGTTAGTCTATAACGGTTGCCTTCAACCGAATAGTCTGCATTTCCCGAAAGAAAGCAAAGTATTTCATAATCGTCGTGTGTATGTAACAGAAACTTATCCCTTGTGGGTTTTTCACTCAGACTTCTTTCGGCTTTTATTTTAATTTTCATTTTTATCACCATAACTATTATATAAAATTATGTTCATTTTTGCAATATATTTTCAATTATTTTTGTAATTGATATAAATAAAAATTTATGGTAAAATTTCCGATGGAGGCGATAAGATGAATATTTACGCGTTTGCTGATGAGGCAAGTCCGATTATTGACCAACAGATAATCGCTTTAAAACGAAATAACCTTCAAGGTCTTGAAATACGAAATGTTGACTCTGTTAACGTTTCCGAAATTACAGATGAAAAGGCTTTTGAAGTTAAGGAAAAGCTTGATGACAATGGTCTATGCACCTTTAGTATCGGTTCGCCTATAGGAAAAATCAATATTGTGACCGACGATTTTGAAAGCCATCTTGAAAAGCTTCGCCGTACTTCACATATTGCCAATATACTCGGTACCAAGAATATTCGTATGTTTTCTTTTTATTATCCAAAAACCGTTACCGCCGAAGAGGTAAGGGGACAGGTAATGGATAGTATGGGCAGAATGTTAGAGGTGGCAAAGGAAAACGGTGTTATTCTTTGTCACGAAAACGAAAAGGGAATTTACGGTGATAATGCAGAGCGTTGTCTTGAACTTTTTAAAACCTTTAGTGATTTGAAAGGTGTATTTGACCCCGCTAACTTTGTTCAGTGTGAGCAGGATACAATAAAGGCGTGGGAAATGCTTAATCCTTATATTCACTATTTGCATATTAAAGATGCTTTAACCGACGGAAACGTTGTTCCTGCAGGCGAGGGCGCAGGAAATATTCCCTTTATACTCAAGGAATATATTAAACAGGGCGGAAATTCTATTACCCTTGAACCGCATCTTAAAATATTCGAGGGCCTTAAAAATCTTGAACAGGCTGAGGAAGAAATAAAGGTAGGAATTAAGGCATATGAAAGTGCCGACGAAGCCTTTGATGTAGCAGTAAAAGCGTTAAGGAGTGTTTTATAATGAGAATCGGTGCTCAGTTTTATACTTTAAGAGAATATTGTAAGGATTTGGAAAGCTTTAGCGAAACTTTAAAAAAGGTTGCTGATATCGGTTATAAGTACGTTCAGATTTCGGGCACTTGTGAATATGAGGCGCAGTGGTTAAAGGGCGAACTTGACAAAAACGGACTTTCCTGCGTTATTACACATACTCCTCCTGCTAAAATTTTGGAGGATACAAAAAAGGTTGCAAATGATCATAGTATTTTCGGCGCTGACTGTGTAGGACTCGGTCATTTCGCCCTTAATTTTGAAAAGGGTGAAACTCCCCTTTTGCTTAAAGATAAATATTATGAAGCCGCAAATGTACTTAAAGAAAACGGCAAATATTTTATGTATCATAATCACGCTCAGGAATTTTCAAAGGTTGACGGCAAATGCCTACTCGAATATTATGCAGAGTCTTTTGAACCCGATTTAATGGGCTTTACCCTTGATACCTATTGGGTTCAGACCGCAGGCGGTGATCCTGCACAGTGGTTAGAAAAGCTTTCGGGAAGGGTACCCTGTATTCATCTCAAGGACCACACCTTTGACAGAAAAATGGCTGTTGTTGGCGAAGGCAATATAAACTTTGACGCAGTATTTTCTGCTGCCCAAAAGGCAGGCACAAAGTATATGCTTGTTGAACAGGATGACTGCTACGGCGAAGACCCCTTCGACTGTCTTAAAAGAAGCTACAATAACCTTAAAGCTATGGGTTTTAAATAAAGGAGAATAACTATGGATAAGATAAAGCTTGGTATAATCGGTTACGGAAATATGGGTACAACCCATGCCGACAATATTTTAAAGGGCAAATGTCCTGACATTGAACTTGTGGCAATTGCTGACCACAAACCTGCAAGAATTGATGCCGCAAAGGAAATTTTCGGCGAAGGAGTAACATATTTCAGCAATGCTCTAGAAATGCTTGACAGCGGTATTATTAACGCTTGTCTTGTTGCTGTTCCTCACTATGACCATACATATTTTGCAATTGAAAGTATGAAAAGAAATATTCACGTAATGGTTGAAAAACCTGCAGGTGTTTATACAAAACAGGTTGAGGAAATGAACGAGGAAGCCAAAAAGCACCCCGACGTTGTTTTCGGTATGATGTTTAATCAGAGAACCAACTGTCTGTATAGAAAAATGCGTGAGCTTATTAAATCGGGCGAATACGGTCAGATAAGAAGAACAAACTGGCTCATTACCAACTGGTATCGTCCTCAGGCTTACTATGATTCGGGCGATTGGCGTGCAACTTGGGCAGGTGAAGGCGGCGGTGTTCTCCTTAACCAGTGTCCTCATCAGTTAGACCTCTGGCAGTGGATTTGCGGTATGCCTACAAAGGTTCTTGCAAAGGTTAAGTACGGTAAATGGCACAATATCGAGGTTGAAGACGACGTTACAGCATTCGTTGAATACGAAAACGGTGCAACAGGCGCATTTATCACTTCTACAGGTGACGGTTGCGGTACTAACCGTTTTGAAGTACAGATGGATAAGGCAAAATTAGTTGTAGAAGACGGCAAACTCTTCCTTTGGGAATTTGAAATGAGCGAACAGGAATTTTCCGCTACTAATAAGCGCCCCTTTGCTTCTATTCCCTGTAAGAAAACAGAGGTTGAAACCGATGGCGAAAATCTACAGCACGTTGGCGTTATGAATGCTTTTGCAAACAAGATTCTCGGCAAGGGTGAGCTTGTGGCAGAAGGTTATGAAGGCATAAACGGTCTTACGATTTCTAACGCTATGCATCTTTCCGACTTTATCGGTAAAGAAGTTGAGCTTCCCATTGATGCTGACCTTTATAAAGAAGAGCTTATGAAGCGCGTTAAAAATTCCAAGCGCGTTAAGGATACCGTAGAGGTTTTCGAAGATAATAGTTCCTCTTTTGGAAACGTATAATTAAACTAAAAATAACAAAACGGAGGTTTCGTTAAAGAAATCTCCGTTTTTATGCAATAAAATTATACAATCATTATAAATTCAACGGTTACATAGACTGTAAAGATAATATTGATTTTTAATCAGTATTATGTTACAATATTGGAAACAAAAGTAAAAATAAAGGAGAAAATAATATGAAAAAGTTTTTCCACGATTTTAAAGAATTTGCTATGAAGGGCAATGTGCTCGATATGGCAGTCGGCGTTGTTATCGGTGCTGCATTTAAGGATATTATTAATGCTCTTGTTAACAACATCATTACCCCCTTTATTGTTCTTCTTACGGGACAGAACAGTGTTGAAGCTCTTAAATGGGTGTTAAAGCCCGAAATCCTTAATGAAGCAGGAGAGGTAATTGACCCCGGTGTTGCTGTTGAATACGGTATATTCCTTCAGGCAATTATAGATTTTATAATTATAGCTTTCTGCATTTTTGTTGTACTCAGAATAATGATGAACGCTCAAAAGAAACTAGACCAGCTTCGTCATAAAAAGGAAGAGGTTGTTGAAGAAGCTCCTGCAGAACCCCAAGAAGACGAAATTTCTTTACTTAGAGAAATTCGCGACAGCTTAAAGAAAGATTAATTGTTAATTGACATAAAAGTGAATATATGTTAAAATAAATTTGCTAAGTGAGTATTGGAGATGCAAAAGCTACAGTTACCCTGTAGTTTTTGCGTCTTCTTTTAATTTTTGAGGTGGTAAAAATGGAACTGATTAAGTTTAAAAATCTTCTTGATAGCTTTCCCCTTATTGCAACCGTACACGCTGAAGAGCTGGAAGCAGCTCTGATTTCTCCGGCAGAAATTTTATGTCATATGAAGGCTGATTTGCTGACCATTGCCGATGTAATAAAAAAAGTGCACGAAAAGGGAAAATATATTCTTGTTCATATTGACCTTGCAGAAGGAATAGCAAGTGACAAGACGGGCATACAGTATTTAAGAAATATCGGTGTTGACGGTATTATAAGCACACGTGGAAAGCTTATCCGTCAGGCAAAGGAAATGGGACTTATTACTGTGCAGCGCTTTTTTGCCCTTGATACTCAGGGAATAGAAAGTATTGAGGAAATGCTGTCGGTTTCTTCTCCCGATTTTATTGAGATTATCCCCGGTGTAATAGGAAAGGTTATATCCCGTTTTGCTTCCCGAGGTATTCCCGTTATTGCGGGGGGACTTATTGAAAGCAAGGCTGAAATAACCGAAGCCCTTTCAAGCGGCGCTTCTGCCGTATCTACCGGTAAAAAAGAACTTTGGTATTTGTGAGGAATAAAATATGCTTCCTGAAAACTATATAGAAATAATTATACGACTTGTTTTAGCTCTTGTGTTCGGCGGAATTATAGGACTTGAGAGAGCAGGTACAAACCACGATGCAGGACTTCGCACCCATATCCTAGTATGCCTCGGCAGTGCAGGGGTAATGATTATGAGTGAAGCTATGCATATCGATTTCGGCGGCGACGCTATGCGAATAGGCGCTCAGGTAGTAAGCGGTATAGGCTTTTTGGGAGCCGGATGTATTCTTGTTCACGGTAAACGTATAAGAGGGCTTACCACCGCCGCAGGACTTTGGGCAACCGCCTGTTTAGGTCTTATAGTAGGTGCGGGATATTACTTCACGGGAATTATTATGGTTGCTTTAATGATTTCCGCTATGCTTGTGCTTCATCCTGTTACTAATTATCTCCAGAAAAGAGCCAATAAAAAGGTTTGCAGAATAAAGATATTTATGGCAAAAGACGGAGACGTAAGCGCGATTTATAAATATATTACCGACAGCTCCTTTAACATAGTTTCTATGAGCAAGGAAGAAGACGGAAGTGTTATAATGAACGTTGTGCAGGCAACTGAAAATACTGCAGAGCTTGTAATTTCTTCCCTTATAACCGATTTTAATATCAAAAAAATAGAAAAACTATAAAAACGGTGATTTTCACCGTTTTTATTTTTATTGTCTTTTTTATTTAGTTATGGTAAAATATAAAGGATAAAGGAGGCGGATGTATGAAAGTATCTGTGGCTATGGCTACCTATAACGGTATGAAATATATTGAAAAACAGCTTGATTCAATAAGACTTCAATATATTATGCCCGATGAAGTTATAATAAGCGATGATGCGTCTAATGACGGTACCGCCGAATTTGTTAAAGAGTATATTGAAAAATATTCTCTTTTTGGTTGGCAGCTTTTTGTTAATGAAGAAAATCTCGGCTTTAAAAGGAATTTTTTAAAGGCGCTTTCTGAAACTCAGGGTGAGTATATTTTCCTTTGTGACCAAGATGATATATGGCAAAAGGAAAAAATAGAAAAAACCCTTTCGGTAATGGAAAAAAACAGAGATATTTTATCCCTTTGCTCCTCCTTTGATTATATTGATGAAAATGATGCTTTGTTAAATTTAAAAAGCAAGGAAAATACCTCTAATCACGGGCTTATTGATAAAAAAACCGAAAAGGGAGAGCTTATTAAAATTCCCTTTAAAACGGTGCTTCACAGTAATATTGCTCCGGGGTGCGCTACCGTTATAAGAAAAGAGCTTAAGGAAAGATTTGTGGATTGCAGTAAATCTATTGTTGCGCACGATTGGGAACTGAATTTACTTAGCGCAAGTGAAAACGGATTGTATTTTTTTAATGTTCCTCTTATTCTTTACAGAATACATTCAAGTAATACCTTAGGGCTTGATTCGGCTTCTAATGATAGACTCGGTATAGCAAAGGAAAAGCTTGACGGGGCGTCTGCTCTGCTTTCCTACGGCGGTTTTGATGACTTTTACGAAATGCAGAAAAAACGTGAAGATTTTTTAAATAACAAAAAGTTTTTCTCTGCTTTGGCGATGTTTTTTTCTAACGTGCAGTATATGAAAAACTATAGCTTTAAAGAGAAAATGGGGGATATTTTATTTACCCTTAAAAAGTAAAATTTTATCTTGTTAATATAAAGGTTTTATGGTAGAATTATATATTATATATTTAGCATTGTAAACTTAGGAGAATTAATTATGAGTGAAGTAACTCTTACTGAAAAGAAAAAGGTTTTAAGCTGTATTCAACCCAGCGGTATTCCCACTTTGGGAAATTACTTGGGAGCTCTTAAAAACTGGGTGGATATGCAGGATGAATTTGATTGCACCTTTGCGGTTGCCGATCTTCACGCAATTACCGTAAGACAGGAGCCTGCCAAGCTTCGTGCACAGATTTATTCTATGTTCGCTTTGTTTTTGGCTTTGGGACTTGACCCTGAAAAGAGCACTCTTTTCATTCAGTCTCACGTTCCCGCCCACAGCCAGCTTGCATGGATACTTTCCTGTTACACACAGTTTGGCGAACTATCCCGTATGACACAGTTCAAGGATAAGTCCGCCCGTCATGCTGACAATATCAATGCAGGTCTTTTTGCATATCCTGCGCTTATGGCGGCAGATATTCTGCTTTATCAGCCTGATTTTGTTCCCGTAGGTCACGACCAGAAACAGCATCTTGAAATTACCCGCGATATCGCTACACGATTTAATAATCTTTACGGCGACGTATTTACAATTCCCGAGCCTCTTATCCGTAAGAGCGGCGCAAGGGTTATGTCTTTACAGGAGCCTACTAAAAAGATGTCTAAATCGGACGATAACGCAAATGCATATATATCTCTCCTTGATACAAGGGAAGATATTTTAAGAAAATTCAAACGTGCAGTTACCGACAGCGAAGCAAAAATTTGCATTGCCGAGGGCAAGGACGGTATCAATAATCTTATTGATATTTACAGCACAGTTTTAGGAATAACCCCTGAAGAAACCGTTAAAAAGTTTGAGGGATGCGGTTACGGTGAATTTAAAATGGCTGTCGGTGAAGCCGTTGCCGAATGCTTAGATCCCGTAAGAGAAAGATATAACGAGTATATTTCCAATAAGAAATTACTTGAAGAACTTGCTAAAAACGGCGCTGAAAAGGCATACTATGCTTCTCGCAAAACAATGACTAAGGTTATGAAAAAGGTCGGTTTTGTATTATGATGTTTGCTTTAGCAGGAAACAGTGGTGTTAAAAATTCAATTACACATCTGCTGAGCACAAAACGTTTCCCCCACGCTGTTATAATCGAGGGTGAAGCCTTAAGCGGAAAAAGTCTGCTGACTTCGTATATAGTTTCCGCTCTTCTTTGTGAAGAAGAAAATTCGCCTTGCGGTAAATGTCGTGCATGTAGTTTAGTAAAAGCAGGAACACATCCTGACCTGTTTTTAACCACCCTTCTTGATAAAAAGAAGAATATTGCGGTTGAACAGATACGAAAACTTAAGGTGGATGCTTATATACGTCCGCAGATGAGCGATAAAAAGGTGTTTGTAATAGACTATGCAGATACAATGAACGCACAGTCTCAAAATGCTATATTAAAGGTGCTTGAAGAACCGCCCGGAGATACTGTTTTTATCCTGCAGGTTCGTTCCCGTTCAGCTCTGCTTCCTACCATTCTTTCCAGATGTGTGACCTATACTCTAAATGATCCTGACATAAATGAATCGGCTGAGTATTTAAAGGCTAAGCACGGCATAGAAATAGATGAAGCAATAGAACTTTTAAAGCAAAACAATAACAGTATCGGCAGAAGCGAGGAAGCGCTGAAAAGTAAAAAAAGCGGTGTATATTCTATTGCCGGTGAATATCTTGACCTTGCCTTTGACGGAAGCGTGTACGACCTTATATCCCTTACTGCCCCGCTTGAAAAGGACAGAAATAAGGCAGGGGAGTTTTACTCCCATCTTTCCTACCTTCTTTTAACTAAAATTAAAAGCTGCGCTGTTAAAGGCACAAGTATTAAGCGCGACACAAAGTATTTAGAAATTGTAAAAGAAGCTCAGGAAGCATTAAAATCAAATATAAATTTAACCCTGCTGTTTTGTGAAACAGCGGCGAAATTCAAATCTTAAAATAAGGAGATAGTTATGACTGAGGTTATATCTATTAAATTCAAATCCGACGGCGCATCCTATTATTTTGCGCCCGACGGCAAACAGTATTCCACCGGAAGCTACGCCGTGGTAGAAACTGCTCAAGGTATTGAATGCGGAATAGTCAGCGAAGCAAATCACTGCGTAGAGGACGAAAAAATCGTTCAGCCTTTAAAAAAGGCATTGCGCCCTGCTAATGAGCGTGATTTAAAGAAGCTTGAAGAAAATAAAGAAAAAGCGGCAGATGCCTTTAAAATCTGTGAAGAAAAGGTACTTGCCCACGGTCTTGATATGAAACTTATTGAGGCTCAGTATTCCTTTGACGGCAGTAAGATAATCTTTTTCTTTACCTCTGACGGCAGAGTTGACTTTAGAGAACTTGTAAAAGACCTTGCCGCTTCTCTTCATATAAGAATAGAGCTTAGACAAATAGGTGTCAGAGATGAAGCAAGAATGCTTGGCGGTCTTGGTATTTGCGGTCAGCCCTTTTGCTGTTCACGGTTTTTAAACGGTTTTCAGCCTGTTTCAATAAAAATGGCAAAGGAACAGGGACTTTCCCTTAATCCTACCAAAATTTCGGGAACCTGCGGAAGACTTATGTGCTGTCTTAAGTATGAACAGGACGCCTATGAGTATCTGCTTAAAAAGACTCCGCCGGTTGGAGCTACCGTTAAAACCGAAGAGGGAATAGGGGTTGTTTCCGACGTTAACGTTATTACGGGAAATCTTATAGTAAAGATAAATGAGTCGGAAGGACTTCCCTTTAAAACTCATCGCGACAAGGTTACCGTTTTGTCCCGTGGAAAAGCTAAAAGAAACGTAGAAGAAGCGGAAAATACCGAGGAAAAAGCAGAAAAATAAAAATTACTTGCATTTTTTAAAAAATGTAGTACAATAGATATGTGAAATATAAAAACTTGCTAATGGAGGTGTACCAAAATGGCTTTCAAAATTACTGATGAGTGTATCGGTTGCGGCAGCTGTGCAGCTGGTTGTCCTGTAGAGGCTATCGTTGAGGCTGATGACAAATATGCAATCGACGCTGACAAGTGCATTGATTGCGGCGCTTGTGCTTCTACCTGTCCTGTTGAGGCTATCGTTGAAGCTTAATTAGTTTTTAGGTTCCGATACATAGTGTAATCGGGGAATATTCGCACAGAGTATTTAACTCTGTGCTTTTATTTTTATATAATACTTGATTTATTTAAAGTTTTGGTATAGAATATAAAGGTAAATTAAGCGTGTTCAACGCAATTCAGGAGGAAATAAAAAATGTTAGTATCTGCTAAAGAAATGCTTACCAAAGCAAAAGCCGGTAAATATGCTGTAGGTCAGTTCAACATCAACAACCTTGAATGGACAAAGGCTATTCTTCTTACCGCTGAGGAACTCAAATCTCCCGTAATTCTCGGTGTATCTGAGGGCGCAGGTAAGTATATGTGCGGTTATACCACCGTTGTTGGTATGGTTAACGGTATGATTAAAGAACTCGGCATTACCGTTCCCGTTGCTCTTCATCTTGACCACGGTTCTTATGAAGGCGCAAAGAAATGTATCGAAGCAGGCTTCTCTTCGGTAATGTTCGATGGTTCTCACTATCCTATCGAAGAAAATATTGCAAAAACCAAAGAACTTGTTGCTGTATGTAACGAACTCGGCCTCTCTCTTGAAGCTGAAGTTGGCGCTATCGGCGGTGAGGAAGACGGCGTTATCGGTACAGGCGAATGTGCAGATCCTAAGGAATGTAAGATGATTGCTGACCTCGGTGTTACTATGCTTGCTGCAGGTATCGGTAATATTCACGGTAAATATCCTGAAAACTGGGCAGGTCTTTCCTTTGATACACTTGATGCTATTCAGCAGCTTACAGGTGATATGCCTTTAGTTCTTCACGGCGGTACAGGAATACCTGCTGATATGATCAAAAAGGCTATTTCCTTAGGCGTTTCCAAAATTAACGTTAATACCGAATGTCAGCTCGCTTTCGCTGCTGCTACCAGAGAGTACATTGAAGCAGGAAAAGACCTTCAGGGCAAAGGCTTTGACCCCAGAAAAGTTCTTGCTCCGGGCTTTGAAGCAATTAAAGCTACCGTTAAGGAAAAAATGGAACTCTTCGGTTCTGTAGGCAAGGCATAAGATAAGTGGCTAAAAATAAAACTGTATCCTCTTGTGATATATGCGCGAATTTCGCCTATAATGAAGAAACAGAGGATTATGAGTGTATGGCATATATGGATGAGGATGAAGTAGTATCCTTCCTTCAAACTAAAAATTGCCCCGCTTTTCGACTATATGACGAATACGGCATAGTCAGAAAACAGAATTAAATATAAAATTAGGCGCAACTCCTTGTGGAGTTGCGCCTGATTTTTTTTGTTATTTTATGAATTTATCGTAGCCTTTGCCGTATTTAACACAGCTTGAAACACGGGCTAGAGTGGCACTGGCAATTCCTGTTTTTTCGGTAACCTTATTATAGGTTTCGCCTTGCTTTAACAGTTTCGCCGCGCATACGCGCTGTGCCATATTTTCAACTTCCTTATGGGTACACAAATCGTCAAAAAGAAGTTTGCAATCATCAACCGATTCAAGACTGACAATGACCTTATACAGTTCATTTATCATTTCTTCACTGATTTTAGCCATTTTCCATCTCCTAAAATTCTTCTAAGGATTTTGCAAGGAACGCTTTTGTTTTATCGCTCTTGGGATTATCGAATACCTCTTGGGGAGTGCCCACCTCTTCAATAACACCGTCTGCCATAAAAATTACCTTGTCGGCTACGTTTTTCGCAAATTCCATTTCGTGAGTAACAACTATCATGGTGCTGTCGCTTGTTTTAAGAGCCTTAATAACCTTTAAAACCTCGCCTGTAAGCTCGGGGTCAAGTGCGCTTGTAGGCTCGTCAAAGCAAAGAATTTCGGGATTCATAGCAAGAGCTCTTGCTATAGCAACACGCTGTTGCTGACCGCCCGAAAGCTGACAGGGGTAGGAATCCTTCTTGTCAGAAAGACCAACCTTATCTATTAATGAAAGTCCCTTTTGCTTAATTTCTTCACTTGAAGCAGTTTTTAAAAGGGTGGGGGCTAGGGTAACGTTCTCGAAAACCGTGTACTGAGGGAAAAGATTAAAGTTTTGGAATACAAGTCCGAAATGAAGTCTGTTCTGTCTTATAGTTTCATCATTTAAAAGGACTTTATTCTCGCTGTTATAAAGTTCTTTTCCGTTTACCGATATAATTCCGCTGTCAGCAGTTTCAAGGAAATTAAGACAGCGAAGCAAGGTGGTTTTACCGCTTCCCGATGAACCTATAATAGCAAGAACCTCGCCTTTATTAAGAGAAAAATCAATTCCCTTTAATACTTCGACCTTGCCGAAATTTTTCTTAATGTTTTTTACTTCTAATACTGCCATAATTTAACTCCTGAAATAACTGAGCTTTTTCTCGATCTTGCCCAGAACTATGGTGAGAAGTCCTACGAAAATCAAATAGAACACACCGGTAAAGAAGAGAGGCCAGATAAGAGCTTTTTCAGCGGCAAGTATGTTTGCTTTGTAAATAATTTCTCCTACCATAATACAGTTTGCAAGGGCAGTATCCTTGATAAGAGTGATTATTTCGTTGGACATAGGGGGAACTATACGCTGAATAACCTGTTTAAGTACGATTTTGCGGAAAACCTGAGATTTGGTAAGTCCTAATACGTAACCTGCTTCATACTGTCCTTTAGAGATGCTTTCAATACCGCCTCTGTATATTTCGGAAAAATAACAGGCGTAGTTAAGTACAAATGCAATTAAAACGGCAATTACACTACCTGCATATGAAAGAGTATTGCCTGTTGTAAAAGCAAGGTTTATATCCTTCCAGATATTAACTCCGAACAGTAGGGGAGGAACGTAATAAATTATGAAAATCTGGAGCATAAGAGGTACACCTCTTATTATCCATACGAAAATGCGGGATATATTTCTGACAACTTTAAATTTACTCATAGAACAAAAGGCTATAGGTAAACCAAGCGGTGCGCCGCAAAGCAGCGTCACCGCAAAGATAAGTAAAGATATTTTAAAGCCGTCAAACAAGAATAAAACTATATCTATGAATGACATTTAAAAGTTCTCCAATATTTAATTATTTCTGATCTGAAAAATCAGTAATGGTAGTGGTAGCTACATCGTACTTTTCAGCAAGCTGAGCTAAAGTGCCGTCAGCAGCGAGTGCTTCAAGCTGAGCGTTAACCTTGGCGGTAAGTTCGCTACCCTTCTTAAAGCCGATAGCATAGTATTCAACTTCGCTGGAGAGAGCATCAATAATAGCGATGTTAGCATAGTCGCCTTTGCCACAGTAGTTTTTAGCAAGCTGAGCGTCAACAACTGCAAAATCAGCAGTTCCGGTCTTTACGGAAAGGAGACAGTCGGTCTGCTTTGTAGCGCCCTTGAAGATAACGTCACCGAAATCCTTAGCATAGCTTTCGCCTGCGGAACCGATTTCAGCATCAGCGATCTTACCCTTAAGGTCGTCTTTTGTAGCAATGTTAGCATCGGTCTTTGCAACTACAACCTGACGGTTTTCCATATAGTTGTAGGAAAAGTCAACAAGGTCTGCACGTGGAACACCATCGTCAGAGCCGTTACTGGTAAAGCCGTTCCAAATACAGTCGATAGTGCCGGAATTAAGGTCGGTGTATTTGCTTTCCCATTTAATTTCCTTGAAGATAACCTTGTAACCGAGCTTTGCAAATACTGCCTCAGCAAGTTCGGTATCGAAACCAACAAGCTTACCGCTATCATCAAGATAATTCATAGGCTCGTAAAGAGTGTAACCTACAATTACGGTTTTTTCAGCGCCGCAACCTGCAAAGCAGAATGCGATTAAAAGAACTGAAAGTAAAAGTGCTAATAATTTTTTCATTTTAATCAACCTTTCTTTTGGGGTTTGCCCCTAATGTGATGAACCTATTATACTTCACTTCGCTGAAGAAGTAAAGCGTTTTTTGTAAAAAAATGAAAAAATTATTAAAAAACGCCTTGATTTATTAAAAATCAAAGCGTTTTACGGTTATTTTAGTGCTATAAGGGCTGCAAGGTTGCCCCGTTTACCCTTTGTGAAGCGATGGGAATGGAAGATATCGGGGTGACAGTTGGTGCAAAGGTCGGTCACGTCAATATTTTCAGGTTTTATTCCTGCATTAATTAAAATTTCTTTGTTGGTCTCCCAAAGGTCCAGCATATATTTGCCGTTGTCTTTTTTTATAAAAATTTTATCCTTATTAAGATAGGGGATTTTTGATAAGGGGGTATATACAACGTCGTCAACCTCATAACAGTTTTGACAGATAGACGGCCCTATAGCGCAAATTATATCACTTGGGGATGAGCCAAAGGTATCCACCATTTTTTCTATTGTTATTCTTCCTATTTCACTTGCAGTACCGCGCCAGCCTGCGTGAGAGGTAGCAACAACCTTTTTTACCGTATCGCAAAAGAGCAACGGAGTGCAGTCAGCGTACTGAGTAACCAACGTTACGTCGGGAATATTGGTAATAAGTCCGTCAACATCGGTGTAATCTCTTCCTTTTACTATACCCTTGCCGATATCGTCTTCGGTTACTATTCTTACGTTATTGGTATGTGTCTGCTGAGAAAGTACCGCTTTTTCGGGGTCTGTGCCAATAACTGCGCAAATGCGCCGATAGTTTTCGAAAACCTTTCTTTCAGAGTCTCCGTTAGTAAAGCTCATATTCATCGAAGAATACATACCTTCACTTACTCCGCCGATTCTGGTGGTAAAAGCGTGACGAACGATATTTGATTTATCGAAAAGAGGAAAGGTTATATATAAAACTTCATTTTTCTCATTTATATTCAGATTAGCGGAAGTGAGCATATTAATCTCCTTTTTTTATTATGCTTTCCAGTCTATCGGTGTTTTTCTTGATGCCGACCAGTTGAGAATAGTATTTCTCCTTTAAGACAGAATACGCTTTTTTTATTAAAACAGGGCGAAGATCAGTAGAATGTGCATCTGAAGCAATATATGAAACGTATCCTCGTTTTATTAGTTTTTGAATTGTTTTCAGAGTGTTGGGATTTAAAACGGAGTCTGCGTTTATCTGCCCTTTTGCTTGGTTATTAGCAATTATTTTTAAAAGCTTTTTGAATAATTTATCCTTTGCGTAACGTTCAATATGAGCAAGAATTACAGTAATTCCCAAATCTCTGTCAATGCTTTGTACTTCCTTTAGCATATATTCCGAAAGTGGAGCCATAAAGGGAAGCTCCAGTAAAAGTATGGTTGTACCTTCAATACAAAGCTTATCAAGGTCGGCGCATTTGGAAATACCGGTAAAATACTGAACCTCGTGACCTAGAAAAATTTGGGGAAGGTCTTCGTTTTTTGCCGCTTCCTTTAAAACCTCATAGGCGGTACGGCATTTTTTCAGATGAGCTTCAAGCTCTTCGGCTTCGGGATAAAAATGTGGGGTACATATAACCGAAGAAATACCGTTTTCTTTTTCCTGTTTCAAAAGAGCAATAGAAACGTCTAAGCTTTTAGCACCGTCATCAATGGCGGGGAGAATATGTGAATGAATATCAATATAACCCATAGTGCCTCCAAAAGAAAACCGGCGTAACAGTATTATTACGCCGGAAAAATTTTAATACTTGTACTGATATTTGTAGCGGTATGCAGAACGATATTTTCTGTAAGAATATTTTTTTGAGTTTTTAGAGTTAACATCATTTATGATAGTACCTAAAACACGGATGTTAGCAAACTTACAGGCTGCAAGAGCACGGCGTACATCGTCTTTTCTTGTACTGCCTTCCTTAACAACAAGAACAAGTCCGTCAGTTTTGGGAGCAAGTGAAATTGCATCCGAAACTATATTTATAGGCGTAGAGTCAAAAATTATGTACTCATAGCGTTCTTTAAGATGCTCAAGCAAATCTGCTAAAGCTGCGGACTCAATCAGTTCAATGGGATTTGAGGGCAGAGGACCGGATGTGAGTACGTCAAGGTTTTTGCTTACGTTCTGAACACATTCGTCAAAGGAAGAGGTTGCCGAAAGAATGGAATAAAGTCCTTTTGTGTTAACAAGCTTTAATTTCTTGTGAATGGAAGGACGGCGAAGGTCGGCATCAATTAAGAGAACGTTTTTGCCAAGCTGTGAAAAAGCAACAGCTACGTTTACAGCGGTTGTGGATTTACCTTCGCTTGGAACCGAACTAGAAATAACAAATGATTTATTTCCTGTGTGGGGGAGAGAGAATGAAAGATTGGTTCGGATTGTTTTGTATGCTTCAACAACAGCAAAAGGAACCTTTTTTGCCGTTGCTTTGTTATCGGAAGTCTGAACGTTTTGATTATCCATTTTCTTTAACCTCCTGTAGAAACATTACCCGTTTTAGAACGGTAAGCGTAAGTGGGACTGTTGTCAAAATCGGGTACTGCGCCAAGTACGGGAACAGCAAAGGTTTCAACAAAATCTTCCTCACTTTTGATAGTTTGGTCAAGGGAAGCAATGAGAATGAGAAGCAAACAGGTTGCAACTGCGCCTAAGAAACCGAAAATAAAGGTGGAACTAAGGGTACTGGGGTAAACCTGTGACGTTCCGTAGGCCTTGTCCATAACTTCAACCGTTACGGGCGTGAGCTTGTCTGCCATATACTGAGGACAAAGCTCGGTAAATGTGTTTACGATAAGCATTGCTTCTTCCGGATTAGTGCTTTTAAAGGTTATGTCGATAAAAAGGTTTTCATCATCTCTTTTAGAAATGCTGAAAGCACCCTTTAACTGTGTGAAAGAATATTTCTCACCAATGGCGGTAGAAAGATTTTGATAAATACCTTGAGACTTAAGAATATCCACACAGGTATCAACAAGATAAATGGATGCTGACAAATCGTTGGTCTGAATAGAATCATCACGGTTATCGGTGATAAGACCGCCGTTTGTAATAAGTATAGAGGCTCTTGCGCTATATACGGGAGTGGCAAGGAAATTGCAGTAACCGAACGCCAAAGCGGCGCAAAGTACGGCAACTATTATCACCAGCCATATACGTTGCAAAATAATAGAAATAATCGAGGAAAGGGATATTTCGTTCATATTTTTACTCCGTTCTGCAAAAAAATAGTAAATACTTCATACACAGTTTATTATATAACAACATATTCGCTAAGTCAAGTTTAAATAGTTTTATCATTTGGCAAAAGGGGAGTGACGAACAAGGTTTTTTCGTTACTGTAGATAACCATACCGGGTTTGGCGCCATTGGGCTTTTTTACGTATTTTATTAACGTATAATCAACGGGCACCGAGGAAGAACTTTGCGCCTTTGAGTGATATGCGGCAATAGAAGCGGCAAAAACAAGCTCTTCTTCGCTTATTTCTTCATTATTGCAGACTAAAACGGTATGGCTTCCCGAAATGTTTTTAGTATGAAACCATATATCTGTTTTCTTGGCTACATTGAGGGTAAGCTTGTCATTTTGCTTATTATTTTTGCCAACAAGGATTTTTCTCCCATTGGGTGAAAGGTATTCTCTGAAGGTATCGTTTGTTTTAACCTTTTTCTGCTTTGAGGAAATATGCAGAACGCCCGATTCCATAAGCTCTTCTCTGATTTCATTAAGCTCCGAAAGGGTTTCGGCACGAGTAAGAGCGTCAAGTACGCTTTCAAAATACTGTAGGTCCTTTTCATCCTCTTCAATAAGACCTATAAGCATTTTTTCGGCGGTATAGGATTTTTTGTACTCTTTAAAATATTTATCGGCATTTACTGCAGGCGGTAGGGCTGGGTCAAGGGGTATAACTATTTGGGCAAGATTTTCGTCATAGTAATTACTTAGCGTTACACTTTTGCTTCCTGCCTTTATGCAGTAAAGATTTGCTTTTATAAGTTCGCCGTAAATTCTGTACTTTTCTCTGTCGGCGCATTTAGCTAAGTCTTTTTTTCTTAGTTCCCGTTTACGAGCAGTTCTTTGCATAAGCACTGTCAGCAGTTTATAAATATCTCCTGCGGCTCTGCGTATTCTTTCGGCATTTTCTTTCCTTTGATAAAAAGCGTCGAGAGTTTCGCTGAAGGAACCTAAAAGCTCTCCCGTAAACTGCGGATTATATTGAGTGATTTCGGTAAATGAAAACTCTTTGGGCAGACCTTTTTTATCGGTTAAAAGATAGGGCTTGTTATTTTGGGTTATATCACGTAAAAGGCTGTTAAGTACGCCCGTAATATTCATCTTTTCGCCGTCTGTTAAATCGCTGACAGGCTTGGAAAAGTCGTTTGCTATGCGTAAAGCAATTTCTCTTGCTACCAAAGGCGAAATTCCTTCAATAGTGTCTAAAACTGCATCGGTTATGGTACGGTTTTCTTTGCTTAAAATTTCAGTTGTTATTACGTCGGTTTTTACCGATAAAATATTAAGCTTTTTGGGGGCGGCAGGGGGAGTGTAATGAGCACCGGGCTGAATAATTCGAGGGCTTGACTCTAAATCGCTTCTTCTTATAGCATCAAGAATTACAAAATCAGAATCAGTAAGTATTATATTCGGCTGACTGCCTATAAGCTCACAAATAACTTTAGGATAGATTACGTCTCCCATTTCGTTAAGAGAGGAAAAGGTAAGGGTGAGCACCCTTTCAAGTCCCGTTTGCTCTACCGAAACAAGTCGGGCAGAGCTTAGATATTTTCTAAGCAGCATACAAAACATTGGCGGTGAGGGTGGATTATCAGGCTTATAGGAAGTAAAATGCACCCTTGCGCTGCCTTGACGGCTGGATAGCAAAAGCCTTGAAGCACCCTCTTTTGAGCGCAACAAAAACACCAGCTCATCTTTGGACGGCTGGTAAATTTTATCAAGATGGGCGCCAATAAATAGGCTGAGTTCGTTTTTTATTTTGCTTAAAAAAGCTCCGTCAAGAGACATATTATTTCTCCAAAATGTTTTCTATGTAGCTTAAAATTTCGATAAGTTCATTTGCTTCGTGGGCTTTTGATTTAATATCCTTTATTTGATTTAAACAGCTACGTATTCTTTTTTTCTGTTTTTCAATATAAAGCTTTCCCACTACTGTGTCAGGGGATACCTCTCCCACAAATTCATAACCTTTTTTATATGTTTTTTTAACACCCGTAAAACGCACAGCCATAACAGAATAAAGCTTTGAAGCGTCGCTTACGGGAATTTCTTTTTGGATTTCAAAGAAATTATCAATTAAAAAAGAGCGCAAAAGCTCAGCACTGGTCATAGGTTGAAGCAAAAGCAGTAGGTCGGGATTTTTTATCCAATCACAAGACGATAAAATGTGACGTATAACCTCTCCGCCCATTCCCGCTATAATTACGGTGTTAGCTTCATTTTCCTTTACGGGAGAAAGTCCGTCGCCAAGCCTTAAATCAATATTTGTTTCTTTAGAATTTTCAATATTTTCCTTTGCCTTTTTTAAAGGACTTTCGTTAATATCACAGGCAATAATGCTTTTTGCTTTTCCGCTTTTAGATAAAGCAATAGGCAGATAAGCGTGGTCAGTGCCGACGTCACAAACCTTTGCCCACGTCGGCACAAGATCAAAAATTACCTGTAAACGAGGGGAAAGCTCACGCATTATTTATCACTAAAGTACTCGTTGAGCTTTTCTACTAATGCGTCACAGTCGGTGTTGTGTACTGCACAAGCCTGTTCAATGGATTCGCCTCTTGAAGCAGGGCAACCGAGACAGTGCATACCTATTTCAAAGAAATATTTAGCACAACCGGTATCAATGTCAAGTACGTCGCCGATAAGCATATCTTTTGTGATTTTCATTTTAAATTACCTTCCTTTATTTTAAATTATTTATTAAATAATATTGTTGGTTTTCCTAAATCACCTTTGCCGTGATTATAAAGCTTACGATTATCCATCGACCAGAGTCTGCCGGTAAATTCGCCCACCTGCACACCTTCAACCGCTTCCTTCATTTCGTAAATACGGGCATCAAGCATATCAAGTTCGCTTAAAATTTCGGCTTCAATAAACATAGGTCTTACTGCTGCGCCAAATTCGGGGTCACCGTGATGGGATAAAAGCATATGCTCAATTAGATTAGAGGTTTCTTCGCTTACTCCCGTTTTTATGGCGGTTTCTCTGACAATAATTGCGCCCTCTGCTAAATGACCGATAAGATTACCCTTTACGCTGTATCCCGTAGCAATACCGCTGTCGGCAACCTCAAATTCTTCGGTTTTGGCAATATCGTGGAGTATTGCGCCCGAAATAAGCAGTTCTTCGTTAACAAAGGGGTAAATAGCACAAATGCTTTTGCAAAGACGGACAATAGAAAGGGTATGCATCAAAAGTCCGCCGCGTATGGCGTGATGAAGCTTAAATGCAGCAGGCCAATATAAAAGAGCAAGTCTTCTGTCATTTAAAATAGTGGTAACCAGTAAGGAAAGCTCTTTATCGTTAAAATTACTTGCAATGCCGAAAAGCTCGTTATACATAGCGGAGCAGTCGTACTCGGCAGATTTTACATAGTCTTCGATTTTAACGCCGTCGTCACTGTTTACAGGACGGATGCGCTCAATTCTCAACTGGTCAACACCGTTATAAGGGGATATGCTTCCTCTTATTTTAACCAGAGAGTTGGCATCATATACACCGTGGACGTTTTCATTATAGCTCCACAGCTTAGCGTTGATTTCGCCCTCGCTATCAGTAAGCATCATATCAAGATATGTGTCACCCTTGGTCGAGGTTTTTTTATCTATACTTTTTATAAGGCAAAAACCTTCTACAAGATTTTTACCCTCTACAACAGGAGTAAATTTCATAACCGTTTCCTCGTAAATATTATTTATTATATTATACTACAATAGTTTCTCAAGTTCAAGAATAAAAAACAGAGATTTTTAAACTAAAAAGCCTTCCCCTTTGTTATCAGGGGAAGGTGGGTTTTGCGAAGCAAAAGTCGGATGAGGTGTAGTTTATTTCCACCTCACCACCGTCTTCGACGGAGCCTCTCAAGGAGAAGCCTTTGATTTAGGCTCTAGGTTCTAGGGGCTAGTGGCTAGGGATTGATATCTTGTAGGGGATGGCATCTTGACATCCCGTATTTACTCTACGTTTGTTACCTTCCAACTGCCGTTTTTAAAAGCAAATGATATAGTTAAAACTTCATTGTAGTCTTTTGAATAATTCTGTTCATTTAAATGACAAATTTTTGCATTAACTTTACAGGTGATTTCTATGTTTTTAGCAGATTGAAAAGAAAGTTTTTGCTTTGTTTTGAATTTTATGTATTGATCTTCGGTTAAATCTTCTTTAATGAATTTGATTTTTTTATAATCACTTTTTGAAATAAATGTATCGGTCGTTTCCTCTTTGAAAATTTCTTCTATTTCACTAACGGTTTGATTGTTGGCAGATTTTAATAGGTTATTTACCTTTACAAAGGGAATGGAATAAAAAATAATTAAAAGTTGTGCAACAATAAATATTAAAATTAAAGGCACTATATAAAATCTTTTTTTCATAATATCACCTTAATTGATTATTTTTGCTTTCTTTATAAAAACTGCTGTTTCAAAGGAAACAGCAGTTTAAATTAATCGGCAATATAATATTTTACAAGATTTTGAAGCAGGGTGTCGCGATCAATACGTCTTATAAGGTTTCTCGCATTATTGTGCGTAGTGATATAGGTCGGGTCCTCGGAAAGAATGTACCCAACTATCTGATTGATCGGATTATAACCCTTTTCTTTAAGCGCTTCATAAACCTGCAGTATTATCTTGCGGTTTTCCATTTCCTCTTCATTTATAAGGGAAAATTCCATAGTCTTATCAATCATTTTTAACACCTCTTTTTTATTATATTACACTATTTCTATAAAAAGTACAAGTGAAATTTTTGTGAACTTATTTTTACATTCTCAGCGTTGCGCCGTTTGCTTCAAGCTTCTTTAAAATACGCTTAACGGCGGCATCAATCTGCTCGTCGGTCAAGGTTGCTTCAAGAGACCTTAGTGTTACGCTGAAAGCAACGCTCTTTTTACCTTCGGGAATCTGATTACCCTCGTAAACGTCAAAGAGTGTAACCTCTTCGCAAAGCTTACCTGCGGCTTCTCTCATAATGTCTTCAAGTGTGCCTACGGGAAGCTCTTTATCGCAAAGGAAAGCAAAGTCACGGGTAACTGCAGGGAACTTAGGCAGGGGTTTATAAATTGTCTTTTCAGAAACTACAGCAAAAAGCTTATCAATCTGAATTTCGGCAACGTAAGCTCTTACACCGATATCGTAGTTTTTAAGTACGTCGGGATGAACTTCACCGAGTACTGCAATTTTCTCACCATCCATAAGGGCATTTGCCTGACGTCCTGGGTGAAGGAATACTTCATTGCTCTTTTCAAATTTAGCGGTCTTTTTAAACAATGCAATAATTTCTTCTACTATACCTTTAAGGGTGAAGAAATCTTCGTCGCTTCCGTACATACCGATAGACATTGTGGGAATTTCCAAAGGCGCATCAACTAAAGGAAGTGCTTTTGGAACAAATCTCTTGCTGATTTCAAAGAATCTAACGTCGCTGTTTTTACGGTTGTAGTTAGTGGAAAGAACGGTTAGCATACTTGTAATAAGCTGAGTACGCATAGTGGAATATTCATCACCCAAGGGGTTAAGAAGCTTTACTGCCTGTCTTCTTTGGTCGTCTTCAGCGAGGTTCAGATTATCAAGAGCCTTTGAAGAGATGAAGGAATAGGTGGCAATTTCGTTTGCGCCCATACTTATCATAGCCGATTTAATAAGGTCGCTCTTAATGCGTTCGGGAAGCTTTCTTCCGCGTCTTACAGCGCCGGTCATAGGAGTGCTGACAATATGGTCATAGCCGTAAATACGCATAATTTCTTCAGCTAGGTCTGCTCTTCCTTCAATATCGTCACGAATGGAAGGAACGCTTACGGTAAGCATATTGCCGTCAAGCTTGGTATCAAGACCTAATGCATTTAAAATTCTTACCATTTCACTCTCATCAATATTAAGACCTAAAAGAGCGTTAATGGAATCGGTGGTGCAACTAAGGATTCTGTTTTCGGGGAGACCGAGATTTTTGTCAATAACACCGTCAACAATATCACCTGCATCAAGGGTATCGATAAGATTTAAGGCTCTGTCCATAGCGAAAGCGGTATTGTTAATGTCAATGCCCTTTTCAAATCTGCCTGAGGATTCAGTACGGATACCGAGAGCTCTGCCTGTTTTTCTTATGTTATCACGCTTAAACTTAGCGGCTTCAAGGAATAAATCGGTGGTGCTGTCGGTAATTTCGCTTTCCAGTCCACCCATAATACCTGCAAGGCAAGAGGGCTTTTCGCCGTCGGCAATTACAAGCATTTCGGGGGTAAGGTTATGAACTTTTTCGTCAAGAGTCTGAATAAACTCATTTTCCTTTGCATTTCTTACAATGATGTGCTTATCGGCAAGGTCATTATAATTAAATGCGTGCATTGGCTGACCTGTTTCAAGCATAACGAAGTTGGTAATATCAACTATGTTGTTGATAGGACGCATACCACAGGTCTTAAGTACCTGCTTCAACCATTCGGGAGACTCTTTTATACGCAAATTTTTAACGTATCTTCCAATGTATCTGGGGCAAAGGTCGAAGTTTTCAACGTCGATTTTAATGTAATCGTTAATGTCGCCGCTAATAGTCTTATAGGTAGCATCGGGCATTTTAAAGGGAACGCCCAATACAACGCTTACCTCCTTTGCAACACCGATAATGGAGTTACAGTCGGGACGGTTAGCGGTAATCTTAAAGTCAATAACGTAATCGTTAAGACCTAAAATATCACGCATATCGGTACCGGTCTTGTATTCATCCTTTAAAATAAGGATACCGTTTACACTTGCTCCCTCGTAATCGGCATCGGTAAGTTCAAGCTCGGCGCCTGAGCAAAGCATACCGCGTGATTCAACACCGCGAAGCTTTCCTTTTGTTATATGGGTGCCGTCGGGAAGGAAGGAATCGTGAAGTGCGGCGGGAACCAAAGCGCCTTCAAAAACGTTCTGTGCGCCTGTAACAATCTGAACAAGCTCGTTTTCGCCAACATCCATCTGGCAAATCTGCAGATGGTCGCTGTTTTCGTGAGGAGCAATAGAAACTATTTTTGCGGCAACAACGTTGCTCATTTTGTCTCTTAGGTTTTCAATGGATTCAACCTCGAAGCCTGCCATTACCATTTTATCGCAGAGTTCCTCTACGCTTACGTTTATATCAACGTAGTATTTTAAAGTGTTAAGTGCAATTTTCATTTTTATTTACTCCTTTCCTTAAAACTGGTCAAGAAAACGTTTGTCATTTTCGAAAAGCAAACGAATGTCGCTGATTTTGTATCTTGTGGTGGTAAGACGGTCAAGACCGATACCAAAGGCAAAGCCTGTATATTCTTCGGGGTCAATTCCGCAGTTTTTAAGAACGTTGGGATGAACCATACCTGCACCGAGAATTTCTATCCAGCCTGCGCCTTTACATACTCGGCAACCCTTACCGCCGCACTCAGAACAGGTAACGTCAACCTCAACGCTGGGCTCGGTAAAGGGGAAGAAGGAAGGACGGAATTTAACCTTGGTTTCTTTTCCGTAGATTTCGTGAGCAAACTGTTCAAGTACGCCCTTAAGGTCGCACATTGTAATGCCTTTATCAACCACAAGACCTTCTATCTGATGGAAAACGGGAGAGTGGGTAGCGTCAACCTCGTCAGCACGGAAAACTCTGCCTGGGCAAACCATACGGATAGGGGGCTGAGTCTTTTCCATTGTACGAGCCTGAGCAGCAGAGGTCTGGGTGCGAAGAAGAAGACTGTCGGTGAGATAGAAGGTGTCCTGCATATCTCTTGCGGGGTGGTCGGCAGGAACGTTAAGCTGTTCAAAGCAATAATGGTCGGTTTCTACCTCGGGGCCGTCAACAACGTCAAAGCCCATAGACTGAAAAATATCCAGCATATCGTCAAGCACCTTGTTTAAGGGGTGAAGGGCGCCGATTTTTGCTTTTTTGGACGGCATTGTAACGTCTATTGCTTCTTCGTTAAGCTTTTTGTCCTGTGCAGCCTTTTCCAAAACTGCGCCCTTTTCGGTAAGTGCAGAGTCGATAGCCCCTCTTACCTCGTTAGCAATTTGTCCTACAATGGGACGTTCATCGGCAGAAAGACTGCCCATCATTTTCAAAATTGCGGTGAGTTCGCCTTTTTTACCTAAGTATTTGATTCTGATTTCTTCAAGAGCAGCGCTGTCTTCAGCTGCGTTTATGGCAGAAAGAGCCTGTTCTTTTAAAATTTCGAGTTTTTCTTTCATTTCTTTTCCTCCGTATAAAAAAATAATCTCCGTCCCTACACAAAGGGACGAAGATGAAAATTCTCCGCGGTACCACCCAGATTTTTGCCAGAGCAAACACTCTTTGGAAATATAACGGTCTCCTACCCGTCAACGCTTACTCTGATTTAGGCGTTGCCGCTCAGAAGGGAACTTCGGTAAAGGAACTTTCCGCATCTTTCAGCCGTGAATGCGGTCTCTGTGAAGGTTCTGTTTTACTTACTTTCCTTCGTCATTGCGTTTAATATCTTAAAAATATTATCATAAAATAAAATAAAAATCAACCTTTTTATTAAAAAAATTGAAAATATAATATTTTTATGTTATACTTTTCCTCGGAGGCGGTAGAAGTGTTTGAAAATTTTAAAGAACAAAGCTATAATGCAGCTAAAGAAATAATAGAAAAAGCAAATTTAAAGGAAGGAAGTATCCTTGTAGTAGGCTGTTCCACAAGCGAAACTTTGGGAAGCAAAATAGGAACCGATTCTTCGCCCGAAGCGGCTGAAAAAATCTTTGAAGGAATATATAGTGCTGCAAAGGAAAAGGGCGTTTTTGTTGCGGCGCAGTGCTGTGAACATCTTAACCGTGCTATTATTACCGAAAATAAGGCGGTTAAAAACGGAGAAACAGTAAACGTAGTTCCACAGCCTAAAGCCGGCGGAAGCTTTGCAACGAGCGCTTATAAAGCCTTTGAAAATCCCGTTGCACTTGAAGAAATAACTGCTGATGCAGGACTGGATATTGGCTTTACTATGATAGGAATGCACATAAAAAAAGTGGCTGTTCCCGTTCGTCTTAGTAACAACAAAATCGGAAATGCCACAGTTCTTGCCGCCAGAAGCCGTCCTAAGTTTATAGGCGGTATAAGGGCAATATATGATGAAGATTTACTTTAAAAAATAGTTTCAAAGCTAAAGCTTTCACTGTTTTTTAAATGGTTTAGCCGAGCTTTAAGTTCGGCTATTTCTGTATTTATTTCATTTTTTTGACCGTTTTCACCGTACTTTAAAAGTCGGTTTACGGTTATATCAATGTCATTAACCGTTTGGTGATTAGTGAAGAACATCAGCATCGGCTGTGCTTTATCCCAGTCTTTTTTTAGGGAATAAAGGGGCTCGGTGCTTTCTTTATTTTGATAATAGCGGTCAAGGTCATCGAAAAGGACGTTATGGCATCTTCCTACAGTTATTGAACCGCATATAGCAAGACCTATAACTATTATAAGAAGAAGTACGGCGGCAATAAGTCTTTTCATCTTTATTTCTCCTTCATTGTTACGCTCATTTTTCCTTCTTTATCTAGGGTTAAAAGAAAAACGTCTTCTATTTTAGCAGGACTTATTCTGCGTTTAATTTCATTTTCACTGCCGCCTAAAGAATTAAGTGCATCCATTATTATTTTACCGTCGCTTATTACAGGCAGGGGAAGGGATGCGCTTTGAGTTTTCAGCTTAGGAATATCCTGCTTTTCTACGGGCAGATACTGACTTTTTTGCAGAACGCTTAAGGAACCGTTGACCTCAAGTACGGCATATGCTACGTTTTCTATGTGAAATATACCCTGTCCCCGCAAAAGCTCAATAAGGTCAATAACCGTAAGGCGTACCTTTTTCATAGCCTTTTGGTCTATTACTCCGTTTTTTATAACTATGGCGGAGTTTCCGCTCATAAGCTTTCTGAATTTAATTGATTTCATAGTTATAACCGAAAGGAAAATTTCTATTATAACCAACATAAAAATCGCCACAATTCCATTGAGAACAGGTTGAGAGCTGTCCTGAAGCGGTATAGCGGCGATTTCTGAAATCAAAAGTGTTATGGCAAGTTCGTTAGGCTGCATATCGCCTATCTGTCGTTTGCCCATAAGACGTATTCCGAGTGTTACAAAAAAATAAACAACTACGGTACGAATAATAGTAATAATCATTCAATCACCGTAGTTAGTATGCGTTTAAGTTTCGTTATTATGCATTTTATAAGAAAGAACCATAAGCTTGTCACCGAAATGAACGTTTTCTACCGAAACGCCAGGGTAAGCAAGTCCTAAATCATAATGGCTGAAGTTTAAAAAGCCCTTTATTCCAAGTTTTACAAGCTTATAAGAAATAGCCTCGGCAGATTCCTTGGGAATACAAAGAACGGCGGCGGTGGGATGGTTTTCTTTGCAAAATTCATCAAGGGAATCCATACTGCGAACAGGAAGGTTGTGTACCACCTGACCTATAATAGCCTCTTTTTTGTCGAAAAGTCCGATAAGCTCATAACCCTTATTATCAAAACGAATATGAGTGGCAATAGCCTTACCCAGATTACCGATACCGATAATAATAAGCTTTTGAGGTTTATCAAGTCCTAAAATTTTTGCAATTTCGTTTGAAAGCAGTTCGGCATTATAACCGTAACCCTGCTGTCCGAAACCGCCGAAGCAGTTAAGGTCCTGTCTTATCTGACTTGCAGTAAGCCCCATTTTTTTTGAAAGCTCAGAAGAAGAAATACGGGTAATGCCCGAAGCTTTTAAATCCTCTAAAAAACGATAATATCGAGGAAGACGGCGAATTACCGAAGGGGAGATTGAACGGTAAGACATAAAAATCACCATATCCTTTCCGTATTACAAATTACATTTTATTATATAACATTTTTACCGTTTTGTCAATAAAACTTTCTTAATTGACAAAAACTTTTTATAATAGTATAATAATTAAAAAAATTTAGGGATGTGTCTTATATGAAGAAGCTAATGTCTATCCTTATTATATTCGCTTTCTGCCTTACTATGTGCTCCTGCGCTTATTCTGCAGATGGAATAAAGTCGAATCTTAAGGATGCAGGTTACGATATAATCGATTTTGATGAAGCGCGAAAGACCGAAATGAATAACGAGCTTAAATATAGCTACAGAGGAAGCGGAAGTATTATAAACGGTTTTTACGGTGTTAACAGCGTAGATTCTACCTCTGTTACGGTGCTTGAATTTCAGAATAAAAGCGACCTTACCATTATGTATAAAATGGTGAAGGAATCACTTGAAAAGGGCGAGAGCGTTGACCTTTCGGGATATATTCTTATTTTTGGTAATGAAAAGGGCGTAAAAGCCGCCCTTAACTAAGGTTTTACTTGATAATATTAAAACTATGTGATATATTAATTTCATTGCAGTTCTTTTGAGGAGGATAAAAAATGCTTGATATAAAATTTATAAGAGAAAATCCGGAGCTTGTTAAAGAAAATATAAAAAAGAAATTTAAAGACCATAAGCTTCCCCTTGTTGACGAGGTTTTAAGACTTGATGAGGAAAAACGCGCCACAAACAGCCGCGCAAATGAACTCAGAGCCCTCAGAAACAAGGTAAGTAAAGAAATAGGCGCTTTAATGGGACAGGGTAAACGTGAGGAAGCCGAAGAAAAGAAGGCTATCGTTACTGCTCAGGCAAAGGAACTTAGTGAGCTTGAAGCTAAAGAAAACGAACTTGCCGCTGCTCTTAAAGAGAATATGATGAAGATTCCCAACATTATCGACGACAGTGTTCCTATTGGTAAGGATGACAGCGAAAACGTTGAGGTTAAGCAGTACGGCGAGAAGACCGAGGTTGACTTTGAAATTCCCTATCATACCGATATTATGGCTCTTTTCGGCGGTATTGATAAAGAGGCTGCAGGTAAGGTGGCAGGCGAAGGCTTTTATTATCTAATGGGTGATATTGCACGTCTTCACAGCGCAGTTACCGCCTATGCAAGAGACTTTATGATAGACAAGGGCTTTACCTACTGTATTCCTCCCTTTATGATTCGTTCAGGCGTTGTAACAGGCGTTATGAGTTTTGAAGAAATGGACGCTATGATGTATAAAATAGAGGGCGAAGACCTTTATCTTATCGGTACAAGCGAACATTCTATGATAGGAAAATTCATTGATACCATCACAGACGAAGCAAAGCTTCCCTTAACCCTTACAAGCTATTCTCCTTGCTTTAGAAAAGAAAAGGGCGCTCACGGTATTGAGGAACGCGGAATTTACAGAATACATCAGTTTGAAAAACAGGAAATGATAGTTATTTGTAAGCCCGAAGAAAGTATGGATTGGTTTAATAAAATGTGGAGCTATTCTGTTGAGCTTTTCAGAAGTTTAGATATTCCTGTTCGTACCCTTGAATGTTGCTCCGGCGACCTTGCCGACCTTAAGGTTAAGTCCTATGACGTTGAAGCTTGGTCACCTAAGCAGAAAAAGTATTTCGAGGTTTGCTCCTGCTCTAACCTTGGCGACGCTCAGGCAAGAAGACTGGGTATCAAGGTTAAGGGCGAGGACGGTAACAAATATCTCGCTCATACCCTTAATAATACCGTTGTTGCTCCTCCCAGAATGCTTATTGCTTTCCTTGAAAATAATCTTTCGTATGACGGTGAAAAATATTCCGTTAAAATCCCCGAAGCTTTAAGAGCTTATATGGGTGGAAAAGAAGTTATTAGCTATTAAAAAACAGGCTCGAAAGAGCCTGTTTTTTTAGGGAAGAGGGCTGTGCTTCGCACAGAGGGAAGAGGGAAAAGGGAAAAGGGAATAGGGGATAGAAAACTTTTCCCTCGTCCCTAATCCCTAATCCCTACTCCCTACTCCCTACTCCCTACTCCCTACTCCCTGTGCTTCGCACAACTGTCCCGTGAAAAATATTTTCCGATTTAAAAAATCAATTTCACTTTACAAAATTCGGTTTTTAATATACTATAAATATATAGTGTGTAATAAGGAGGAATATAAAATGAAAGACGTTTTTAATAACAAGGTTCCTGCTCCATGGACTAACGTTGAAACCACTGAGACCGAAAAGGGTTGCGAAATCTCTCTTTGGGGAAGAACCTATAAGGTGGAAAACAATCTGCTTTTTTCATCTATTGTTTCTCAGGGTGAAGAATTATTAAACTCCCCCATAAGAATTAAAGCAGGGGAGAACGGACACGATATAATATGGCGTGATATTGACTGTATTGTAGGGGAAACTACCGACCAATATGCTTACGTTTATACCACTGCGCAGAGTGACGCCTTTATCGTTAATATTTCTACCAAGGTGGAATTTGACGGTCTTGCAACTTTAGACGTAAAGCTTATGCCTAAGGGCTATACCGTTCCTCAGCTTTTCGGTCTTGAGTCAAAAGAAAGCACTCCTACGCTTCTCGACTATTTCCATATTGAAGTTCCGATTAAGGATGATATTGCAAAGCTTTATCACGTTTCTCCCAACAAGGTACATCCCGATGACGAGGGTAATACCGGAAATATGGATAAATATTCAAGCAGTGCCTATCTTAATAACAAGAACGCTGACCTTGATTTTGCTTCTATTCTTTACGTTGGTAATGACGATAAAGGTCTTTTCACCTACTGTGAATCGGATGAACTCTGGCAGCCCGTTGCAAAGGAAAAAGCCTATCAGTTTGCAGACGGCGGTGACCATACCGTAGTCAGAATGCGTCTGCTTGACAGTCAGCCATACGCTTGGCAGGACGTTGATGCAAAGTTCGGTCAGTATAAATACCCAGCTGTTTGCTTCAGAATAGCTTTTCAGGCTTCTCCCGTTAAGGCTTTCCCCGAAAATCCGTATAAAGAAAAGCTTTTACATATTGACTGCTTTAAAAAGATTCAGGGAGATTATATTGATTTCCTTGCAAATTCCGTAGTAGAGGGCGATACCGAAATCGGTTATGACAGAATAAAGCGCCTTGGCGTAACCACCCTTGTACTTCACGAAAAGTGGAATAACATTCAAAACTACTGGAAGCTTACCAAACGTACCGAACGTCAGCTTACTACTATTATAGAGGAATGTCACAAACGCGGTATAAAGGTTGTTCCCTATTTTGGATACGAGGTTTCCACTATGTCCGAAATTTTTGCTGACAATGCTGATGAATTTGCTTTGCTCAGAGCAGATGAAAAGTGCAGAAGCGTTCAGTGGTACCGCTTCCCTGCACAAAGAGAAATTCCCGTTTGCTATTGCAGCAGTATTGCCGATAGATTTGCCGACGGACTTGAAGCATTAGTTGATAAATACAACTTTGACGGTGTTTATCTTGACGGTACAGCAATGACAAGAGCTTGTCAGAACACTGCCCACGGTTGCGGATATATTGACAGAGATGGTGTACTTCGTCCTACCTACAGAATGTTCCCCATAAGAGATATGTTCAAGCGTCTTTATGAAACCTTTAATTCAAGAGGTAAGATTATTAACTGCCATATTTCCGACTGTGTAAACTGCGGTGTACTCAGCTTTTCTCATTCACTTTGGATGGGCGAATACATTCAGTATAACCTTGTTAAAGAAGGCATTAACGAAATGCCCGACGGATATTTACGCGCTTCCCATGCGGGTAGAAACTTTGGTATTCCTACCGAATTTATCGTTTACGAAAACAGACCTATCTGGAATTTTGAGGATGCTCTTACTTTTGCTATGCTTCACGGCATACTGCCCCGTCCCAATGATATAGGATATCCTCTTGAATTTATGTCAGGCGTTTGGAAGATAATTGATAAATTCGACCTAGACGGCGCAACCTTTGTGCCTTATCACAACAATCCTTACTTTGTTAGCGATAATGAAAATATTAAAATAAGCGGCTTTAAGAAGGATGATAAGTGGCTTCTCTTTGTAGCAAATGCCGACGGATATGACCAAGGCGAAGTAGTAATAAGCGGATTTGAAGGCAAAAAAATCGTATGTGAAAAATGTCAGAAGGAAATTTCCGGTGAAAACGGAAAAATCACTTTACCCTTTAAGAGATTTACTCATTACTTCTTGACAGTTGAATAAAATCATTAAAAGCAGGGGCAACCCTGCTTTTTTATTGAAAAAAATAAGACTTTAGTATATAATTTTTTTTGGTGATTAAAGTGGAAAAGATTTTTGAAAGCATACCTTCTTTAGAAGAAAATTACGTGAAATTTTGGGAAGATATATGTAACATCGAAAGCCCGACAGAATATAAAGAGGGAATAGACAAGGTAGGCTCTCTTATAATAGAAAGGGCTGAAAAATTAGGCTTTGTAACAGAAAAATGCATACAAAAGGTGTCGGGAGATGCTATATGCATTACTATGAACGAGGAAGTTAACCAAAAGCCTGTTTGCTTTTCTGCACATATTGATACAGTACATCCTTTAGGCTCATTCGGTTATCCGCCTGTAAAGATTAAGGATGGGATTATCTACGGCCCCGGTGTTACCGACTGTAAGGGGGGAGCGGTAGCAGGTCTATTTGCTATGCATATATTAAAGCTTAACGGCTTTAAAGACCGTCCCGTAAAGCTTATTGTCCAGACCGATGAAGAAACAAGCAGTAAAGGCAGTAATAAGGAAACTATTGAATTTATGGCACAAAAAGCAAAGGATGCAATTGCTTTTATAAATCTTGAAGGATTAAGAGATGCGGGAATGGTGCTTAAAAGAAAGGGAATACTCCGTTATGAGATAAAGGTTGAGGGAATATCGGTTCACGCTTCATCCTGTGTTGACGGAGCAAGCGCCATAAGAGAAGCGGCAAATATTATAACCGAGCTTGAAAAATTTAAGGATGCTTTTGGAATTACTGCAAATTGCGGAATGATAAAGGGCGGAACCGCCGCCAATACGGTGCCGAATGACTGTACTATGGAATTTGATTTCAGATTCACAAATGGGCAGGAGTGCGAAATTATAAAGGAAGCGGTAAAAAACGTTTGTGAAAGCAATACCGTAAAGGGCACTAAAACAACATATACTCTAAAAAGCGAAAGGGTTTTTATGGAAGAAACCGAAAAGAATCTTAAGCTTTATGAAAAAATAGAGGATATTTTTGAGCAAAACGGACTAAAAAGACTTGGAAAAACCTTTAGCGGAGGCGGAAGCGACGCTTCGGATATGACAAGCTTCGGTATTCCTACGGTTGACGGATTAGGGGTTTACGGCTCCAAGATACACACACGTTATGAATATGCCCAAATTGCTTCTTTGGGCACTGCAGTAAAGCGACTGTGTGCCATAGCGGTTAATTTGTAATTAATAAATTGTAAATTTATGGATGAGTACTTGATTTTTAAGGAAAAAAATATTATACTTAAGTTTATTGAATATTAAAAGAATGGGATGTAATAAATGAGTAGAAAAGTTAAAAAATTCGGTCATTTGTTTTTTATGTTGCTTTTTCCGATAGTGATGACCTACTATGAACTGCTGTTTCGTATAGGTACGGTAGGGGGCGTATTCAAATGGAGCACTCTTTATATGCTTCTTTTTACCTTTGCGTATGCCATTATCGGTTATCTTGCTTCTTCGCTTTTTAAGAATCGCAAGATAAATAAGATTATTTCGGCTTCCATTATAGGAATTGCAGGTATTCTTTATATTGTTGAATTTCTTGTTTATAAATTTTTCAAGGTTTTTTACGATATAAATACTGTTACAGGTGCGGCAGGCGATGCGGTTACAACCTATACAACCGAAATTTTTCAGCTTATTTTAAGAAATTTGTGGGCGGTATTTTTGTTTTTGGCGCCTACTGTTTTGTATATAATGTTTTCAAACAGATTTGTACCTGCTTACAAATCAAAAGCTTCGGTTCGTATAGTTTCCTTAAGCCTTTCGGTACTTAGCTTTGTATTGGCTTCTCTTTTGGTTACTACAAGCAGTATTTACGGCCCGATTTATAAAACACAGTACAATTTCCAGTCGGCAGTAGGAGAGTTCGGTCTTGCTACAGGACTGCGTCTTGACATTAAATATTTGCTTTTTGGAAGAGAAAGCGGTTTTGAAAATACCGATCCAAACGGTAATGAGCCTCCCCCTGAAGACCTTCCCATAGAATACGGCAAGAATGAGCTTGACCTTGATTTTGCCGCCCTTGACGAAGGCGCTTCTACTAAAATTAAAAATCTTAATGCTTACGTGAGCAGCTTAACTGCTTCAAGCAAAAATGAATATACAGGTCTCTTTAAGGGAAAAAATCTTGTGCTTATTTCGGCAGAAGCCTTTACAGCTGAGGTGGTTGATCCCAATTTGACACCTACCCTATACAGACTTGCTAACAAGGGTATTCAGTTCACCGATTATTATCAGCCTTCCAGCGCCGGTACAACGGGCGGTGAGTATCAGAACGTATTCGGTATGCTTCCTATGGCAGGCGGACGTTCCTTTAAAAATACTGCAAAAACCCTTAATTACTATACTATGGGAAGTCAGCTAGATAGACTTGGCTATTACGGAAAAGCCTTCCACAATAACTCATACACCTACTATGACCGTAATAAAACCCATGTTAAGCTGGGATATTCAGACGGCTTTATGGGACAGGGTAACGGTATGGAGGAATATGTTAAAAACGCATGGCCACAAAGTGACCTTGAAATGTTTCAGGGTACATTGCCCACATATATAGATAAACAGCCCTTTAACGTTTATTATATGTCGGTAAGCGGTCACAGCGGATATTCAAGAAGCGGTAACTCAATGACCAATAAAAACTGGGATAAGGTTAAGGATTTAAACTATTCCGATACGGTTAAGGGATATCTTGCCGCTAACCTTGAGCTTGAAAATGCTCTTACCTATATGGTTGGCGAACTTGAAGCAAAGGGAATAGCTGATGATACTGTTATAGTTATTTCTACCGACCATTTCCCCTACGGTCTTGACGAAGCAGGAACCCTTGGTAATATGCCATATCTTTCCGAGCTTTACGGATATAATGTTGATGACTATTTTGAGAGAGACCATAACCGCCTTATAATCTGGAGCGGCTGTCTTGAAAAGATGGAGCCTATCGTAGTTGATACTCCTACCTTCAGTCTTGATATTCTCCCAACCCTTTCCAATCTTTTCGGTACTGAATTTGATTCACGTTTAATGCCCGGCAGAGACGTTTTCTCAGATGCAGCACCGCTGGTATATAATACTAACTATGACTGGAAAACAGATCTTGGTACCTATTATTCATCAAAGGGTAAATTCGTTCCCGTTAATGATACGGTAGAAATCCCCGAAGATTACGTTGATAATATGAAAAAGGTTGTAAGAAACAAAATCAACTACTGCACAAACGCTCCTGCGGTAGATTATTACAGACACATATTTGGCTAAATTAAGATAAAAAACGGGTGCAAACCCGTTTTTTGTTTTTTAATACTTGAAAAACGTACATATATATAGTATAATTTTAAAGTTATTAGAATGGAGGAAAGTATTTTTTATGAACAGTTATCTTTCTATGTCGAAAGAAGAACTTTCGGCAGAATTTTCTAAGGTTAAAAAAGAATATGCCCATCTTACCACTTTAGGACTTCATCTTGATATGTCAAGAGGTAAGCCCGGCGCTGATCAAATGGATTTAAGCAGACGTATGTTTGATCTTGTGGGCAATGATTTAGGCTTTAAAAATAAGGATGGAATTGATTGCAGAAACTACGGCGGTCTTGACGGACTCAGTGAGCTTAAAGAACTTTTTGCAGGAATTTTAGGCTTGCTTCCTTCTCAGATTATTGTAGGCGGTAATTCATCCCTTAATATGATGTATGATACTGTTGCTCAGGCAATGACTCACGGTCTTGGCGGTGAGCCTTGGATGAAGCAGGGCGAAATTAAATTTATATGCCCCGTTCCCGGATATGACCGTCATTTCGCCATTACCGAACATTTCGGTATCAAAATGATTCCCGTTCAGAATAATCAGGACGGACCTGATATGGATAAAATTGAGGAGCTTATTAAGGACCCTGCAGTAAAGGGTATGTGGTGCGTTCCCAAATATTCTAACCCCGAGGGAATTACCTACAGCGACGAGGTTGTAAAGCGTCTTGCAAATATGAAACCTGCTGCTAAGGATTTCCGTATTTTCTGGGATAATGCTTATGCTATTCACGACCTTTATGATGAGGGCGACGAGCTTCTTAACATATATGATGAATGTGTTAAAGCAGGAAATCCCGATCTTGTTATTATGTTCACTTCTACTTCTAAGATTACCTTCCCCGGTGCAGGTGTTGCGGCTCAGGCAGCAAGTCCCAATAACGTGGAAATTCTTAAAAGCAGAATGATGTTCCAGACCATTGGCCCCGATAAACTTAATCAGCTTCGCCATGCAAGAGCATTTAAGAGCGTTGCTGACGTTAAGGAGCATATGAAGGAACACGCAGGTATTTTACGTCCTAAGTTTGAAAGCGTATTAAGTGAGCTTGAAAGCGAACTTAAAGGTCTTGAAATTGCTGATTGGAACACCCCCAAGGGCGGATATTTCATCAGCCTTAACGTAATGAACGGCTGTGCTAAAAGGGTAGAGGAGCTTTGTGCAGGCGCAGGAATGATACTTACCAAGGTTGGCGCTACTTATCCTTACGGCTATGATGAAAATGACAGTAATATTCGTATTGCACCTTCCTTCCCACCTGTTGAGGAAATAAAAAAGGCATCTCGTGTGCTTTGCGTATCGGTAAGATATGCTGTTCTTGAAAAGCTTATAAATGAAAAGTAATTATACATTGACTTTTTAAATGATAATATGTATAATTAATATATTAATTTAAAAAAACGGAGGACTTGTAATGAAGAACAAAAGAGCAAGTAAAATTACATTTTTTGTAGTTTTCATATTGATTCTTGTTCTGACATTCACCGCATTCTTCGGAGTTGAAAGTTGGCACGGCGACACTCGTAACGTATATATTAAGGGTGCTAGTGAAATTCGCTGGGGCATTGACATCCGAGGCGGTGTTGAAGCGGTATTTACTCCCAACATTCCTGATAATCAGATTACTGATGAGGAAATGGATGCCGCAAAAACCATTATCGATACACGAATGGTTAACCAGAACATAACAGACTATGAAATTTATGCCGATAAGGAAAACAAACAGATAGTTGTTCGTTTCCCCTGGGCAGCAAATGACAGCACTATGGATCCTGCCGCTGCTGTTGCGGCACTTGGTGAAACTGCAGAGCTTACCTTCTGTAAATCATCTACATATGATGCTAACAACATTATATTCACCGGTGAACACGTTGAAAAGGCAGAGGCTGTATTTACCGAGGAAAACGGTTGGGTTGTAGCTCTTGACCTTGACAGTACTGCAACAGGTCTTTTTGCTACCGCTACTGCTGAACTTGTTTCGTCAAAAGGTCAGATAGCAATTTGTATGGATGAAACGGTTATTTCTGCTCCTTCTGTTGAGGCTTCCATTACCGACGGTAATGCAATTATTACCGGTATGGAAAATGCCGATAATGCTATTGATCTTGCAAATAAGATTAATGCAGGTGCCCTTCCTTTTGCACTTAGCGTTGATGACAGTAAGTTATCAATTGTTTCTGCTACTCTGGGTGCTAACGCTCTTAACGTAATGATTATTGCAGGCGCTATTGCCTTTGGCGTTATCTGCTTACTTATAATTATTCGTTACAGACTTAACGGCGTAATCGCCTGCATTGCATTACTTGGTCAGCTTGCCGGTTCTATTGCCGCTATTTCGGGATACTTCCCCGGTGTTGACAGCTTTACCCTTACCATCCCCGGTATTGCAGGTATTATCCTTTCTATCGGTGTTGGTGTTGACTGTAACGTTATCGCTGCTGAAAGAATCCGTCAGGAATTTAAAAACGGCAGAACTATAGACGGCGCTATCAATAACGGCTTCAAAAACTCCCTCAGCGCTATTATCGACGGTAACGTAACCATTCTTATCGTTGCAATAGTTCTTATGGGTGCTTTCGGTACAAGCGGTATTGTATTCTACAAGCTGTTCTCATGGCTCTTCGGCGCTTCCATTGCAGGTGCTATTTACTCCTTCGGTTACACCCTCTTAATCGGTGTTATCTTCAACTTCATAATGGGTGTGCTTTGCTCCAAGTGGATGCTTAAGAGTATTTCTCAGATTAAGTTCCTAAGAAAACCCTGGCTTTACGGAGGTAAGAGAAATGGCTAAAAGATTAGATTTCAACAAACCTCTTAAGTGGGTTCTTATTGCATACGCTGCTTTTGCTCTTGTGGGTGTTATTATCGCTGTTACTTTAGGCGTAAAGCTCGACATCAACTTTAAGGGCGGTACGGTTATTACTTATAACTATACCTTTGAAGAGGGCAAGGTTGCTGATATTAACGTAGAAGACGTTAAAGCTTTAGTTAGCGAAAACCTAAAGGCAGATGCCGTTGTAACAAAGGGCGCATCTCTTGCAGGTAATACCTATACAATTACAGTTTCTCTTGTTAAGAATGAGGCTGTAACAACAGATGCTCAAGAAGCTCTTTCAAAAGCTCTTCAGGAAAAATACAAGGACAATAATGTAGAGGTTTACAGCGCAACGTCCGTAAGTCCTACCCTTGCAGTTAAGTTCTTTATTAAAGCTCTTACCGCTGTTTTGGTGGTTGCAATCCTTGTTGTTATTTACGTAGGACTTCGTTTCCGTAAAATAGGCGGTGTAACCGCTGCTCTTACCGCACTTGTTGCCGTTGTATTTGACGTTGTGGTTGCATTTGTGGCTTGTATAGTTTTCCGTTTACAGATAGATATGAACTTCATTGCCGTTGTTCTTACTATTCTCGGTTACTCCCTTAACGATACAATAGTTGTTTATGACTCTGTTCGTGAAAATAAGAAGGTAAGCGAAGGTCTTACCCTTGCTCAGATGGTTAACAAGAGTCTTCACGACGTACTTGCAAGAAATATAGTAACAACAACTACTACCGTTCTTGCTGTTATCACAATTATTGTAGTATCCGAAATTTACGGTCTTACTTCACTTCGTACCTTTGCTATTCCTATGGTATTCGGTCTTGTTTCGGGCTGTGTATCTTCTCTCTTTGTTGCAACTCCTTTGTGGGTTCGTTGGAGAAACAAATTGGACGCAAAGAAATAATAAAACTTTAAAGCCGACTTTTACAGTCGGCTTTATTTATAGGTGGTTATATGATTAAAATCGCAACAATCGGCACTAGCTGGATAACCCGCTCTTTTATCGGCGGTCTTGATTTGCTCGGCGATATGTTTACTCTTTCAGCCGTTATTAAAAAAAACAGACTCGAAAGAGTCTGTTTTTAATTGAGTCTGCCTATAAGCCGAGTTCTGTTATTGACGACCATCTATCTCGAGAGGCTGTTGCCAACCTCCTCAAGCCGCTTTTCACGGCACATCGAGCAAATGTATAGCCGTAGTCAGCGTTGCTCCGGATAAGGTTTACAGGGCCGATATGTCTCCATATCGCCGGTGAGCTCTTACCTCGCCTTTCCACCCTTACCAATAAATTGGCGGTATATCTCTGTTGCACTATCTCTAAGGTCACCCTCGGCGGCCGTTAGCCGCTATCCTGCTCTGTGGGGCTCGGACTTTCCTCACACCTGTGGTGCGCAGCCGTCCGGCAAACTCGCAAGAGTATTTTAACATAAAAAATAAGTTGTGTCAAAGTCTTTTTCTTTTGCATATATAGAATTAGAAATGGAAAAAGGAGAAGATTTATGCAGATTAATTGTTTGCCTACATATTTTTTGACCGCTAATTCTGCCGACGGTTTTATTAACGGTTTTAAATCTGTCTATGATTTAAAGGATGGATGGAGGGTGTTTCTTATAAAGGGAGGCCCCGGAACCGGAAAATCTACTTTTATGCGGAAAATGGCGGAAGAACTTTTTAATAACGGGGAGGAAGTGCATTTAGTTCCTTGCGGCAGTGATCCTGATTCTCTTGACGGCGTTGTGTCAAACAGTAAAAAAATATGCTTTTTTGACGCTACTGCGCCTCATATCCTTAATCCCGAATATCCGGGGGTATGCGAAGAAACCATAGATTTAGGCGTGTTTTGGGATGGTGAAAAATTATATAAAGAACGGGAGAAAATTATTGAGCTAAGCGACAAAAATAAAGAACTTCATAAACTTGCTTCAAAGGTGATTGGCGCTGTGGGACAACTGAAAAGACGGAAAAATAAAATTTCCCTTATGGCAACCGATATTGATAAAACCTTTGATTTCGCTATAAAACTTGCCAAACGCTTTATAAAGGACGGTTATAAAAAGGGCAGAGAAAAGGTGTGGTATCTTTCTGCCATAACTAATAAGGGAGAAATATTTTGCGAAGCTACCGTTGATATGCTGTGTGACAGAAAAATTTTGATAGAAGACGGCTTCGGTACCGTTTCGGGTATTATAATGTCGGTTATTAGAGACTATGCAATTGATAAAAACATAGAAATAATAACGGTGAAAAATAATATTTTGCCCTCTGAACAAATTGACCATATACTCATTCCTTCCTTATCTCTTGCCTTTATAAGCGGTAAAAGCTTTGAGGGGGAGGAAAGGATAATCCACAGCGCTCGTTTTATGGACAGAGATATGTTAAGAGAACACAGAAGCAGTGTTAAACTTACAGATAAACTGTCAAATGAGCTTAGCTTAAGCGCAATAGAGCTGCTTAAAAAAGCAAAAGCAAATCACGATGAACTTGAAAGTTTTTATATAAATGCTATGGACTTTGAAGGGTTGGAAAAATTTACTGATAAAATGAGTCAAAAACTGCTTTTGTATTGACTTTTTATTAGCGGTGATTTAAACTTATAATAGAATTTTTTAAGGAGGGCTTGTGTGAAAAAGGGTAACGGAAAAATATACGCAATGGCGGCAGTTACTTTATTTATTGCCGTAGGTACCCTTGTGGGCGCCGCTGTTTTGGCAAGTGTTTACGGCAAGGATTTTGCCTACACGCCTTCCCATACTGAATATAGCGATGATTCGAGCTATACTTCTTCAGAAAACTCTTCGGTTAATTCTATTCCTTACGATAATTCTGATGAGTCACAGCCTGTTTCTTCCTCTGATGAGAGCGCTGTTGAAGAAATATATCCCGAAATTGAGACGGGGATTTACTTAAACGGGGAAGACAGTATTGTTGTTACCTTTTACGAAGCAGGCTTTATTGAAGGCAATATTAACTGTTCGTCAATTACCATGGAATTTTCGGGGCAGATGATTGAAAATACCCTTACTGCTACGGGAACAGACAGCCTTAATAATACCATTGAAATAACTTTAAGCTTTAACGAAAACAAGATTGATGCTTCCAGCCGTCCTACCATACGGTATGAAGAAAATACGGATTATTTAACCCTTTCGGGAACTTTTGAAAAATATGGGAATAACAATGAGTGAACTTTTTAAAATCAAGATAACGGAATATAAGGAATATGGCAAACTTCCCGATCCTTTTTTGAAAGAAGACGGAACAAGATTTACACATCCAAGCGATTGGAAGGAAATGAGAGCTAATCTTTATAAAAGCGCCGTTGAATTTCAGTACGGAAAACAGCCGCCTGCTCCTGAATATTTCGACGTAGAGCCTACATACGTCCCCGGTAATAGTCATAGCAACACTTATGTCATTCACGCCGGAACAAAGGAAAAATCCGTAAGATTTCGTATGAAACTTTTTTTGCCAAAAAGCCAAGAGCCTTGTCCCGTTGTTATTGACGGCGACGGCTGTTTTGAATACGCATACGATAAAGAGTTTATAAATGTTTTTAGGGATAATAATATAGCCTTTGCTCTTTTTGACCGAACCGAAATAGCCCACGATATTCAAGGCGAGGGCAGACGTAAGGGCGCCTTTTATGAAACTTATAATGATTATAATTACGGTGCCTTTGCCGCTTGGGCTTGGGGATATTCAAGGGTTGTTGACGCCTTAGAGGTAATCGGCAAAACCGATAATTCATTAATTACCTTTACAGGTCATTCCCGTGGCGGTAAAACCGCTATGCTTGCAGGGGTGCTTGATGAGAGAGCAGCAATAGTTAATCCCAATGCAACCTGTGCAGGCGCTTGTTCCTGTAACAGACTTTTTATAAAGGCAATTGGCGAAGACGGTGTGGAAAGACCTAGTGAGACTGCCGCTGACCTTGTAAGAAGCTTTCCTTACTGGATGGGTGAAGAATTTAATGAGATGGCAAATATTCCCGAAAAGCTTCCCTTTGACTCCCATTTCTTAAAGGCTATGGTTGCGCCCCGTGTGCTTTTTGTATCAGAAGCGGGTAGTGATATATGGGCAAACCCTGTTGGTAGTTGGCAGACCACAAAGGCATCACAAGAGGTTTATAAATTCTTGGGCTGTGAAGAAAACTTATATTGGTACTTTAGAAACGGTACCCACTTCCACAAAATTGAGGATATTAAAAAACTGGTCAGCGTTATTAAAAAGGTTAAATACGCTGAGCCGCTGTGTGAAGGCTTCTTTGAAACTCCTTTTGATGAGCCGCCTCTTATGTATGACTGGAAAAATCCATATGAAGAATAAAAAACACACACTCCCGAATTTTTTCGGGAGTGTGTTTTATTGATTAGTTTAAACCTGCTTTGCAAAGCGTAAAAATGCGGCTTTGCCTTCTTCATTACGTTTATATACGCCTGCATCTTCAAGAACCTTTGAGAATACTACACCGATTTCTTTTTCGATGATTTCATCAATATTATCTTTTGTGAAGGTGTATTTTGCTTTAAGTTCATCTGTCCAGTCAGCGTGTTTTGACAGAACTTCGTCGCTTCTTATATCGCTGCCCTTTAAAATGGCGTCCTTAAGGTCTTTCATTTCATTCTTTAAACGTGCAGGCAGAACTGCAAGTCCCATAACCTCGATAAGACCGATATTTTCCTTTTTGATGTGATGAAGCTGGGCGTGAGGATGATATACGCCTAAGGGATGATCCTCGGTGGTTATATTGTTTCTCAGCACTAAATCCAGCTCGAAGTTTTCACCGTTTTTACGTGCAATAGGAGTTATGGTGTTGTGAGGTGTACCCTCAGTCTCGGCATAAACAAATGCAGATTCGTCGGTATAACCTCTCCAGGAATCAAGAATTTTATCGGCAAGAGCGATAATTCTGTCACTATCTTTGCCAAAAAGACGGATAACCGACATAGGCCATTTTACTATTCCTGCGCCTACGTCTTCAAAACCTTTAAATGTAAGAGGAGTTTCAATTTCGGCTTTTGCCATAGCAAAGGTGTAGTGACCGCCTTGGAAATGGTCGTGAGTAAGAATAGAACCGCCTACGATAGGAAGGTCGGCATTTGAGCCAACAAAGTAGTGGGGGAAAAGCTTTACAAAATCAAAAAGCTTTACAAATGTATCGTGATTTATAGCCATAGGAGTATGTTGGCTGTTAAATACAATACAATGCTCGTTATAATAAACGTAAGGAGAATACTGGAAGCACCAGTCGCTTTCGTTTATTGTTACGGGAATAATGCGGTGGTTAGCACGTGCGGGATGGTCAAGTCTGCCGAGATATCCTTCATTTTCTCTGCAAAGCTGACAAAGGGGGTATGAGCTTTGTACTGCATTTCTTGCCGCTGCTATTGCTTTGGGGTCCTTTTCGAACTTTGAAAGGTTAATTGTAATATCGAGTGTGCCGTAATTTGTATCGGCAGTCCACTTCATATCCTTTTTTATACGGTAACGGCGTATGTAGTCGCTGTCCTGACTAAAGTTATAATAAAAGTCGGTTGCCGCTTGGGGACTTTCTTCATAAAGCTTATTAAACTTTTTTATAACCTCGCTGGGACGGGGGAGAAGAAGAGCCATTATTTCGGTGTCGAAAATATCTTTTTCGGTAATGCTGTCTTCACAAAGTCCTTTTTCAGTAGCAAAGGAAAGTATATCCTTTAAAATAATTTCGAGTTCTTCTTCCTTTGCTTCTTCGCTTTCAGTAAAGGAATCAAGCTTTAATTTTGCTAAAATTCTGTTAGTTACGAAAATTTTGTCTTCCTTTTCCAAAAGACCTTTTTTAATGCCGTAGTTAACAAGTTCTGTAATACGTTTGTTTATCATAAATACTCTCCCTAATGTTGATTTATATACAATAAAATTATATACTTAAAAAGTCATTAAGTCAACGAAATAAAAAAATAAATTTTTTTAAAAAAAGTGCTTGACAAATGCTTTATAGTGTGGTAAGATATCAAAGTCGCAGGACGACAGACAGTTGGTGCTGATTGCGGTGAGGGTCCACCCGTTCCCATCCCGAACACGGAAGTTAAGCTCACTTGCGCCGAAAATACTTGGCGGGCAGCTGCCCGGGAAAATAGGTAGGCGCCAACACAAAGGACACAAGCAATAGCTTGTGTCTTTTTTTTATTGATTTATGTTTTTGGCTATGATATAATTATCTATATTAATATCGATATAGGGAGAAGAGTATGGGCTTTATAAAAGAAATGAAAAAGCACGGTTTTTTGCTTTCTTATCTTATTACAAAGGATTTTAAAATCAAATACCGCAGAAGTTTATTAGGTATTGCGTGGAGTGTACTTAATCCTTTATTTATGATGCTTATTGTTTCCACTGTATTTAAGGTGGTATTCCGCATTGATTTAGGTAATTACTCCTATCCCGTTTACGTTATTATCGGACAAACTATGTTCAACTTTTTAAGCGAAGCAACAAATACTTCAATGCAGTCCATTTTGCAAAGCGCATCTCTTATTAAAAAGGTATATATTCCCAAATATATTTTCCCTATACAAAAGGTTAGCTTTGCTTTCGTTAATTTTGCCGTTTCTATGGTAGCGGTGCTTATTGTGGGACTTATTGAGCAAATCGGCATAAGTTGGCATATTCTGCTTTTGCCCCTTCTTTTAATAGTATTTTATTTCTTCTGTTTGGGGCTGGGGCTGATTCTTTCGGTACTTGCTGTGTTTTTCCGTGATACACTTCATATTTACGGCATTATTCTTACAGCGTGGATGTATTTAACCCCTGTATTTTACACTTTAGAAAATATCGGCATTAAAGAAGGCGCAAACGCAACCTTTTGGATGACGGTAATCGAAAAGGTATTTATCTTTAATCCTATGTGCCAGTACATTACTGCATTCAGAGACCTTGTGCTTTTCCACAGAACACCCGAAATGCTGTCGATTATTCTTTGTGTAGGCTATGCCGTACTGTTTATGCTGCTTGGAATTTTAGTATTTAATAAAAAGCAGGATAAATTTATTCTTCACATTTAAGGAGGAAAGGCTAATGGAACAGGAATATTCAGTTATAGCCCAAAATGTTTCGATGCACTTTAATATGGCTTCAGAGCGTCTTGAAAGTCTAAAGGAATATTTTATAAAGCTTATAAAACGTCAGCTTTTCTTCAAGGATTTTATTGCAGTAAACGACGTTTCCTTTAAAATCAAAAAGGGCGAGGTTTTCGGCATTGTAGGAACTAACGGTTCGGGAAAAAGTACCACCCTTAAAATGATTTCGGGAATACTTAAACCCACAAGCGGAAAAATCACCATTAACGGCAATATCGCTCCTTTAATTGAGCTTGGCGCCGGTTTCGACGGTGAACTTACTGCAAGAGAAAATATTTATCTTAACGGCGCTGTGCTTGGTTATTCAAAAAAATATATTGACGAGCATTTCGATCAGATAGTTGACTTTGCTGAGCTTCGCGATTTTCTTGATATGCCTATAAAAAACTATTCGTCAGGTATGGTAGCCCGTATTGCTTTTGCTATTGCAACGGTTATTACCCCCGATATACTAATTGTTGATGAAATTCTTTCTGTAGGCGACTTTCTCTTCCAGGAAAAATGCGAAAGAAGAATAAACGAGCTTATGGCGGGCGGAACTACCATAGTTATAGTTTCTCATTCCATTGCGCAGATAGAACGCCTTTGCGACAGAGTTATGTGGATTGAAAAGGGCAATTTAAAAATGCTTGGCGAAACAAGTGAGGTTTGCGAGGCTTATAAAAACATTGCCAATCAGTGAGGGAAAAATGAGAATTTGCGCAGGAATTGTTCTATATGAAGCCGAAAAAGAAAGACTCAGGGAAAATATATCGGCAATAAAAAGTGACGTAGAGCATATTTTTTTGGTGGATAACGGCAGTAAAAATATTGAGGAAATTAAAACTGTTTTTGAAAATGACGAGAAAATTTCATTTATACTAAACGGGGAAAATTTCGGTATTGCAAAGGCGCTTAATCAACTTTGCGAATTGGCTTTAAACGAAGGCTTTGATTATATTGTTACCCTTGACCAAGATTCTGTGGCGGGTGAAAATATGGTGGAAGAAATGCGCCATTATGTAGCTGAGGATATTGGGATTATCGCCCCAAGGGTAATTGATGATTTTGAAAATGACCAAATTAAAAATCTGCCTTTAACCGAAGAAATTGACCGCCCCGTTACGTCGGGCTGTCTTACAAATCTTAAAATCTGGCAAACATTGGGCGGCTTTGATGAAAGAATGTTTATCGACTGCGTCGATTTTGACTACTGCACCCGCATTTTAAAGTCGGGCAAAAGGATAATAAGGGTAAACAGAGCAATTCTTCATCATAGACTGGGAAAAGCAAAAGAGGTTAAATTTTTCGTAATATTCGGAAAGCTTTTCGGTATTAAAAAACTTAAAAAGCCTTTTTATACCTATAACCATACCCCCCTTCGCACCTACTATTATGCAAGAAATATAAAATATTATATTTATAAGCATAAGGATTTTTTGGACTTAAAGCAGGAAAGAAGAACCTATATAAGATGGTTGGTCCTAAAGGTATTTTTCGAAAAGCAAAAGCTTAAAAAACTTTTTGCTATTATAAAGGGCAATATCCATTCTAAAAAACTTATTAAGGAATACAAAAACCACTGTGAGTATCCGTGATGTTCTTAACGGAGAATTGGTGGGTGGTATGTAACCGGAAGGTGTAAAAACC